>JANNLB010000184.1:0-21716 GCA_031396605.1 Geobacter sp. | reverse complement strand
CGACCAGTACCAGGTGGCGGAGCGGCTGCTGGCCAGCTTCCCCTCCATGCTGCTCTACTGGCACCATTACCACACCTGCGGCGAGCGCATCTCGACCAGGAGCGCCGAGCAGAGCCTGGCCGGTCACTTCCTCAACCTGCTGAACGGTCAGTCCCCGTCCGACCTGCTGCGCCGGGCCATGGACGCCTCCCTGATCCTCTACGCCGAGCACGAATTTAACGCCTCGACCTTCTCGGCCCGGGTGACCGCCTCGACCCTCTCCGACTTCTACGCTGCGGTAACCTCTGCCATCGGCACCCTGCGGGGACCGCTGCACGGAGGGGCCAACGAGGAGGCCATGCGCCTGATCAGCCGCTTCGCCACACCGGAGGAGGCCGAGGCCGCTATCCGCGTCATGCTGGCGGACGGAGAGAAGATCATGGGCTTCGGCCACCGGGTCTACAAGAAGCAACTTGATCCCCGCTCCCCGATCATCCAGCAGTGGTCGCAGCGGCTCTCGGAGGCGAGCGGCGATACGACCTTCTACCGGGTATCGGAGCGGATCGAGCGGCTGGTGCGTGAGGAAAAGGGGCTCTACCCGAACCTGGACTTCTACAGCGCCTCGGCCTACCACCTGTGCGGCATCCCGACCCCCATGTTCACGCCGGTCTTCGTCTTCGCCCGCATCGCCGGCTGGTCGGCCCACATCATCGAGCAGCGCGCAAGTAACCGGATATTCCGCCCAGTGGCCGATTACGTGGGTCCGGAGTCGAGGGCCTACGTGCCGCTGGAGGAGAGAGGGTGACTAGCCAGGCCGACCTGAACATACGACCAGAATTCGACCGGGAAATGCTGGAGATCGCCGACTACGTGGCTGATTATGTCATCGACGGCGATGAGGCGATCGACACCGCCGGCTACGTGCTGCTGGACGCCATAGGCTGCGCCCTTCTGGCGTTGCGTTTTCCGGAATGTACCCGCCTGCTCGGGCCGATCGTTCCGGGGACGGTTGTTCCCCTGGGAGTGCGGGTTCCCGGCACCGCTCATGTCCTCGATCCGGTCAAGGGGGCCTTTGACATCGGCACCCTGATCCGCTGGCTCGATTACAACGACACCTGGCTGGCCGCCGAGTGGGGCCACCCCTCCGACAACCTGGGGGGCATCCTTGCCGTGGCCGATTTTGTCAGCCGCAGCAACCAGGCCAAGGGGAAGGCGCCGCTCAGCATGGGGGATGTCCTGACCGCCATGATCAAGGCCCACGAGATCCAGGGGGTGATGGCCCTGGCAAACGGCTTCAACCGGGTGGGGCTGGATCACGTGGTGCTGGTGAAACTGGCCACCGCTGCGGTGGCGACCCGTCTTTTGGGGGGCGGCCGGGATCAGATCGTCAACGCCCTCTCCCAGGTCTGGGTGGACGGCCAGTGTCTGCGCACCTATCGCCAGGCTCCCAACGCCGGGCCGCGCAAGTCGTGGGCCGCCGGCGATGCCACCAGCCGGGGAGTCAGGCTGGCGCTGATGGCCATGCAGGGGGAGCCGGGCTATCCCTCCGCTCTGACCGCCAAGGGGTGGGGCTTCTACGATGTATCCTTCAAGGGGGAGCGCTTCAAATTTCCGCGCCCCTACGGCTCCTACGTGATGGAGAACGCCCTGTTCAAGGTGGCCTTCCCGGCCGAGTTCCACGCCCAGACAGCTGTGGAGTGCGCCCTCAAGCTACATCCCCAAGTTCGGGATCGGCTGGATCAGATCGAGCGGATCGAAATAGCCACCCAGGAGTCGGCGGTCCGGATCATCAGCAAGAGCGGTCCGCTCCACAACCCGGCCGACCGTGACCACTGCCTGCAGTACATGACTGCGGTAGGGCTGATCTTCGGCCGGCTGACCGCCGACCATTACGGCGACGCCGTGGCGTCCGATCCGCGCATCGACCGCCTGCGGGAGCGGATGGATGTACGGGAGGAGCCGCGATACTCGAGGGACTACCTCGATCCGGAGAAGCGCTCCATTGCCAACTCAGTACAGCTCTTCTTCAGGGACGGCAGCGCCACGGAGCGGGTAGAGGTGGAGTACCCGCTCGGCCACCGGAGACGGCGGCGCGAGGCGCTTCCGCTGCTGGTGGAGAAGGCAAGGGAAAATATGACCTCTCGCCTTCCAGCCGAACGGGTCGAGGCACTGGTCGGGCTCTGCCTCGACCGGAAGCGGTTGGCAGCCATGGCGGTAAACGAGTTCATGGCACTGCTGGTGGCGTGAAGGGACGGATGCTGTGCCGGACAAGGCGGTAACAGATCATGACCATGGAGATCCCGAAACGCACCCTGGGCAGGACCGGGGTGGAGGTGACCCTCCTCGGCCTTGGAGGTGAGGGAGTGCTGCGCACCTTCGGCTTTGAGCGGGAGGCATATACTCGCTTGTCCAGAGCCATCTTCCCCTTGACCGTGAAGATAACGAACCTCAATCTCCAACGTCGGACATCCCGAAGTGGATGCGAAATGTTCGAAATGTCCTGCAGTATCGCAAGGGAACGGGCGAAGTTGAATGGGATGGCGCGGGGAAATACAGACTTTGAGCAAGACCGCTCCCAACCCGCGCTCAGACCATGACCGGGCAAAAAGCCGCTCGGCAGGTCAAGCGCAGCACCGTTACGCCATGAAAGGAGTGTGAAGATGCAAGATATTTCTGATTTGTTGGAATCACTCAGACGGTCACCCAACATACTCTCTCAGTTTGTCCGGTCCATTCCTGAAAGCAAACTGGATTTACGAAGAGGTGAAGGCTTCTGGACTATTGCAGAACACTGCAGTCATTTGGCTCAGGTGCAGCCCATGCTCTTGAAGCGCATCGAACGGTTCATGCAAGAGGATAAACCCGAGTTTGTTCCGTACAATCCGGGCGGGAGCACGGAAGAGCCCGATACTCCTCCCCGCAGGAGCATTGAATCTGTGCTCGATCAGTTTACACGCGACCGGGCAAGCCAGCTCCTGCTCCTTGAACATGCGGATGAAAACACCTGGAAAAAGAAGGCGATACACCCGGAATATGAGGAATATTCCCTTTACATTCTAGCCAGGCATGTTCTGATGCATGATCGTTGGCATATGTATCGAATGGAGGAACTGTGGTTGACCAGGGATGAGTATCTGACAACTCTGGGATAAGAATTATTACTCCACCGGCACTTTTGAGGATTTAAAGGAAGAAAAGCGGGACAGATCTATTTTATGGTCAGAAAAAAAGCGGCGAATTAATAAATCTGTCCCACTTTATGCTTTATGCCAATATCAACTGCTAAAACCGAGGTGAAGTGATAAAACCGACACGAATATCTGTTTTATCACTTTTGCCTCATGGTGAATTTACCCGGATTTGACAGAAGAACGAGGTTTCACTTCTCTTCGGTTGGATAACCCGCTTTCTCCCACTCCCTCCATCCCCCCTTGAGGGCAAATACTTTGTTGTATCCCATCTTGATCAGCTGCAACGCCACACGGGCGCTGGTTCCCTCATCCGTTCAGGTGCAGTAGAGGATCAGGGTCTGATTCTTGGGATAGCGGGAAGCCCAGCCATCAACAACATTGGGGTCCTCCCTGACAGCCCCCTTGATCTTCAGCTTACTCTCATTCCAATCGCTAACCGTCCGCACGTCGATGATCGACATATCTGCCGTCCCGAGCCTGGCCTTGACATCTTCCTTGCCGATCCGCGGTGCGGTTGCATTACCGGCCCCGGCCACACCGACCCCCAGGGCAGCCATGGCCGTCATCAGTACGACCCGAAAAAACCAACGCTTCATCATGTTCCTTCCTCCCTTCCGTTTATTTATTGTTCAGACTGTGAGATGCCATACCAGAGTATACCAGGAAAATGATGAAAGTCCCGCTGCCCGTGAATGTTCGTAAATCAACCCGGAGGAATGTCCGTTAGATTTTCTTGGGCAAGGTGGAGATTCTGCAGATGTAGAGAAATTACAGGTACATCCATACTTGACTGTTATCAGCAGTTGTTCTCCCGTGTGACCGACAAAAGTCTTCTCACTCTTTCTAATCCTTTCCGGCTGTATCGATCGCCTGCTCCAGGATATCCAGGGCCTGCGCCATTTCCTCGTCGCTGATGGTGAGGGGCGGGATTAGGCGGATGATGTTGCGCTCCGGGCCGCAGTTGATGACGATCAGCCCCTGTTGCAGGCAGCTTTCCAGTATCTGCCCGCAGGCCGCGCCGTCCGGCTTGCCGTCGGGTCCCACCAGCTCCACACCGATCATGAGCCCCATTCCCCGTACGTCGCCCACCAGCGGGTGATGTTCCTGAAAAGCCCGCAGCCGGCCCATTGTCGCCTCTCCCAGCTCCCGGCAACGTGCCAGCAGGCCATCATCGCGGATGGCCTCGATGGTGGCGATGGCTGCCGCGCAGGAGACCGGATTGCCTCCGAAGGTCGTGCCATGAGCCCAGGTCGGCCATTGATCCATCAGATCGCTGCGGGAAACCACCGCCGAGAGCGGGAAGCCCGAGGCGATTCCCTTGGCCACCGTCAGGATGTCGGGGGTAATGCCGTAGACCTGGGCCGCGAACCAGTCGCCGCACCGTCCCATCCCTGATTGGACCTCGTCGAAGATCAGCAGGATGCCCTGTTCGTCGCACAACCGGCGCAGCCCGTTCAGGAAATTAGGTGGGGCAGGGACGTACCCTCCTTCACCCAGAACCGGTTCGATGATGATCGCCGCCACTTCCTGAGGCGAGACGTAGCGCCGCAGCATCTCCTCCAGGTAGCAGAGGCACTCCATGGTGCAGCCGGTGGCCTTGCAGCCGAAAGGGCAGTGAAGACAGTGGGGGTAGGGGGCGTGGTAGACCGATGGCAGCAGGGGGGCATAACGTTCCCGGTAGCGGGCGTTGCTGGAGGTCAGCGACAGGGCGCCCAGAGTGCGGCCATGGAAGGCGCCTCCGAAGGCGATGAGCCCCTGGCGGCCGGTGACGTAGCGGGCCAGCTTGAGGGCACCTTCCACCGCCTCGGCCCCGGAGTTGCTGAAGAAGAGCTTGTCGAGCCCCGGCGGGGTGATCGAGGTCAACAGCTCCGCCGCCGCTACCGTGGTTTCGTTGTAGTAGATCCCGCCGGTGTGGCCAAAGCGGGTCAGCTGCCGTAATACCGCTTCCATGACCCGCGTATGGTTGTGGCCGATATTCATGGCTCCGAGTCCCGAGGCGCAGTCCAGGTAGCTTTTTCCCTCCACGTCGGTTATACGGCACCCCTGGCCCCGTTCGATGGAGATCGGGTGGTAGAAGTGGAAGGCGGGGGTGAAAACCCGGTTGCTCCGATCAATGATTTCACTGTTCATGGTTGCTCCCCGTTTTTAATTGCAACTCGGCACTATTTGTCGATCTGGGCCTTTTGCAGCCTGCCGCTGAAGTCCCGGTAGATCACCTTGACCCGGCTGAAGAAGTCGATGGCGCCTCCCCGGCCGCCGGCCTCGGGGTGGCCTGAACCCGAGTGCCGCCAGCCGCCAAATGGGAGCTGGACCTCGGCTCCGATGGTTGAGGCGTTGACATAGACGATGCCGCTGGCCAGATCGCGCTCGGCCCTGGCGGTCTTGTTGACGTCGCGGCTGTAGATGGACGAAGAGAGTCCGAAGGGGATGTCGTTGGCTATGGCGATGGCCTCATCCAGCGATGTGCAGGATATGACGCTTATCACCGGTCCGAAGATCTCTTCCCGGGCGATGCGCATGGACGGCGTGACGCTGCTGAAAACAGTGGGGGCGATGAAGAAGCCATGGGCCATTTGGCCGTTTTCAAGCCTGAGGCCTCCGGTCATGAGACGCGCCCCTTCCTGCCGGCCGATGGCGATGTAGTCGAGTACCTTTTGCCCCTGGGCCTCGTTGATCAGCGGTCCCACATCGGTTTCGCCCTCCAGGCCGTTGCCGAGCCGCAGCCGTTCTGCCCGTTCTGCCAGGAGCGCAACAAATCGGTCGTACACCAACTCATGAACGATCAGGCGGCTGGCTGCGGTGCAGCGTTGGCCGGTGGTGCCGAAGCCCCCCCAAATTGCCCCTTCCAGGGCCAGTCCCAGGTCGGCGTCGTCCATGACGATGATGGCGTTTTTGCCCCCCATCTCCAGGGCCAGGGGGCGGTGCAGGGGTGCCAGCAGCCGTTCCAGATGTTCCCCGGCTGTGCAGGAGCCGGTAAAGGAGGCGGCGTCCACGTCGGGATGGGTGAGCAGGTACTCGCCAACCTCCTCCCCCGGCCCGCAGACGAAATTGACCACGCCGGGGGGGATGTCCGCCTCTTCCAGAATCGCCACCAGGGCCGCTGCGCAGGCCGGTGTCTCGGAGGAGGGTTTGAGTATGACGCTGTTGCCGCAGATAAGGGCGGCGAAGAGCTTCCAGGCCGGGATGGCGATCGGGAAGTTCCAGGGGGTGACCAGGGCCACGACCCCCAGCGGTTCGCGCACGCTCCTGCAATCCTTGTCCGGCAGTTCCGAGGGGACGGTTTCCCCCTGCAGCCGGCGACCTTCGCCGGCCATGTAGAAGGCGATGTCGATCGCTTCCTGCACATCGCCCAGCCCCTCGGCGATCACCTTGCCCATCTCCCGTGTGACCAGCTCGCCAAGCCGTTGTTTGTTTTTACGAAGCAGTTCGCCGGCCCGGAACAGGATCTCGCCCCGTCGGGGAGCGGGCATCAGGCGCCACTCCGAAAAGGCCGCTCTGGCCGCCGCCACGGCCCGGTCCACATCTGCCCGGCCCGATAACGGCGCCTCGGCGACAATTTCGCGGCTATCGGCCGGGTTGCGGCTGACAAAGCGCCTGCCGCCCGCGGCGCCGGACCAGTTGCCGGCGATGTAGTTATTAATCATCCTGGACATGCTGCACCTCCTTATGTACTTATCTGTCTGAGAGGATACCAGAATTATGCCGTTGCACCATCCCGCGGCTCCAAATTGTTTCAGTCGGCGATTGGGGATTGTCGCGCCCGCAATTGTGTACTAAGGTGTGGACCGAAAACAAGAGTATTTACGCTACCGGACCGTCAAAAAAGATGGAGGAATCAGATGAAATCAGCTGTTATCTCCGTAATCCTGCTGCTCTGCCTCTCCTCTGCAGCCCTTGCGGCACGGCATGATACCTCTTTTACCTTTTCCACCATCGAGACTCCGAACTTTTCAATTCATTACCACCAGGGACTTGAGGCGCTCGCCCGGAAGGCCGCGGTAATTGCCGAAGAGGCGCACGGCAATCTGACCAGAGAATTCTCCTGGCAGCCGGGTGAAAAAACCGAGATGGTGCTGATCGATGACAGCGACTTCTTGAACGGGTTCGCAACGGCGCTTCCGTATAATACCATTTATATCCAGGTAGTTCCGCCGGGCATTGCGTCGACTCTCGGCGAGTACGACGACTGGCTGAAGGTCGTGATCACGCACGAGTACGCCCACATCGTCACTCTGGACCCGTCGCGGGGGTACTGGAAGGTCATGCGGTCGATCTTCGGCAAACCGGTTCCCGGGCTGGATCCGCTCTCACAGCTGCTTTTTCTGGTTACGGCTCCTCCGAACTCCTTTCTGCCGCGATGGTGGCACGAAGGGATGGCCACCTGGGCGGAAACCGAGTATACGGGGATGGGGCGCGGCAGGAGCAGTTACTACGACATGATCTTCCGCATGGCGGTAGCCGGAAATAATTTCCCAACGATCGCCCAAATGAACGGCGACGTTCCTGACTGGCCCGCCGGGAGCCTGTCCTACCTGTACGGCTACCGTCTGCAGAAGTACATCGCGGACATATACGGGAAGGAATCCCTTGGAAAGCTGAACATCGCCCACGCCGGGCGCTTTTCGTACTTCATCGGCGCCCCGCCGCAGGAACTGTTCGGCGGAAAAACCTATCGCAACCTTTACGACGACATGATAGTCGCGCTTACGCGCGAAGAGACAGAGCGGATCGCGATCCTCTCAAAGACCCCATTTACCCGGATGAGCACGGTCACGAACCGCGGGGAGACCCTGGCCAATCCGAGATTCTCTCCCGACGGCAGCCGCATCGCCTTTACCAGGCGCGACCCGCACGACCACACTACGGTAGTTGTCACGGACAGGAGCGGGAGCAATGTCCTGGCAGAATTCCGTCGCCGCTTTTCGGACGGGAGCATCTGCTGGTCACCGGACGGGAAGAGCATCTACTTCACTCAGGCCGAGATCAACAGCGGCTTCAACACCTATCAGGACCTGTATGCCTATGACTTCGCACATGGCTCGATCTCCCGCCTGACACACGGGCAGCGGCTGGGGGGTGCGGACCTCTCCCCCGACGGCAGGCTTTTCGCCGCTGTTGTCAGCGGACGGGGAAGCCAGAATCTGGCGTTGATCGAATTTCCCTCTCCGGGGGTGGAGGCAGCTCCCCGGGCGGTGACCGGCTACTCCCTGCAGCGGGTCTCCTCGCCTCGCTGGTCGCCGGATGCCTCGAAGATCTCTTATGCGGTCACGGACAATGCCGGCCGGACCGCACTCCACCTCGACGATGTCGCTTCCGGAAAAGAGCGCACACTGTTCACCGTGAACCATACCACAGCCTATCCGGTCTGGTCCCGGGACGGGTCATATCTCATCTACGTTTCCGACGAGACCGGAGTTTTCAACCTCTCTGCCTATGATCTGAAAGAGGAAAAAAGCTACCAGGTGAGCCATCTGCTGGGGGGCGCCCTGCAGCCTGACCTCTCGCCCGACGGCAGGGAGCTCATCTTCTCAAGCTACGACTCGCGCGGCTTCAGCATCGCCCAAATGAAGCTCGACCGGGAAAAGTGGTCGGAAGCGAGGGGACCATCTCTGCCGGCGGCTCTCGAGGTGCCGGTTCCGGCCGGCAACGGCGACAAGGGAGTGGGCGCGGGCGAGAGTTCGGCACAGGCGACGATCTCTCCCTACAGTTCCCTGCGCACCGTCACTCCTACGTTCTGGCTTCCGAGAATCTCCGGTGACGGCTCGGGCAAAACGGTTTTCGGGCTGTTCACCGCGGGAGCGGATGTGCTCGGCTACAACTCCTATTCGCTTACCGCCGATTACGGTCCGGGAAGGAAGCGCGGCTATTTCGACCTTACGTATCAAAACGATTACTTCTACCCGACCCTTTTGCTGAAGGCGCATGCGGCGCCGTTTCTCTACGCGAACCTGCTGCAAAGGGGCGACTACTACGAATTGAACCAGGGGGTCACACTCGGGGCGGCCTATCCGATCAATTTTCTGGAATCCCGATACCGTATCACCGCGGGATATCAGCTGCAGGAGCAGAGAGCACTCAGCATTCTGGACGGCAACGGCAGGTTCAACGGTGTATCCGTCTTTCAGGGGCGACAGGACAACCTGTTCGCCGGCATTAGCTTCGACAACGTCCTCAAGTACCCCTACTCCGTCAGTTCCGAGGAGGGGCGCCGGATCTCCCTGCTGTACAGGCGCTTCGACCGGAGACTCGGCAGTGACCTGGAGCTCTCGGAATACAGCGCACAGTACCAGGAGTTTTTCCGCCTGCCTACCGCTGCGCTGAAGCATCAGGTACTCTACCTTCGGCTTGCCGGGGCGCTGGCTGACGGCAACACGGGGTTCAGCCAGCAGGCTTTCCAGATCGGAGGGGTTCCCTCCGACCTGAACCCGTACCCGCTGCGCGGCTATCCGGCTCGCTCGGTGACCGGCAAATACATCGCCACCGGGACGCTTGAATACCGCGCGCCCCTTTTCTTCCCGATGCACGGCCCCGGCACCCTGCCTTTTTTCGCGGAAAAGGTGCATGGTGCGCTTTTTGTCGACGCAGGAGAGGTGTGGGACGACCGCACCGATTTCACCGGCAGCAATGTGAAGGTCGGCGCCGGGGTTGAGTTACGGATGGATGTGACGCTGGGGTACTGGCTGAAGGTGACCCCCGCACTCGGCATTGCCCGCGGTTTCAGTCCCGGGGGGGAAAGCCAGGTGTATTTGACGGTGTATGTCGATCTTTGAGCCTTAAACTGCCGCCAGGCTACTCAGTTGTAATAGCAACATCCACAAGGCGGCAATCCGCAATTCAGCTTGTCAACCTCCCGCCAGTATGCTAGCCTTACAAAATTTTCAACGGCACTAGATACGTACATACATTCGGAGGTTTACCTTGAACCAGTTTTACAAGAATATCTCACTCTGGCTGGTCATCAGCCTGATGATGATCCTGCTTTTCAACATGTTCAACAAGCCACGGCCGACAGCAGAAAAGCTCAATTTCAGCGACTTCATGACCCAGGTCGAAACGGGAAAAATCACCGCCGTGGTTATTCAGGGCAACGATATTTCCGGGAAGTTTGACGGGAAGGACGGCAAGGAATTTCACACGTATAAACCGTATTCCGATGCAGATCTGACCAAGAAACTACTCGAGAAGAAGGTTACTATCAATGCCAAGCCGGAAGAGGAAAAGTTTTCCTGGTTTTCGATCTTTATCTCCTGGTTCCCGCTGATTCTGCTGGTCGGCGTCTGGATTTTCTTCATGCGCCAGATGCAGATGGGGGGGGGCAAGGCCATGTCGTTCGGCAAGAGCCGCGCCAAGCTGCTGACCGAGACACAGGGGAAGATCACCTTTGAAGATGTCGCCGGCATTGAAGAAGCCAAGGAAGAGCTGCAAGAGATTATCGCCTTTTTGAAAGAGCCTAAGAAATTCACCGCGTTGGGTGGAAAAATTCCCAAAGGGGTGCTGCTGGTAGGTCCTCCGGGAACCGGAAAAACTCTGCTGGCCCGTGCTGTTGCCGGTGAAGCGGGTGTTCCGTTCTTTTCGATATCCGGATCGGACTTTGTCGAGATGTTTGTTGGTGTCGGCGCCAGCCGTGTGCGTGACCTCTTTTTGCAGGGGAAAAAGAGCGCGCCGTGCATTATCTTTATCGATGAAATCGATGCGGTAGGTCGCCACCGTGGCGCAGGCATGGGGGGAGGGCACGATGAACGCGAGCAGACCCTTAACCAGCTTCTGGTGGAAATGGATGGATTTGAGTCCAATGAAGGGGTGATCCTGATCGCAGCAACCAACCGCCCCGACGTCCTTGATCCGGCTCTGCTCCGCCCAGGCCGTTTTGACCGTCAAGTCGTTGTGCCACGCCCTGATGTCAAGGGGCGCGAAATGATTCTGAAAGTTCATTCCAAGAAGGTGCCGCTCTCTCCTGAAGTCGATCTGGCTGTAATTGCCCGCGGTACCCCCGGTTTTTCCGGCGCCGACCTGGCCAACCTGGTCAATGAAGCGGCCCTGCTGGCTGCTCGTTTGAATAAAACGGTCGCCGAACCGAGTGATTTCGACAGCGCCAAGGACAAGGTATTGATGGGTGTTGAACGGCGCAGCATGGTTATCTCTGATGAAGAGAAAAAGAGCACCGCCTACCACGAAGCCGGTCACACCCTGGTGGCCAAGCTGATTCCGGGCACCGACCCGATTCACAAGGTTTCCATTATCCCCCGCGGACAGGCAATGGGCGTTACGATGCAGCTGCCGATCGAAGACAAGCACAGCTATTCCCGCGAGTCCCTGCTGGCACGCATTGCCGTCCTGATGGGTGGCCGGGCTGCTGAAAATCTGATCTTCAACACCTTCACCACAGGCGCCGGCAACGATATAGAGCGCTCTACCGATATGGCCCGCAAGATGGTCTGTGAATGGGGTATGAGTGACAAGATGGGGCCGCTTTCTTTCGGCAAGAAGGACGAATCTATTTTCCTCGGTCGTGAGATGGCCATGCACAAAAATTTCAGCGAAAAGACCGCCGAACATATTGATGATGAGATCAAGCGCATCGTTGATGAATCATACGAGCATGCACTCGGCTTGCTGCGCGAGAACATCCAGAAGCTCCATGTCCTTTCTGAATGGCTGATTGAGAAGGAAAATCTGACTGGCGATCAGGTTGATGAAATTATCGCATCGGGCAAATTGATTTCCCCGGAACCGCCTCTGTCGCAACCGGTTGAACCTACTGAACCTGCTGAACCGGTAGCGGCACTCACCGATATCAAAGCGTAGACATGGCACGCTTTGCCCCTCGATTGCTGGTGCTGCCGACGCCAGAACATGATGCGCGTGAATTGCGGCGTATTGCTGTTGACAGCATCGGAATAGTTGAAATGGTCCCCAAGATGCGGACGCTCTGTATTCAGCTCTCTCAGCTTGAGTGCCGACAGGCAAATGTCCTTAAACAGGAGATGCTGTCTGCGGGAGGAGATGCTGCCGTCGCCCGCGGTACGGTTGCCTGCAGCATTGACAAGACGGATTGTGTATTGATCGGCACATCCAAGCAGCTTAACCGACTCTGTCGGAAGCTAATAACTCAACCGTTCGGTTTGCCGGAACTGGCGGGAGAGCTGGACAAACTGCTGGCACTGGTCGCCTCGGCACCGGCTGCGTGGAAAACGTCACGACGCTTGTTATCACTCCGGCGTCCATTGATTATGGGAATTCTGAATATTACCCCGGACTCTTTTTCTGATGGGGGTCACTTCAGCGATCCTGACCGGGCATTGGATAAAGCCCTGCAGATGGAAGCGGAAGGCGCGGATATCATCGACATCGGCGGCGAAAGCACCCGACCCGGGGCTGCACCGGTATCACCTGATGAAGAGCTGGGTCGTATCATTCCGGTTATCGGACGGCTTGCCGACAGACTGAAATGCGCCATTTCGGTCGATACCTTTAAAAGCTCTGTGGCCGACAGGGCGCTTATCGCGGGTGCGGAAATCATCAACGACATCAGCGGCTTCAATTTTGATCCGCGGATGGCTGCAGTGGCCGCCGCGAGCGGCGCCGGCGTCGTGCTGATGCACACCAGAGGCAGACCGGAAAACATGCAGCAGGATACTGGTTATAATGATTTGATGGCGGAAATAACCACCAGTCTGCGCGCCTCACTTTTAAAAGCCCATGAAGCCGGTGTTTCCGATGATTGTATTGCAATCGACCCCGGTATCGGCTTCGGAAAGGGTGCCGCAGGCAATCTGGAACTTGTACGGCGACTGGCGGAATTGTCGAGTTTCGGTTTGCCGATCCTGACCGGGCCGTCGCGCAAGTCATTCATAGGCACGGTTCTGGGACGAGAGCAGACGGATGACCGACTCTTCGGTACCGCTGCCACGGTAGCCCTCTCTGTATCCAATGGCGCATCCATTCTGCGTGTGCATGATGTCCGGGCAATGCGTGACGTTGCCGACATGGCGCATGCCGTTACACACAGCTGATACCAAGTCGGTATGAAGGCCAATTTCAAAGGGGAAGTATGGCTCCATTTTTTGACAGCGTCACTCCGCTTGGCCTCTTCGACAAGCTTCTCGTTGCCGGACTGGTTTACGGCTGTGCGCTGATCCTCAAAAAAGAGGCAGCCCTTCGCCTTCTCGCAATTCTGACCGCCCTTTATGTAGCAGAGTTCAGCTCAAAGGTACTTGGCCTCACCGGAACAGCTTCCTTTTTTCAACTGCTGCTCTCCTCTGCGCCGGTCATTTTGGCAATCATCTTCCAAAGTGATATCAAACGCGCCCTGTTTTCATTCTGGAAACGCCATAAGTCCGGTGAAAGTGAAAATCTCGACCTGACTACGACTGTCGATGAATTGTCAAAAGGGCTTCACGAGCTGGCCGATCGAAGAATTGGCGCCCTGATAGTTGTCATCCGCCAGATGTCGATTGATCATCTGGTCCAGATCGGCACCGAGATTGACGCCAAGGTGACGAGCGAACTTCTCAATTCAATTTTTCTCCCTTATTCACCGATTCATGACGGTGCGGTAATTATCCAAAGGAACAAGATCACTTCGGCCGGTTGCATTCTTCCGCTTTCCCAGAATCCGGACATCGCGAAAAGCTTCGGAACCCGGCACCGGGCAGCGCTTGGAATATCTGAGCAGACCGATGTTCTGGTGCTGGTTGTCTCGGAGGAGACCGGAAAGATTTCGATCGTTCACGAAGGGAAGATTACCTACGATGCCGATCCGGCCGAGATTCGCCGTCTTTCCCGCAAGGCGATTGAAGGGCGGCGCGCACCGAGGGTAACAGCCACGTCGGAACATTAAGGAGCTACACGATAATGAGAAAACTGTTCGGAACTGACGGCGTCCGCGGTGTTGCCAATGTTTATCCCATGACTACCGAGATGGCGATGCAGCTGGGACGCGCTGCAGCCTATATTTTCAAGGGGGGGAGAAACCGTCGCCACCGTATCGTGATCGGTAAAGACACCCGCCTCTCCGGTTATATGCTGGAAAACGCGCTGGTAGCGGGCATCTGCTCCATGGGGGTCGATGTTCTGCAGGTCGGGCCGTTACCGACCCCCGGTATCGCCAATATTACGACATCCATGCGCGCCGATGCCGGAGTCGTCATCTCCGCCTCGCACAATGCTTTTCAGGACAACGGCATAAAGTTCTTCTCGGCCGACGGGTTCAAGCTGCCGGACGAACTGGAGCTGAAGATCGAAAAACTTATCGAGTCAAAAAAAATCGATGCCCTCCGGCCGACCGCGACCGAAGTCGGCAAGGCGTATCGCATCGAGGATGCGGCGGGGCGCTATATCGTCTATCTCAAGAATACCTTTCCGCAGGAGATGGACCTTTCCGGCCTGAAGATAGTTTTGGACTGCGCCAACGGCGCGGCCTACAAGGTTGCTCCGGCTGTGTTTGAAGAGTTGGGCGCCGAGGTTATTCCCTACGGGGTTTCACCAAACGGGACAAATATCAATGCCGAGTGCGGCTCAACCTGTCCGTCTGTCATCAGTGAAGCGGTCAAGCTGCATCGCGCCGATATCGGTATCGCTCTTGATGGCGATGCTGATCGCGTGATCGTATGCGACGAATTCGGCAATGAAGTCGACGGCGATCACATCATGGCCATCTGCGCCTGCGACATGTTGAAACGCAAACTGCTCAAAAAGAAAACGCTTGTGGCGACCGTCATGAGCAACATGGGGCTTGATATTGCCCTTCGTAAATGCGGCGGTAAAATCATCAAGACCGATGTAGGTGATCGTTACGTAGTCGAGGCAATGCGCTCGGGAGGCTATAATCTGGGGGGCGAACAGTCCGGGCATATGATCTTCCTGGACTACAATACAACCGGAGACGGGATACTTTCGGCACTACAGCTTCTGGCGGTTATGCGCCGGGAGGAAAAAACGCTCTCAGAGCTGGCTGAGATCATGATTCCCCTGCCGCAGGTACTCTGTAATACGCG
Organism: Geobacter sp.; assembly: GCA_031396605.1. Taxonomy (GTDB): domain Bacteria; phylum Desulfobacterota; class Desulfuromonadia; order Geobacterales; family Pseudopelobacteraceae; genus JACRCG01. Next base: position 6,550 of record JANNLB010000184.1, on the reverse strand, counting down.
TGTTCGGGAGAAAGTGGACATCTTGTCCATCAGCGATGTTGCTGCCAAGATCAAAGATGTCGAGGATAAGCTCGGTAACGAAGGGCGGGTGCTGATCCGATACTCAGGCACAGAACCGCTGTTGCGTGTCATGATCGAGGGACAGGATAAATATGTGATCACGACGTGGGCCAACGAGATTTGTGACCTGGTCAAAAAAAATATTGGAGAGAAGTAATGGCAAAACTGGGACTTAACGTCGATCATATCGCCACTGTCCGTCAGGCGCGCGGCGGTGTTGAACCTGATCCGGTGACAGCCGCCGCCATTGGCGAGATGGCCGGAGCCGAAGGAATAACCATCCACCTGCGTGAGGACCGGCGCCACATCCAGGACCGCGATCTGGAAATACTGCGGCGCACCGTAAAGAGCAAGCTCAACCTTGAGATGGCCGCTACTCAGGAAATGGTACGGAAAGCGCTCACCGTCAAGCCGGAACAGGTGACGCTGGTGCCGGAAAAACGGCAGGAGCTGACCACGGAAGGGGGCCTGGATGTGATCGTAAATCTCAAGCTGATCACCGATACGGTCAAACGTCTGAAGGATGGCGGCATAGTCGTCAGTTTGTTTATTGATCCTAACCAGGAACAGATCAAAGCGGCCAAAAAGAGCGGTACCGATTATATCGAGATCCACACCGGCGCCTATGCCGAAGCGATAACCTGGGACGAGCAGAAGCATGAACTTGAGAATATCGATACCGCTATCAAGCTGGCCCGCAAAGTAGGCTTGGGAGTAAATGCCGGTCACGGTCTCAATTATATAAATATCAAGGGAATTGCCGCTCTGGGCGGCATCGAGGAATATAACATCGGACACTCCATCATTGCCCGCGCGATGCTGGTCGGGTTGGATCGGGCGGTGCGCGATATGGTTGAACTGCTTAAGTACGCGTGATCTGCGGAATCGGTACGGACATTGTCGCGACAGAGCGTTTTCAACTTTTTTTGGATGCCGGCAATTCAGCGATCATCGAACGGCTCTTCACGCCGGCCGAACGCTCCAGATGCGGGAAAAGGAAAGATACCGCTTCCTGTCTGGCGGCGCGATTTGCTGCAAAGGAAGCTTTTTTGAAGGCGCTCGGATCCGGTCTGCGAGATGGTATTTCATGGCAGGATATGGAAGTGTCGAACAATTCTCTGGGAAAACCGGAGCTGGTTCTATCCGGAAAGGCAGCAGAGCGGTTTCAGGCTAAAGAGTTGCGCACTCTTCACCTGTCGCTGGCTCACGACGGCGGCAGCGCCATTGCGACGGTTATTCTGGAGTCAGCATGAGAGTAGTTACTTCACATACCATGCAGGAAATTGACAAGCTGACCAGTAGAGAGTTTGCTATTCCAGGTCTTCAATTAATGGAAAATGCCGGGCGCAGCTGCGTTGAAGAGATTGTTGCGGAGTTCGGGTTAAATGGATGTTGTGTTGTTATGGCAGGTAAGGGTAACAACGGTGGCGATGGCCATGTTATCGCCCGTTTGCTTTGTCAGAAAGGGTGGAAAGTCAAAGTCATCGTCTTGGCAGATCGTGAACAGGTCACCGGCGATGCGGCGACCAACCTGGAAAAACTGCCCGACTCTTTCGTTGTCTTTTGTACCGAGGAAGGTCAATTGTCTTCCCGGCACATGGAAGAACTTTTTCAGGCAGACGTGATCGTAGATGCACTTCTGGGCACCGGTTTACGGAGCAATATCAGCGGGATTTACCTCGAAGCGATCGATCTGATAAATACCTCCGGTCGACCTGTCGTTTCGGTTGACATTCCGTCCGGCATCCATGGCACGACCGGACGGATACTGGGAGACGCCGTCAGGGCATATATAACCGTTACGTTTGCTTTTGCCAAACTTGGCCATGTACTCTACCCCGGAGCCGAACATACCGGACGACTGGTGGTCGCCGATATAGGGATACCTCCGAAATTGATGGAATCTGCGCCCGGTTATGATTTTCTCAATGCGGAGACGATGCGGCCTCTGCTGCACAGACGCGATCGACTCGCTCACAAGGGACATTTCGGGCATTGTCTTATTATCGCCGGTTCCACCGGTAAAACCGGAGCTGCAGCCCTCTCGGCCAACAGTGCCATGAGAGCCGGTTCCGGACTGGTAACCCTTGGCGCGGCAGAGAGTATCAACAGCATTCTTGAGATAAAAACAACGGAAGTAATGACCTTTCCACTTCCTGATTCCGGCAGCGGCAATCTGACAAACAGTGCCTTTACGGCAATTGAAAAACTGCTGGTCGGTAAAGATGCCGTGGCGGTCGGCCCCGGTCTCGACCGCCGACCAGGAACGTATGCCCTGGTTCAAAATTTGGTTGAGACGATTACTTTGCCGATGGTTATTGATGCTGATGGCCTGAATGCCCTTGCAGAAGATATTACTGTTTTGCGGCGAAAAAAATCGAAACAGGTTATTCTCACCCCGCATCCGGGTGAAATGTCACGATTGCTGGGCACTTCAATTCCGGATGTGGAGGCGATACGCATTTCAGTCGCTCAGGAATTTGCCCGCAACTACGATGTCTTTCTGGTTCTCAAGGGAGCACGCACCATTATTGCTTCCCCCACCGGAACCGCAGCTATCAACGGCAGCGGCAATCCCGGTATGGCTACCGGCGGCATGGGTGATGTGCTGACCGGCATTATTGTATCTCTGCTCGGACAGGGGTATACCGCTTGGGACGCGTGTTGTCTCGGAGTTTTCCTGCATGGATTTGCCGCAGACATGGTTGCGGAGGAGAAGGGAGAAATCGGAATTAACGCTTCCGATGTTCATGAAAAGCTTCCCTACGCCTATAACAAGCTGTTAAAAAACACCCTGCTGCCGAACTTGAAGATGTTCGGCGAGCTCTAACCCAGATAAACAGGAGAAGGTGCGTAAACCGCACTTACTAAACAAGGAGAATACCATGCTGACTGTTGCTGATATTATGACTCGAAATGTCATTTCAATCAAAGGGACGACTACCGTGCGTGAAATGGCTACTATTTTTGATACCATGCGTATTGGTACGCTTCCCATTGTTGATGACGCCGGAAATCTGTCCGGAATTGTTACCGCGTCAGATCTGGTCGAACAAGACCGCCCCCTGCATATCCCGACGGTTATATCTCTTTTTGACTGGGTCATACCGCTGGAGGGGGAAAGTTCCCTGCAACGAAATCTTGATAAAATTACTGCACAGACCGCTTCAGAGCTGGCATCAACGAACGTTGTTACGGTCACTCCTTCCGATACAGTCAGCAACGCAGCCGAAATCATGAGCAGTAAAAAATTGCATGCACTTCCCGTGGTTGAAGGGAAAAAACTGGTCGGTATGGTGTCGCGGATCGATATCATCCGCTCAATGAACCGGTAGTGCCCGGACTGCAGATTACTTCAGGTTCGCCTGAAGAAACAGAAAAACTGGGCGCCAGCATCGGCTCACTGCTCCAGCCTGGTTCTTTTCTTGCCCTGCGTGGCGATCTTGGCTGCGGTAAAACCTGCTTTACGAGGGGAGTCGTTGCTTCACTTGCTCCTCAAAACGCTCATATGGTTGCAAGCCCGACGTATGCAATTATGAATTGCTATCCAGGCAACACTCCGGTCTATCATTTTGATTTCTACCGCCTGATCGGCGACGACGATATTGCCGAACTCGGATTTGAGGAGTTTTTTTATGGTGATGGTGTTTGTGTCGTTGAATGGTCTGAGCGCCTTGCGGAACTGCAGCCGTTAGATGTCTTGACCCTCCTGTTTGAAAATACAGGGGAGAACCAACGTCTCATTACCATCACCAGCTCGGGACAAATATCAGACAATGTCCTTGAACAGCTTGCCGAGGTGCTTCCGCAGCAAAAAAAACTTTGACCCGGCATCAGGTAATCTGTTATAGAGCAAAACCAACCCGGTTCATCTCTTTAACCATTTTACAACAAGGAGAGCAGTATGGCGCTAGTAGTACAGAAGTACGGTGGCACCTCGGTCGGCTCACCCGATCGAATCAAAAACGTTGCCAAGCGCATCATCAAGACCTATGAAGCCGGAAACGACGTGATAGTTGTTGTCTCCGCCATGTCGGGCGAAACCAACAAGCTGGTCGCTCTTGCCAATGAAATGTGTGAAATCCCGGACGGCCGCGAATATGACGTGCTGGTCGCAACCGGAGAACAGGTCACTATCGGCCTTCTCTCCATGTATCTCAAGTCGCAGGGGTACAAGGCAAAATCCTATCAGGGGTGGCAAGTTCCGATCATTACCGACTCAACCGCTACGAAAGCCCGCATAGAAAGCATCGATGACAAAAACATTCGCGCTGATCTCAAAGAAGGCACCATTATCGTTCTGGCCGGTTTCCAGGGGGTTGATGCTGCCGGAAATGTAACAACGCTGGGACGAGGCGGATCAGATACTTCAGCGGTTGCTATCGCAGCAGCTCTCAATGCCGATGTCTGCGAGATTTACACCGATGTTGACGGCGTGTACACCACCGACCCCAACGTCTGTAAAGAGGCCCGCAAGATCGAAAAGATCTCATATGACGAGATGCTGGAACTGGCCAGTCTGGGAGCAAAGGTTCTCCAGATCCGTTCGGTTGAATTTGCCAAGAAATACAATGTGGACGTACATGTCCGCTCAAGTCTTAATGAAAACACCGGTACGATGGTTACCAGGGAGGACAAGGAAATGGAAGGAATTCTCGTTTCAGGAGTTGCGTACGACAAGAATGAGGCCAAGATTGCGGTCAAGGGAGTACCTGACAGGCCCGGCATTGCCGCAAAGATTCTGACACCACTGTCCGATGCCGCCATCTCGGTAGATATGATTGTCCAAAATGTCAGCGACAACGGCTTGACCGACTTCACCTTCACCGTTACAAAGGCCGATCTGAAACAGGCCCTTTTGATCACGAATGAAGTCGCCAGGGAAGTTCAGGCGAAACAGGTGCTTTCCGACGAAAATATCAGCAAAATATCGATCGTGGGTCTCGGAATGCGGAGCCATGCCGGTGTAGCGACCCAAATGTTCAGTGCGCTATCCCAGAACGGCATCAACATCCAGATGATTTCAACCTCGGAAATAAAAATATCGGTTGTCATCGATGAGAAGTATACCGAACTCGCCGTACGCGTTTTACACGAAACCTTCGGCTTGGCCGGCTAAGTGTTTCCTACAGCAAGTGCCTGATTCATCAAGGGGGAGAACAGAAATCTGTTTTCCCCCTTTTTTTGGCTATTCGGGTTTGATGGTTGAATAACGTTTTGACTTCAGAATTTCTCTTGTATTCTGGCGACATTATATTTATTCTGGTCTTACAAAGACCAAAACAGGAGGACCTATGGACATCGGCGTTTATCAGGCTAAAACCCATCTTCCCGAACTATTGGTAAAGGTGGTTCACGGTGAACCGATCACCATCACCCGCCACGGCCGGGCAATTGCCCGCCTCGTGCCGGCTGAACCGGTCAGGCAGCTGGATGTCCGGGGGGTGATCGAGGAAATGAAGACCCTGGCTAAGGGGCGGCGTGCTGACCTGCCGATCAGGGAGATGATTGCCGAGGGGCGGCGATGAACCGCTTTGTACTGGATACATCGGTGGCTGTTTCCTGGTTCTTTGACGACGAAGCAGGTAAGTACACTGCCGCCGTGCTGGAGAGCCTTACCGGTTGGGGCGCAGTGGTTCCTTCCATCTGGCCGCTGGAGGTGGCAAATGTTCTTCTGGTGGCCGAGCGGCGCAAGAGGTGCAGCGAAGCGGAGGCGGTACGTTTCATTGAACTGCTGGAAAGTCTCCCCATTACCACAGACGAAGCTACCGCCAGCCGTGCCCTGCATCAGACCTACCAGTTTGCCCGTGAGTACGGCTTGACCTCCTACGATGCCGCCTATCTGGAACTGGCCATGCGTCTCGGTTTGCCGCTGGCGACCATGGATCGACAGCTGGCTGATGCCGCGGCCAAGGCAGGGGTTGCGATCTTTCTGCAGAAATATATTTCTAAAAAATAAGACAGCAATTTAACCGGAACAGGTGCAGGCATGGATTTATTCGGAAAAAAGGCACAACAGGAGTTGGAACAGCTTCAGAAAAAAGTCGTTGCGCTAAAGGACAATGGATCTGATGTTTCCTTGGTGTTTCCTTTGACAGGCAGGTGAGGGTGGGGTAGTATGAGGCACTTTTTATGTAATGGCTGTGGGGATGAGATGGGATTGGGGAAAAGAGCATATATGTAAAAAGCCGCTGGACCGGGAATAATGCCGGTCTGGCGGCTTTTTTTTGCTTCAGACCGGGACAATGTAGATTTTAATGGAGTTTGGATATATGGGGCGTTACCCAATATCACGCCACTTATAACTATCACGCTACTCAAACCACAAAGGAGGCACCCATGGCGGAATCGACACCAGTCACCTACGAAAAAGGGAAGCTGTATGACCTGAACATTGCCGAACTGCAACCAGATTCGGAGCAACCGCGCAAATACTTTGATGAACAGGCGCTGGCGGATTTGAAGGCCTCGATTGAAAAACATGGTGTAT
>JANNLB010000146.1:0-2310 GCA_031396605.1 Geobacter sp. | reverse complement strand
CTTTCGCGAACGGTTAGCGATGTGAGATCGATTGTAGCATAATCATCACCCTTAACAACATGGATGTGTCGCGGGAGATGTTCGTTGGCATAGAAGAAAAACTTGAATCCATTTTCGATCAGTAGCGTTGGCGACATGACTTCCCCTAAAGCAAAAGGGCGCCGCAATGGGCGCCCTTTCTATCTACTTCAAATTCTTCTTTATCCTCTCAACCGCCTCAATCACATTATCCCGATTCCCAAATGCCGACAACCGGAAGTACCCTTCCCCGCTCGGGCCAAAACCGGAACCCGGCGTCCCGACCACGTTGCATTCGGTCAGCAGCTTGTCGAAGAACTCCCAGCTGGTCATGCCGCCCGGCGTCTTGAGCCAGATGTACGGGGCGTTGACGCCGCCGAAGATCGTCACGCCAACTTCCGTGAGGCCTTCGCGGATGATGCGGGCGTTCTCCATGTAATAATCGATGATCTCCCTGGTCTGTTTCCACCCCTCGTCGGAGTAGACCGCAGCGGCGGCGCGCTGAACCGGGTAGGAGGCACCGTTGAACTTGGTGGTGGTGCGGCGCAGCCAGAGCTTGTTGAAACTGTAACGCTCACCGGTGCTGGTTGTGCCCATGACCTCTTCAGGTACGACCACCAGGCCGCAGCGGACACCGGTGAAGCCGGCGGTCTTGGAGAAGGAACGGAACTCGATGGCGCACTTCTTGGCCCCTTCGATCTCGTAGATCGAGTGCGGGATGGAGGGGTCGGTGATGAACGCCTCGTAGGCAGCGTCGAAAAAGATTACCGCGTCGTTGGCGTTGGCGTAATCGACCCACTTCTTCAATTCGGCCCTGCTGGCCACCACTCCGGTCGGGTTGTTGGGGAAGCAGAGATAGATGATGTCCACCTTGCCGGTGGGGAGCGCCGGGATGAAGCCGTTGGCCTCGTTGCAGGGGAGATAGACTATGTTCTCGTAATACCCCTTCTCGTCGGCCTCGCCTGTGCGGCCGATCATGACGTTGGTGTCGTTATAGACCGGATAGACCGGGTCGCCGATGGCCACCACGTTTTCCATGGCGAAGATATCCAGGATGTTGGCGCAGTCGCACTTGGAGCCGTCGGAGATGAACATTTCCTCGGTCTTCAGCGATACTCCCAGCGGCTTGTAGGATTTTTCGATGATGGCGTTGATCAGCCAGTCGTATCCCTGTTCCGGACCGTAACCGGCGAAGTGCTCGACCGTGCCCAGATCATCCACGGCGGCGTGAAAGGCCATCAATACGGCCGGGGCCAGCGGGCGGGTGACATCGCCGATCCCCAGACGGATGACCTTTGCAGAGGGGTTGGCCTCTGCAAAGGCGCGCACGCGGCGGCCGATCTCGGGGAACAGATAGCCGGCTTTCAGTTTCAGGTAGTTGTCGTTGATTTTTGCCACATTTTCCTCCAGCAGTATTGTATTGGTTCAGCAGGCCCTGCTGTTTCCGAGCGCCTCAAGCCTTTGAATGCCGGCGGTCCGCTTTTTCAATATACATCTGCCGGTCGGCCTGATTGAATGCCTCATGCAACCCCAACGGGGTTTCACTGATTGCATGCCCCAACGAAATTGAGAGCGGGCAGACACCATCCGCCGACGCCGTTTTGACCTCAGCACTTTTCACCCTTTCCAGAGCCATCCGTACCTGTTCCATATCCACCCCCGGCAGCAGCACGGCAAATTCATCGCCACCGATCCGGGCAATTATATCCTCGGCGCGAAAAGATTCCGTCAGTACCCGCGCTGTAGCCCTGATCAGGGAGTCACCAGCTGCATGCCCTAAGGTATCGTTGCATCTCTTGAGCCCGTCGATGTCAGCCACAACAACCGTGATCGGCGACTGGCGTCCACGAGCGAGACGCTCCAGCTCGCTATCGAAATAGGCGCGATTATACAGACCGGTCAGGGCGTCGTGGGTACTGGAATATGTCAACATATCACTTTTCTGGTCTTCATGCTGGGTCAGCGCGTTGAAGGTCCGGACCAGGATACCGATCTCATCACTGGAATCATTGCTAAAAAGCCGGTCTTCACCCTGCTTGGACGAAAGGTTCTTCACGTGGTGGGCAAAACGCACCAGAGTACTGGTAAAACGTCCCATCACCAACCTGACCACAATAATGACAAGCACTGCCCCGATGACAATCAGCGCCAGTAAATATTTCTGGACGCGCAGAATCTGTTCATATTCCTCAACCAGGGGAAAGTTGGCCCCAATGATCCAGTCGTTCGTCTGAAGATGCTTGAAAGAGGCCAGTGACTTCAGTCCCCGCGAATTCACATTCTCGCCGGTAC
>JANNLB010000133.1:0-19709 GCA_031396605.1 Geobacter sp. | reverse complement strand
CCGCCAGGCGCAGTCGCTGGGTAGCCACGTACGGAAAGGATAACCGCTGAAAGCATCTAAGCGGGAAGCCTCCTTCAAGATTAGGTATCCCTGGGTGTAACAACCCCTAAAGGCCCGTTGAAGACTACAACGTTGATAGGCCGGGTGTGTAATCGCAGCAATGCGTTTAGCTTACCGGTACTAATCGGCCGTGAGGCTTGACCATAAAATTATTAAAACGGCTCGGGGGAAGGTTCTCCTTCCCCCCGGCCGGATATAAATCAAACAAAAAACATACAAAAAACCTAAACTAAAACCACAAAATGCAATTGACTAGATAAAGTCAGTGACACAGGATTTTGTGTCATATGCAAGGCGGTCAAGGAGCAGATTGCGAGGCGTAGCAGCGCTACGCTGAGCAAGATGCGACGAAGGCAACGCCGCAGATGACCAAAAGCCGAAGTCGAAAGAATTTCTCGGTGGCTATGCCGAGGGGGTCACACCCGTTCCCATCTCGAACACGGAAGTTAAGCCCCTCAGGGCCGATGGTACTGCACGGGTAGCTGTGTGGGAGAGTAGGTCGCCGCCGGGAATAAATAAACAAAATGCCCATCATTCGAAAGAGTGATGGGCATTTGCGTTAAAATGATTGAAAACTGAACAGACGTTTTATATTGTCAGTTGAGAGTACATCTGCTACTTGTTACAAATTATTCTCTTACAAAAATATCCTGATCGGATTCATGTACCATTCCCATAATATGGGCATACTCTGATTCGATCAAGGCGTAATGTCCTTGAGTTTCTTTCACAACCCGCTCAAAAACTGACCGCACAGCAGGATCTACTACACCTTGCGCAAGATGTGTATATTGACCGATACAATCGTTCTCTTCTACAAGTGCAAGTTCAAGCGCTTTTTGTTCAACCATATCTTCATTTATGACCTTTTCCAGTTTCATATACGCTGGATTTTTTGTGTCCGCAGGTGAATTAATGTACGAAGTCAGATCGCCGAACTCTGAGCCTTCGTAATGATCAAAAAAAGCTTTTAAGTGACCGGCCTCTTCATTGGCGAGCAACTCAAGAACTTTTTTTGCCCTTTCATTTTTTGCGACAGAGGCGGCCCTTCGGTAAAAATCCATGCTATCCTTTTCTGCTTTTATTGCCAAACGCACAGCTTCTTGCAGCGAATACTCTCTTCCCATGTAAACCCTCCTGAATTTGATGTTTGAATAGCAGTATATCGATAATCACAGTTTGGTCAATATTTATGTGTCCATTTGTATGAACGCAAATAATATTATAAAAAGGCATTAGTAAATACAAAATAAACTTGACATCCTAATTTCAAGGACGTACATTCTCATTAGAAATAAAGTGCTGTTTCTCATTAACAGCTGAGACTGAATCGAAATAGAATGAAAACTATATATGTACTTTCAGATTCCACCGGTGAAACTGCTGAGCGAGTAATACGTGCAGCACTCTCGCAATTCTATGATGAAGATGTGCGTGTTCACCGTCTATATAAAGTAAGTTCTCAATCTGATGTGCAGCAGGCATTATCGATAGCGGCTTTAACCCCTGGTCTTGTTGTCTATACTCTGGTTAGTCCTGTTTTGTCAGAGGCTGTAGAACGTGTAGCAGAAGAGTGCGGACTTATTACAGTAGATTTGCTAAGTCCTCTTATCTATAGCCTGTCACGATATCTGGGTGCTCCTTCACGAGAAAAACCTGGGTTACTCCATCGGATTGATACGGATTACTATCGCCGGGTTGAGGCGGTTAACTTTACTGTTAAGCATGACGATGGACAGGAAACCAGATATTTACATAAAGCGGATTTAGTCCTTGTTGGCGTATCCCGCTCTTCAAAAACACCGCTGTCGATGTATCTTGCGCATAAAGGGTATAAAGTTGCAAACGTACCGATTGTTTTTGGTATACCGCTTCCTGAAGAGCTGTTTGAGATAGATCAGTCAAAGATTGTCGGTCTGTTGATTGATCCGAAGCGACTTGTCGAGATTCGTACTTCCCGGTTGATAAATATGCGACAAAGTCCGCGTGGCAGCTATAATGACTACCAACAGGTGGAGGATGAAATATCGGCGTGCCGCCAGCTGTACAGAAAGCATCCAGAATGGTATATTCTTAACATTACGAACAAGTCTGTTGAAGAAGCGGCATCAGAAATTATGAGACGAATGGAGATGAAGATCGGAGTTGAATTTTAACTATTCTGTTGAATGCCATCAAAAAAGGAGATTGTGATGAAAATTCTTATTGTAGAAGACGAAAAAAAGGTTGCAAGTTTTATTAAACGTGGACTTGAAGATGACGGTTACCAGATTACACTCAGTTTTGACGGTGCAGATGGTCTTAAACGTGCGAGCAGTGGCGAATATGATCTGATCATTCTTGATTGCATGCTTCCAAAGAAAGATGGTTTGACTGTGTTACATGAATTGCGCGCGACAGGAAGTCAGGTGCCTGTTCTGATGTTGACTGCAAAAACTGAAACTGCAGATGTTGTTTCCGGTCTCGATGCTGGCGCGGACGATTATCTGGCTAAACCGTTTGCTTTTGCCGAGCTTCAGGCCAGAGTAAGGGCTCTGATCAGGCGCAGTGAGCAGGATCGCGGTGCTGATATCCGTTTTGCTGATCTTCGACTTGATCCGGTTAACCACAAGGTCTGGAGAGGGCAGGCCGAGATTGTACTTACGGCAAAGGAATATAACCTGTTGGCATATATGGTTCGAAATGCCGGAAGCGTTCTTTCGCGTGCTAATATTGCCGACAACTGCTGGGAATATCCCTTCGAAACATTCACAAATATTATTGACGTATACATCAACTATCTCAGGAAGAAGGTTGATGGTAAATTCCCGACCAAACTCATTCATACTGTTCGCGGCCAGGGTTATATTCTGAAAGAGGGGTAGGGGGGTTGATTTTTCCGGATTGATTGTTTATTCTACAGACTGGAATGGTCAGGGGCGGTATCGTGGCTTAAGCGATACCGCCTTTGCCAATTAAACCAAACATTCAGCATCGCGGGAGGTCTGTTATGTTTTTATCACGATTCTTTACAGCTCATATTCTTGTACCATGCTTAGTTGTCGCGTTGTTTCAGCCGGCTATTTCTGAGGCAAAAGTGGTCAGTCCGGATTTTGTCGTCCTTGCAAAGAAGCTGAATCCAACTGTTGTCAACATCCGTACCGCAAAAAATATCAAGCCCAAGCAGCGCCCCCGTCGTCAGCAGCAGCAAAACCCGTTTGGCAACAACTTCCTGGATGATTTTTTCAACCGTTATTTTGACGAAATGCCACAACAGCGCCCGCACCGCGAACAGAGCCTCGGCACCGGCTTTATTATCAGCTCGGATGGATATATTCTGACCAACAACCATGTCGTTAATGGCGCTGATGACGTTATGGTCAAATTGTCTGATGGCAGAGAAGTCAAAGGTGAGATAAAAGGAGTCGATGAAAAGGTTGACCTTGCCCTGATCAAGATCAATGAGAAGGACCAACTTCCCTTTGCTGAATTAGGCGACAGTGATACCCTGGAGGTCGGCGAATGGGTCATGGCGATCGGCAACCCGTTTGGCCTTTCTCACACTGTTACAGCGGGAATTATCAGCGCCAAAGGACGTGTAATCGGAAGTGGCCCCTACGATGATTTTATTCAGACGGATGCGTCCATTAATCCCGGAAATTCCGGAGGGCCGCTTTTCAGTTCAGACGGGCGGGTTATCGGAATTAACACTGCTATTATTGCTGGCGGAGGCAGCGGGATCGGATTTGCTATTCCGATAAGCATGGCAAAAACTATAGTCAGTCAGTTGCGTGAATCCGGTAAGGTAACCAGGGGGTATCTCGGTGTACGTTTTCAGCCGCTTACGGCAGATCTGGCCAAGTCATTTGGCCTCGAATCTGATAAAGGAGCTTTGATTGCCTCAGTTGAGAAGGATACCCCGGCTGAAAAAGCAGGTCTCATGGCGGGAGATGTGATTATTGAATATGATGGCAAACAGATTTCAGAGGGTAGTGAGCTGCCTCGATATGTTGCCGCAACCCCCGTTGACAAGAAAGTCAGGATAGTTATCTTCCGTAATGGTTCCAAACTGGACGTTTCGCTTGTAGTCGGCAAGTTGAAGGTCAAGGAGACTGACGCCGTCGCTGACAGCGGCAAGGAGAATGACAAGATCGGAGTAACGGTTGAAGAGATAAGAAAGGATATCGCCGACCGCCATGGTATTCATGACAGTAAAGGGTTGGTCATCACCGAGGTTAAGCCCGGCTCTCCGGCTGAAGAGGTCGGCATAACAGCGGGATCTATTGTTATAGAACTAAACGGCCAGCGGCCGGAAACGATGAAGGAGTACTATGTTGCTGTTTCCAAGCTGAAAAAGGGGGATGTCGTGCGGCTCTTGCTGCGAAGACCTGATGGTAATGCACATTACGTCGCTTTGAAAGTGGAGTAGATTACCGAGGCGGGCTTACAACCCGCCTCGGGTTTTCTCGGAACCGTTTTTGTGCAAAGAGGGAGAAATAAATTTCATACACCCGGAAGCAATAATTATAGTTGTAACGGTGATTCTGGTTTCATTCCTGCCGAGACGTTCATATATCCCCATTGGCGCTTGGAGTTCTTGTAGTGCTGATTGCAGTATCAATTATTTTACTAAATCCTTTTTGCCGTTATCTCTGCCAGTACGGGGCATAGTTGGGACTTATCGCTGGAAGAATATGTTCGAATATTGGGCAACTAACTGAAAGGAAATATAATTATGGGCGTATATGCCAACACTGTAAGTATTACTCAGTTCACTGTAACCGGTAACCTGCCCGAAACGGATCAATTTCAGTGGTTTTCAAAGAAACTGGCTGATCGCGGTTTCCTGTCGATAGAAAATTCCACCGAAGAATCTTCTGAAGGCTGGACACTGGTAGACAGGCCGGATGATACCGCATTTGAAGCGCCCTCTGATTTTTGGCGCGATAATTTTGTCGTATTTTCTCTTCGCCGGGATCAGCGCAAAATTCCCGCCGCGGTTCTTAAATCACATACCGGCCGTGAAGAGGGGGCCTTTCTGGTCCAAAATCCCAATTTACGTAGAACTCCAAAGCATAAGCGTGACGAGATTAAAGAACTGGTCCAATTGCGACTGATGACGAGGTGCCTTCCGATCCCTTCAACTGTTGATGTCGTATGGGACCTGAAAAGCGGAGTGCTGACGCTCTACACTCTCGGGACCAAAGTTATTGAGCGTTTTGAAGATATCTTCCGCAAGTCTTTTGAAGGCTTCAGCCCCGTTATTATTCATCCTTTTGCGAGAGCGCAAAAAATGCTGAGCGGCCAGATGCTTGACACTTTGAATGCTGTAAATCAGGCCGGTTCTGACGCTGTTGTTGCTTTGATTCGGGATAATCAGTGGCTTGGCTGGGAATTTATGTTATGGCTGCTGCAGCGAGGGGTAAACGGGGAAGGTGAGTTCTCTGTCTGTTGTCCCGGCCACCTTACAAAAGGTGAAAAATTCTCCGCATGGATCGACGATCGCATCCAGTTTCAAGGGGGAGGCGAAGAGGGGGGGATTCAAAAAGTTACCGTTTCCGGATCTCAGGATAGTTATCTTGAAGCCATATCAGCCCTCAAGGGTGGCAAGCGAATCACGAGCGCAACAATTTGCATGGAAAAGGATGATAGCCTCTGGAAGTTGACTCTTAAAGGTGATACGTTCGGTTTTGCCTCTTTCAAGTGTCCTCAGGTACGCGTTGAAAAGGATGCTTCCGTCGATCAGATGAGCGAGCGGGAAGCGGTTTTTTATGAGAGAATGTTCTTGATGGATCAGGGGCTGCAGCTGTTTGACAGTTTGTTTACGATTTTTCTTAACGAGCGGTTGACTGATGCCTGGAACGCGCGCTTACAGGCTATTCAAGCCTGGCTGGATGGGGAGTAGTTTGATGAAATTTATTGATGAAGTAACGTTATTTACATCTTCGGGACATGGTGGTGCCGGCTGTGTCGCATTCCGGCACGAAAAATTTATTGAATTTGGCGGCCCAAGCGGTGGTGACGGAGGCAAAGGCGGCGATGTTATCTTTGAAGCGATTACTGGGCTTTCCACTTTACTGGAGTTGCGCCACAGGCCTCATCAGAAGGCCGAAAATGGGCATAACGGCATGGGTAAAAACCGTCACGGTGCAGGAGGTAAGGATCTGCTTATCAAGGTGCCGGTGGGAACTGTTGTCAAAGATGCCGAAACCGATGACATTCTGGCAGATCTGACTGAGAATGGTCAACGAGTTATACTGTTGCGGGGAGGCAGGGGGGGGCAGGGGAATGCCCGGTTTGCATCTGCCACTAACAAGGCTCCGAAATTTGCCCAGCCGGGTGAAGAGTATCAAGAATGCAAACTCCGTCTGGAGTTGAAACTCATGGCCGATGTCGGACTTCTCGGCTTACCAAATGCCGGTAAATCATCACTTATCAGCAAGGTGTCGGCAGCTCGCCCGAAGATTGCCGATTATCCCTTTACCACCATGGTTCCCTCTCTCGGCGTTGTACCTTATAAGGATTATCGCTCATTTGTAATGGCCGATATTCCCGGCATTATCGAGGGAGCTCATGACGGCGCCGGACTGGGGCATCGTTTTCTCAAACATCTTGAACGTTCAGGTATTCTGTTGCACCTGGTTGACATATCCTGGATGCCGGAGCGTGATCCACGATCTGAATACGAGTCGATAAATCATGAGCTAGCCCTTTTCAGCCCTGAATTGGCATCAAAAAATCAGATCGTTGTGATTACCAAGATCGACCTGCCGCAGACTAAAAAGGAGCTCCCCGCAATCAAGGCCTGGTTCGAAGGAACGGGAGTCAAGGTGTTTCCGATTTCCTCTGCTACCGGCGAAGGGGTTGATCTATTACTGGATGAGATTGCGCGGTGTTTGTGGGGTAAGCCAGAAGAGGTGTGGTGATGCGGAAGGAACTTCTCAAAGCAGTCAAACGAGTTGTAATAAAAATAGGGAGCAGAGTGCTTACCGATTCAAATGGTGCCCTGGATATGGCCGTTATCGGTAGAATCTGCGACGAAATCGCAGTTCTACGGCGTCAGGGGCTGGAGATCATCGTTGTTTCATCCGGTGCAATAGCGGCGGGCAGATGCGAACTGGGGCTGACAGAAAAGCTGCGGACCATTCCTCACAAGCAGGCTGCAGCAGCTGTTGGTCAAACCCGCTTGATGCAGGCCTATGAACGGTCCCTGGCTCTCAATAACCTCAAAGTTGCCCAGGTGCTTCTTACCAGTGAAGACCTTGGCAGCCGCCAGCGGTTTCTCAATGCCCGGGCGACCCTGGATGCTCTGCTTGGATTTGGAATAATCCCGATAATCAATGAAAACGATACCGTTGTTGTTGACGAGATCAAGTTCGGCGACAACGACAATCTCTCTGCTCTGGTTACGAACGTCGCCGAAGCGCATCTACTACTGATCCTGACAGACATTGAGGGGTTCTACAGCGCAGATCCGCGCACTCATCCGGACGCAACGTTGATTCCGCTGATCAAGGTGATCACTCGCGAGTTGGAGCGTGCTGCCGGTGGTTCCGGTTCAACTGTCGGCACCGGAGGGATGGCGACCAAGGTGGCTGCCGCCAAAAAAGCCGGTAAAAACGGCGTTGCTACTATTATAGTGTCCGGAAAGCGTAGCGGAATTATTGTCTCAGCCTTACTGGGGGAGGAGGTCGGAACTATGTTTCTCCCCTCCGGTACCGGTTTTAATCGCCGAAAACATTGGATTGCCTATACTTTGAGGCCTTCAGGTAGAATAATTGTGGACGATGGGGCACGGAATGCGCTGTTGAAGAAAGGAAAGAGCCTGCTTCCCTCCGGCGTTATTCAAGTGGAAGGACGATTCGAACGAGGAGCGTGTGTGAGGCTGTGCGGATTGGATGGCGTCGAGTTTGCGCGGGGGTTGTCCGACTATTCGAGTGGTGAATCAGCCCGTCTGGCTGGTTGCAAGAGCTCGGAAATCGAGAGGATACTTGGCTATCACTACGGCGATGTAATTATTCATCGGGACAATCTGGTTCTGCTCTAGAGATGGCATGGGTGTAGAGAGTTAATGTCTTTGGGGCGGAATGTCTGCAATAAATGATATTACTTTGCCCGTATTACAGTAGCCCTTGAGGTAAAAATGTCTTTCCTGTGAAGACTTTCGTTGATAACCTCTACCTGCCCCCGTAATTCCTGGCCGACGGCACTGTCCTCGCGTACCTTCACATCCAGATTTATTTCCACAAGTTTCCCGATATCAATTTGATCAACCTTGAAAACCAATGTGCCGTTAGGTTCCTGCTTGAATGAAACATCAGGAGCACCCTGAAAATCAACATGGGGCGGCAGTTGGAGTCGAACGGTCAAATGCCGGGCAGGTAATGATCCGGCATTGAGAACTGTTACCCGATAACGAAGTTTTTCGCCTGAAAAAACAGATGGCTTAATAAGTTTAGCAACGGCGCGGACGAGTGGAGCAGAGCTTATGACCAGCGCCTCTTTCTGAAAACTGACATCACTGAATTTAGCTGATACGGCTTTAATCATCATAACAGTACGATGACCATCAACCATTTCAGTCGGCATCCTGAATACAACGGTTCCTTTAACTGTTTCACCTGGGGCGAGTTGTAGTCGAGTGCCACTTTCGACAAGTTTACCCGCACCGGACAGAACGGCATCGTATTCTTTAGCGGTTGTAACGGCCAGTAAAAACTCTTCGCTGTTTCTCCCCGTGTTGGATATTGTAAACGGCAGAGTGCCATTACCTCCGACGGGAACGGGCTCAACATCTTCAGGCAGTGTAATTGCAGCGCTTATGCTTTCCTTGACAAGTTTTTCCGCCAGTAATCGTTCCTTCTCTCGACGTTCTTCTTCAAATTTGATGCTGGCCAAGCGGTTCTGTTCAGCTTTCGCTTTCGCCGCACGTTCCATCTCCAGCTTTAATTCAGCTGAACGCTCGCGGGCCAGCCTGTCGGTGCTGACTTTGCGTGCCGCACTCTGCAGGGTTTTATCAGCCGCAAGAACTTCCCCTTTTTGATGTCTACGTACCAGCATCTTCAACTCGTCTTCAACAGTTGTCTTCAAACTGCTTTCAGGGAATTCTGATGAAAAAAGAACGGCAGTTTTCGCTGCACGTTCATTATCTCCAGACCTGAGACTGGCACGAGCGATAAGAAGCAGAGTGACATCCCTGAGGGGAGAGTCCGGAAAAGCCTGGTTTAACTGCTCACACTTTGCTATCACCAGCAGGTAATCTTTTTGCTGATAGGCGTTAAAGGCGTCAACAAAAACGGAGGAGTCATCAATTTCTGCCGCGTTTCCGGGGACGAACGCAATAACAACGAAGAGCAGAGAAAGAATGAGCCGAATTATTGTTTTAATAACGTGCTTCATTGGATCAGTCCACAAAGCTCTTTAATTTTTTACTACGGCTCGGGTGCCGCAATTTTCGCAAGGCTTTTGCCTCAATCTGACGGATACGTTCACGAGTTACCTCAAAATCCTGACCAACCTCTTCAAGGGTATGGTCGCTTTTTTCGCCGATACCAAACCTCATTCTGAGAACTTTTTCTTCACGCGGGGTCAATGTTGCAAGCACTTTGGCAGTACTTTCTGAAAGATTGTTTTTGATGACCGCTTCAATCGGGGAAATGACCCCTTTATCTTCAATGAAATCTCCGAGGTGAGAATCTTCTTCCTCGCCGATTGGCGTTTCAAGCGAGATTGGTTCCTTGGCTATTTTTAAGACTTTACGCACTTTGTCGAGCGGCAGCTGCATGCGTTCGGCAATTTCTTCAGGGGAAGGCTCCCGGCCGTTTTCTTGTACCAATTGCCTGCTGGTACGTATCAATTTATTGATTGTCTCGATCATATGGACAGGTATGCGGATAGTACGGGCCTGGTCTGCAATGGCTCGGGTAATGGCCTGACGGATCCACCAGGTGGCGTATGTTGAAAATTTATAGCCTCGCTGATATTCAAACTTGTCGACTGCTTTCATCAGGCCGATATTCCCCTCCTGAATAAGATCGAGAAACTGTAGGCCTCGATTGGTATATTTTTTAGCTATCGACACAACGAGTCGTAAATTTGCTTCAATAAGTTCACTTTTAGCAATGCGGGCCTTGCACTCCCCCTCCTCGATTGCCTTGAGCGCAGCAGCAAGATCACGTGCCTTGAAACCGGATTCCTGCTCCACTTTCTGAATTTTGCGCGCTGCGATTCGAAGACGCTTCTCCATTTTTACAGTTTCTTCTTCGTCCAATTTGAGTTTATTGAGTTCTGAAGTACATTTTTCATCGTCATTTTGCAGTTTATCGAGCAGTGCTTTCAGCTTTTCTACAGAAATAATCTTTTCAAGATCGGATAATTCTGCCTGCAGTGTGTCAACCTTGCCCGACAGTTCCTTAAGGCGTTCGGCCACCTTGTTGGTATGACGATCTTTCAGCCGTAGCGATTTTAGAAGCTCAGCCTGTCGATCTTTACCTTCACGCAATTTTTTTTCCAGCTCTTTTTTCTTTGCGGGTGATTTCGCTGCTGCCACTGTTTCAGAAATTTCAATCAACAACTGATCCTGAGCTATAATTGCATCGATAATCTCAAGAATTCTGGTTTTCTGAACATCCTCTTCATCATCCTCAAGAACCTCTTCTTCGACTTCTTTGCTGACTTCCGAAGGGTTGATCTGGAATTTACGAAGTCGTTCACCCAGTGAGAGAACTTCTTTGACAGTGATCGGAGTATTGAGAATTACGCCGGCAACGTCACGCTCGCCATCTTCAATTCTTTTAGCGATTTCAACTTCACCCTCCCTGGTAAGAAGAGAAACTGATCCCATTTCTCTCAGATACATACGGACAGGATCACTGGTGCGTCCGATAGAACCGGGTTCAAATTCAACTTCTTCCGATTCGCCTTCCGCCTCCTCATCTTCGTCAAGATCGCTTTTCATTTTCGGAATTTTGATCTTCTGGGCAGAATCAACTATTTCTATGTCCAGATCCCCGAACATACCCATGACGTCCTCAATCTGATCGGTCGCGATGTCAGGAGGTAGTATGTCATTGACTTCATCATATGTTAAGAACCCCTTCTCCTTACCGATATCAATCAGTTGTTTAACGTTATCCATGTTTTTCTTGGCCATGCGCATTCACCTCAAGGGAAGCAGTAGTTATTTTTTGTAGTTTCGATTTTCGAGTGCGTAAAGCGTCTGCCTGCTCTAGAAGCTTTCCGTATTCTTCACTGTTCGCATCCAGTACTGCAAGACGGGCGGCAATATCCTTGATTGATGCCAGCTGCTTCTTTTCACTGCTTCGTGTACACTGATCCAAGACAGCGCGCCATTCAATGTCGTTCAGATAACCATCTGAAACCATTATTCGGGAAAAGAGAGTTTTCTGATCCGGTTTTTCAAGAGACTCTGCCATTTGGCGTAACGCCTGACGGTCGTCAGTACCATCCAGTGTGAGCAGCACCTGTCGTGCAAGTTCAAGGTAATCATCGCTGAAAATGGTTTCAAGGCCAACTCGTACGATTTCTGCCTGTGCTTCAGGGTAATTCAGCAATAACGCTAACAGGGTATCCTGAACATTGTCGCTCGGCTGCATGCTTTTAATCTTGCCGGCTGGGCTTTCCCTCCTGAAGAGTTCCCCCCCCCCCATGCGTTTACGAAACGCGTGAACCGTTATTCCCAGAAGTCTACAAATCTCTTTCTCATACAAATCCCGTTCGACAGAGTCGGATATTTTGCGGAAGCGGGGAACA
This sequence comes from Geobacter sp., assembly GCA_031396605.1. Lineage (GTDB taxonomy): Bacteria > Desulfobacterota > Desulfuromonadia > Geobacterales > Pseudopelobacteraceae > JACRCG01. Next base: position 7,898 of record JANNLB010000133.1, on the reverse strand, counting down.
ATTTCATCGATGATTCTGACTTTGCTGTCAACGCTATCGGGGGGCGTCTCTACTAAAAGAGAGCGTACAAAATATTCAAAAGCGGGTCGTGCCTTGTCACGTAGAGAAACAAAATCCTCAGCCGGATGTGCGGCCAGAAAACTGTCAGGATCATCACCAGGTGGCAATGAAATTACATACGCCGGTATCCGTTGCTCGATAAAAAGCTCCATCGAGCGAATGGTTGCTTTCTTACCGGCATTATCGCTGTCGAACAGGGTATAGACACGTTCAGCGTGCCGCTTGATAAGTCCGGCATGGGCGCCGGTCAGAGCGGTTCCGCATGTTGCGACAACGTTCTGCACTCCAGCCCGGTACAGCGCCAAGTGATCGAAGTACCCCTCTACAATAATGACAGAATTACCCGTTCTGATGGATGGTAATGCCATATCCAGACCGAAAAGCACCGAGCTTTTGTGATAGAGCAGCGATTCGGGAGAGTTGATATATTTTGGCAACGCTGCATCCAGAACCCGACCGGCAAAAGCAATCACCTGACCACGCGCATCACGGATCGGAAAAATCAGGCGGTTTCGAAAAAGGTCGTACCAACCGGAATCAGATTTACGAACGATTCCGAGTTTAAGCGCACAATCCAGCTCGACGCTATTATTTTTCAGATGTTTTACGAGCCCATCGCGCCGGTCAGGCGCAAAACCAAGTCGGTAGGCTTCCGAAACATTTGATCCGACCGAACGATTGGAAAGGTACTGCCGGGCAGGTTCCCCCTCCTGTCCCTGTAAAAGAATCGAACGGTAGTAGGATGTTGTAAGCTCATTAATCCGCAGGAACTGGGCATGTTCATCCTGTGATTTCTTTTCCGAAGGAGTAAGCTGTCGTTCCTCTATTTCAATTCCGGCTTTTCTGGCAAGCAGTTTAACTGCTTCGGGAAAGCTGACACCCTCTATCTTCATGACAAAAGAAAACGCATTGCCGCCGGCACCGCACCCGAAGCAGTGAAAAATTTCCCGCGCCGGATTTACATTGAAGGACGGAGTCTTCTCCGCATGAAACGGGCAAAGACCAAGGAAGTTACCGCCAGCGCGTCTCAACGGAACGTAATCTGAAACGACCTCAACAATTGAAAGCCGCTCGGCAACCTCGCGTACCTTCTCTTCAGGTATCATTTCTTCTGACCATTGGCATCACGCCATTCCGAGAGAAAACGATCTCCGGTCCGGGCAAGTAAATTAGCAGACTCTGACGAACTAATTCTTCTCCGGATCTGCTCCGGCATGAATCCGGAGGCAGCTATGCTAAAAGCCATGCAGAGCAACAGCGCTCCCTCCGTAAAACCTAAGAGCAGTCCGCCAAGCCGATTCAGGCTGCCCAGCATTACAAGTCGCAGCGCAGCCGTTATGACATTACCAATGATATGGGCACAGATTCCGGTAATCAGAAGTATGATGATAAAAGCAAGGAATGAAGAAAGATGTGCCGGAAGCTGAAGTGCACTTTTAATCGGTACTGCGAGCGACGGGTGAAATCGGTACGCAAGCCATCCTCCTGCCAGAAGACCTGCAAGTGAGGATGCCTCATTGACAAGTCCTCGAACCAGGCCCTTGACCGCAAAGAAGCAGAGAACCAGCAAAATGATGACGTCTATAAGATTCATTGTGGCGACACGACCGATTTACAAAGAAGGGGCCATCTCAATGAAAGCCCCTTGACGGTGTAATTATTACGGAACATTTTCTCAGCAGATCAAGCAAGAAGTTTCCGGACAGCATCACTTACAACTTTACCATCGGCTTTGCCTGCGGTAAGAGGTGTAAGTGCCTTCATTACCCGTCCCATGTCTTTGGCACCGTGAGCAGCAATATCCTGAATGATCTGCTTTATAAGTGTGTCAACTTCTTCAGTGTTCAACTGGACCGGCAAGAACTCAAGCAGGACAGCCAGTTCTAATTCTTCTTTTTCTGCAAGTTCAGGCCGGTTCCCGTCACGATACATCCGAATAGATTCACGGCGTTGTTTGGCCATGGTTGATAAAACTTCAACCACCGCCTGGTCGTCAAGTTCCGTGCGGGTATCAATCTCGCGATTAGTGATTGCCGCGCGCACCATGCGAACAGCCGAAAGGCGCAGGGTATCCCGCGCCCTCATGGCTGCTTTCATCGCATCGTTTAACTGTTCTTTCAGTGACATGCAGTTTGTTCCCAGTCCCGGGAAAACGGGATACTAATCGATCATTTTACGTTGTTTTTTAAGGGCGCGCTTGCGAGCGGCAATTGCCTTCTTTTTGCGTTTGATGCTTGGTTTTTCGAAATGCTCCCGTTTACGGACTTCGGAGAGAATCCCCGCTTTCTCGCACTGTTTTTTGAACTTTTTCAGTGCCATTTCAAACGGCTCGCTATCCTTTATTTTTACTCCCGGCATGTAAAATCACCCCCATCCTGTTTTAATTCTGATAATAAATATATTGTAATTTGATAGAAAAATCGAGAGTTGTGTACAATAGCATACCGTGCAACTTTGTCAATAAACAAATGAACGGTAAAGGTCATGGGTCAAGGTGCAAAGGTCGGGCGGCCTTTTCTGAAATTCCTGATGTACCAAATCTTCGTCGCAACTCATTGTAAACCTCAACGGGCGGAATATTCTGGTGACCGAGCAGAACAAGCAGATGAAAGACCAGATCGGCCGTTTCATATACTATTTCATCCTGCACGCCCCCCTTGGCAGCAATAACTATTTCCGTTGCCTCCTCACCGATTTTTTTAAGAATCTTGTCGATCCCCCCACGCATGAGAGCGGTGGTATAGGAATTATCAGCCGGATTAGCCTTGCGGTCAAGTATGACCTGATAGACGGCCTGGATGATGTCACCTTCGTTCGTCATATGCGGACCTCAACCCCTCTATCACGAAGATATTCCTTTGCCTGCCCAATAGTGTATTCCCGATAGTGGAAGATCGAGGCTGCGAGACAGGCACTGGCCCCTGCGGTCGTAAATCCATCGTAGAGATGCTCCAGATTGCCGACACCACCCGATGCTATAACCGGAATTGAAACCGCGTCTACTACTGCACGGGTCAGTTCCAGGTCATAGCCGTCCTTGGTGCCGTCGCAATCCATGCTGGTCAGAAGAATCTCGCCGGAACCATACGTTTCCATCCTGACGGCCCACTCGACAACATCGAGACCGGTCGGTTTACGCCCCCCGTGGGTATACACCTCCCAACGATGTTCACCCGGCACTCTGCGGGCATCAATAGCAACCACCGTGCATTGTGATCCGAAGCGTTCGGCGGCTTCGCGTACGAAATCGGGCCGGTCTACCGCCGCTGTGTTAATGGAGGTTTTATCCGCACCGGCGTTAAGCAGGCGGCGAATGTCTTCAACAGAGCGGATACCGCCACCAACGGTCAGCGGCATAAAAACCCGATCAGCCGTCCTTTGAATGACATCAATAATGATATCGCGATCATCGCTGGAGGCGGTGATGTCAAGAAAAGTAAGTTCATCGGCGCCTTGGCCGTCGTACATCTCGGCAATCTCGACTGGATCGCCTGCATCGCGCAGTTCCAGAAACTGAACCCCCTTGACAACACGGCCACCTTTTACATCAAGGCAGGGAATAATACGCTTGGTCAACATTTCCGGAGTCGTCCCTTTGTGAGTGCGATCGCTTCATTCAGCTTTATTGCTCCGGTATAAACCGCTTTGCCGGTGATGACGCCGGATATTCCACAGGATTCAATGGCCATCAGATTTTCGATATCCTTCAGGCTTGAAACGCCCCCTGAGGCGATAACCGGGATAGAAACTGCCTCGGCCAGAGCCTTGGTTGCTTCCAGATTCGGCCCCTGCAGCATTCCGTCCCGTGCAATATCAGTGTAGATAATGGCCGAGACTCCGAATCCCTCGAACTTTTTGGCAAGATCTATGGCGGTGATGTCGGTCAACTCGGCCCATCCCTGAACTGCTACCACGCCGTTTTTTGCATCAATTCCGACAACAATTTGTCCCGGAAATATCGTGCAGGCTTCACGTACCAGATCAGGATTCCGTTGTGCGGCGGTGCCGATAATAACACGGGAAAGCCCTAAAGACAGGTACGCTTCGATGGTGGCAAGGTCGCGTATGCCACCTCCAAGCTGAGCAGGGATGGAGATGGACTTCAGGATTGCCTCTATTGCCCCCCTGTTTTTCGGTTGGCCGGCAAAAGCACCGTCGAGGTCTACAATATGCAGCAGTTCGGCACCCAGGTTCTCCCATTCGCGCGCCTGTGCGCCGGGATTGTTGCTGAATACGGTATCTTTCTCCATCAGCCCCTGTTCCAGGCGGACGCACTTTCCTTCTTTCAAATCTATGGCGGGGATTACTATCATGTCAGCTCCGCAAAGTTTTTCAGTATGTGAAGGCCGATGCCCTGCGATTTTTCCGGATGGAACTGGGTGGCGACGATATTGTCCTTCCAGACCGAAGAACAGAATTCAATTCCATAGTCGGTCGTAGTGGCGATAACACTGCTGTCATCCGGATTGACGTAATAGGAGTGTACGAAGTAGACGTTGCTGCCGTTGTCTATTCCGTCAAAGGCCGGAGGACGTCGTTTGAAAGACAGCTGATTCCAACCCATCTGCGGCACTTTCAGATTTTCTCCATTCACCGTCATCCGGTCAGGAAAACGAAGAACGTGACCTGGGATAACATTCAGTCCGCTGTACAGGCCAAACTCCACGCTGTCGGTACATAATAGCTGCATTCCGACGCAGATCCCCAAAAAAGGTCTTCCTTCGGCAATAACCTTCAGGATCGGTTCGACAAACCCCCCCTGTTCCAGGTTGTGCATGCAGTCGCGAAAGGCGCCGACACCGGGCAACACGATCCTTTCGGCCTGAAGCACGACCTGCGGATCGTCGGTAATAACCGCCTCTCGGCCGATTTTTTCAAATCCCTTTTGTACCGAACGAAGGTTTCCCATGCCGTAGTCAATTATTGCGATCATGGCTGTCAGGCAATCCTTGAAAAATCGGCAACTTTGCCAAATAAACGGGCGATCGTAGTCAGGAGAGCCAACCGGTTTGTCCGTACCTGATGATCTTCGGCCATAACCATGACTTTGTCAAAGAAGTGGTCTACAGGCACACGCAAAGTAGCTATTTCGGTCAGAGCGTCCAGCCAAGCCCCGGAAGAGATAAGCCGGTTTGAAGAGCCTTTTACCGACTGGATCGCTTCATATAAACGGGTCTCGGCGCTATCCTGAAAAAGTGCCGGATCGACAGGAGCGTCAATACCTTCCTTGATGATATTGCCGACACGTTTGAATGCCACGGTCAGCGGCTCAAAGTCTGGATGGGTTTTAAATTCAGCCAATGCAGTAATGCGGGCCTTGACATCGACCAGGTCATCGAATCCGGCGGCGATGGCGGCATCAACTACGTCAGTAGCGAACGAGCTTCCCATTAGATTGATGAAGCGGGCGCGGAAAAATTCCAGCACATCGCCTGCTACCTGCTCTTTCGGGCGGGTCAATTTAGCGGACATAAGCTCTAGAGAGTCATCTATCAGCGAACGCAACGACAGGCGGTACCCTTTGTCAAGAATGATGGCAATGATGCCGAGGGTCGCACGACGTAGTGCGTACGGGTCGGCTGCGCCGGTAGGGATCAGGCCGACGCAGAAACAGCCGCAGATCGTATCCAGCTTATCGGCTATCGATACGAAAGCGCCACAGTCAGATGCGGGCAGTTCTCCTCCGGCCTGAGTCGGCAGGTAATGCTCGGCGATGGCATTCGCCACTTCTACGGGCTCGCCTTCCAGCCGGGCATATTCACACCCCATTATCCCTTGTACTTCGGGAAACTCGCCTACCATAGCGGAAATCAGGTCAGCTTTGCAGAGCCAGGCAGCCCGCGAGGTCTGCGCTTTGACGGCCGGATTGAGCTGTTCGGCCAGTCCTTCAGCCAACGACTTGAAACGCTCCATTTTCTCAAAGGAGGTGCCAAGCTTCTGCTGATAGACGACCTTTTTGAGCGATTCCACCCGATCATCCATGCGGACCTTTTGATCCTCCTCAAAGAAAAAACGGGCATCTGATAAACGGGCGCGCAGGACACGCTCGTTCCCTTTGACAACCACCGATGGATCTTCGGTCAGGGTGTTGTTAATGGTAATAAAGCCGGGCAGCAAGCCCCCGTTGGCATCAACAATCGAAAAATAGCGCTGGTGGCTGCGCATCGAGGTAATCAGCACCTCTTTTGGAACCTTTAAAAATTCGGAGGAGAAGGTACCATGAACGGCGCTTGGATATTCGACCAGGTAAGCGACCTGTTCTAATAACTCTTCATCCGGCAACAGGTGGCCACCTGCAGCTATGGCGACCCGGTGCGTTTCACGACGAATGATCTCCTTACGCTTCTCCGGATCGGGGATTACAAAATGCCGCTCACATTCGTCCAGATAATGGGCAAAATCGCTTACCGGAAAGGGAGTGTTGGCCATAAAACGGTGCCCGCGCGAGATTTTACCGCTCTCAACCGAGCCGAAGGAGAAGGGAACAACCGTGCCGTCAAACAGCGCCACTATCCAGTGAACCGGACGGGCAAAACGCACATCCTGATCCCCCCAGCGCATTGATTTTTTGAAGGGGATGTTCGCGACCAATGCCGGCAGCAGTTCTGCCAGCAACTCGTAGGTCGGGCGGCCGGTCTCATGTCTGCTTACGAACAAGTACTCACCCTTATCGGTAGTAATAGTCCGCAGGGCAGCAACATCAACTCCCTGCCCACGGGCAAAGCCTTCGGCGGCCTTGGTCGGATTGCCGTCAACGTCGTAGGCCGCTTTGATCGATGGACCGGTAGCGCTGATCTCGGCGTCCGGTTGTACGGCCGGAATATCCTTCACTACCAGTACCAGTCGGCGCGGCGTCGCCAGAGTTTTTATCTCGCTGAATGAGAGACGGGCGATTGCGAGTTCTTTGGTGATGATCGCTTCCATTTCAGCAGTAGCTCGCGGTATAAACGCGGCCGGAATTTCTTCGCAGCCGATTTCAAGGAACAGCTCTTTAGTGCTCATCAGGCGACACCTCCTTTCAGCAGCGGAAAGCCCAAACGTTCACGCATCCGCAAGTATGCCTCGGCACAGATGCGGGCCACATTACGTACCCGGCCGATGTAGGAGGCGCGCTCGGTGACCGAAATAGCTCCGCGGGCATCAAGCAGGTTGAAGGTATGGGAACACTTCATGACGTAATCGTAGGCCGGCAGTACAAGCTTCTTCTCAACCAGGCGCAGGCACTCCTTTTCGTACATGGAAAAGAGCTGCAGAAGCATGTCAACGTCGGCCTCTTCGAAGTTGTGACGCGAAAATTCGACCTCGCTTTCGTGATGGATATCGCCGTATTTTATCCCCTTGGCCCATTCGAGGTCGTAGACATTGTCTACCCCCTGCAGGTACATGGCGATGCGTTCGCAGCCATAGGTTATCTCCGACGGTATCGGCTTCAGGTCAATCCCTCCTGCCTGCTGGAAGTAGGTGAACTGGGTGATCTCCATCCCGTCCAGCCAGACCTCCCATCCCAGTCCCCAGGCGCCCAGAGTCGGTGATTCCCAGTCGTCTTCGACAAAGCGGATATCATGTTTGGCAGGGTCAAGCCCGAAGGAGCGGAGCGAATCCAGGTACAGGTCAAGGATATTAAGTGGCGAAGGCTTCATGATGACCTGAAACTGATAGTAGTGCTGCAACCGGTTGGGGTTTTCGCCGTATCGACCGTCGGTAGGCCGCCGCGACGGCTCAACGTAGGCCACGTTCCACGGTTCGGGGCCGAGCACACGCAGAAAAGTGGCCGGGTTGAAGGTGCCCGCGCCCTTTTCCGTGTCATATGGTTGCTGGATGATGCACCCCTGTTTGGC
>JANNLB010000122.1:0-4825 GCA_031396605.1 Geobacter sp. | reverse complement strand
AGCGATTTTGAGCGGGAATATGGTTTGTAACTGCCTGAAAAACCGTATCCCCGATAGAGTCATTCGGGGATGACAGATAGAATTTGCGACTGCATCAATGTTTGGTTTAAAAACGGGGGGAGGGGCTGGAATGCTGAATTTTGAATGCCTGTACCGAGCGACTTGCCCTGAGCGAAGTCGAAGGGGGTCGAAGTAGTCGAAGTGATGGATTTTGAATTGAATGCCCAGAGTCTGTATAGATTTTTTATGCGTTCATCATGGACTATTATCCTCTGCCCGAATCGTGCTAAGTCTTGAGGAAAATCATGAAGCAAAAATGTCGTAGATCTTTTTTAACCGCCGAGAAAAGCAGATACACACAGTTTACGTCCGATATGCCTTGTCATGCTGAGTATGCAAACTTACCAGCACCAAAACCGGTCCTTTCAAAAGGCACGCGATAGCTCGTGTTCCACGAGTAACACGCAGGGAATAGAGCTGCTCTCCGCTTAATGGTTCGATCATGCCGCACAGTTTTTCAAAATTCAGTCCCGGATGTGACCAGAGTTGTGGCAACTCAAGCTGCTGCAGAAGAAAAAGCAACTTGGCAGCAGCCTTACGTTCTTGCAGCTCGGCAGCCATAACTGCTTCGTCAAAAGCAGGACGGATTTCAACTCTCACGCGTCCACCGGTTGGCAACAGCTTCTGCCTCCTGCGCGGTTGCAACGACCGATGAAGGCCGGGTATCGGCGAGGGAGGCTGATATATTCTGTTTGCTCTCGGTTGTCCAGGCCCACATTTGATGACGAGGTATCGGCTCTACCGGAATGATCATAATGCGGCCATCATCAAGCAATTCAAGATCAACTGCATCACCCGGCTTTATTCCGACAGATGGTGGTAACGTGATACGGCGACGTGCATCAGTTTGCAGTAACATAATAGTATCCTCCAAGATTGATACATATCACAACTGACCCATTTTGGGCAATACCTAATACGGGGAACCCTCCAGAGGAGAAAAGGGGACAGATTTATTTAAACTCCCTTTCAACTTTCCTTTACCCGATATAATCCGGGATGAGCTTCGGTATCCATCCGGTGTGCGGCAATGTTTGCAGCGACTCCATCCAGTCCGGTCCCAACATGGTCAAGCATTCCTCTCATACCACTCCAGCGCCTCATCCAGTCCCCGTCCGATCATATGCGTCGGAACATACCCAAGTAACCGTCCGGCCTTGCCGATATCCGCCTGGGAATGCATCACATCACCGGCCCGGAAATCACGGTAAACCGGCCGGACATTCTTCAGAGCGGGGTGCCTGACAGACAGTCCATTACGCAGGAGGGCAAAAAGATCGTTCAGATCGGTACGGGCATTGACCGCCACGTTATAGACCTGGTTGACCGCAGCAGCGCTCTCTGCGGTTGCCGCCAGCAGGTTGGCCTGTATGGTGTTTTGCACATAACAGAAGTCGCGGCTGGTCTCTCCCGTTCCGTTGATATAGATCGGTTCACGGTGCAGCATCGCCGCGATCCATTTGGGAATCACCGCTGCGTATGCACCATCAGGATCCTGCCTCGGGCCGAAGACGTTGAAATAGCGCAACCCGATCGACTCCAGGCCATAGCAGCGGCCAAACACATCGGCATACAGTTCGTTGACATACTTGGTGACGGCATACGGTGAAAGCGGCCGCCCGATAGTATCTTCGAACTTGGGCAGACCAGGGTGATCGCCATAGGTTGAACTGCTGGCCGCATACACAAAGCGCCTGACCTTGGCATCACGGGCGGCAACCAGCATATTCAGGAATCCGGTTACGTTGCTGGCATTGGATGTAATCGGGTCATCGATCGAACGGGGTACACTTCCAAGTGCTGCTTGATGGAGGACATAATCGACACCGGCACAGACCTGATGGCAGGTAGCAAGATCACGGATATCGCCTTCGATGAAGCGGAACTGCGCCCACTGTTCATTGCCAACCAGCGACTGAACTTCGTCCAGATTGCGCTGCTTGCCGGTAGCGAAGTTGTCCAGGCCGACGACGGTCTGGCCAAGCTTTAAAAGCTGCTCAAGCAGGTTTGAGCCGATGAACCCGGCACAGCCGGTAACGAGCCAGGTTTTGGGGATGGCGCGGAGATCTTTTTTCAGCAGTTCATATGGAGATGACATCTATAAATTCCAATCTTTGATGCACTCGCAAATTCTATCTGTCATCCCCGAATGACTCTATCGGGGATACGGTTTTTCAAGCAGTTACAAACCGGATTCCCGCTCGGAATCACTGCGGGAATGACAAATTGCGAGGGCATCAATCTTTAATAGTCATATTTGTTTAACCGCCGATAAAGGCGGATGCACGCCGATTAAGCCTAAATCTTTATTGGGTAACCCGAAATCTTTATCTTTTTTGTTTCCAGTTTTCTCTGCGTCTATCGGCGTCCATTGCTTAGAAGCACCTGATGAAACTACTAACTGGCTGTACGTTTGTTATAAAGCCAACAAACAACACCCATTAATACTTTTGGCGGCGGTTCCATATTTTTGACTATAATCGCCAGAGGCGTATTCCCGCCTGTTGTACTTCATCCCGGTCATAGAGGCACTTGACATCTGTCAGCACCGGATGTTCGCTCATCAGGGTCATGAGTTGCGTCAAAGATAATGTGCGATATTCCTTGTGCGCCACGGCGACGATGACCGCAGCCGCCGGCTGCAGGTCCTGCAGTGGAGAGAGCTGTACCCCGTACAACTGCTGCGCCTCGGTTGGGTCTGACAGCGGGTCGCTGACCTGCACGGTGATGCCGTACTCCTGCAACTCTCTGATGATGTCAATCACCTTGGAGTTGCGCAGGTCGGGGCAATCCTCCTTGAAGGTGAGCCCGAGAACCGTAACCGTTGAGCCGAGGATATTATGCCCGGCGTGGATCATCTCCTTGACCGTTCGCTGGGCGATAAACTTGCCCATGCCGTCGTTGATCCGCCGCCCGGCCAAAATCACCTGTGGCATATAACCCATCTTCTCGGCCTTGTGGGTCAGGTAGTAGGGGTCGACCCCGATGCAGTGCCCGCCAACCAGGCCCGGCTTGAATCTGAGGAAGTTCCACTTGGTGCCGGCCGCTTCCAGCACGTCATTGGTATCGATCCCCATCCGGTCAAAGATCAGCGCCAGTTCATTCATCAGGGCGATGTTCAGATCCCGCTGGGTATTCTCGATAACCTTGGCCGCCTCGGCCACCTTGATCGATGAAGCACGGTATACGCCGGCGGTAACAACCGATTCATAGACCCTGGCTACTATTTCCAGCGTGGCGGCATCCTGGCCGGAAACGACCTTGGTGATTTTGGTGAAGGTGTGTTCCTTGTCGCCGGGGTTGATCCTCTCGGGGGAGTAGCCGACGGTGAAATCAGTGCCGCAGACTAATCCCGATATCCGCTCCAGCACCGGGACGCATTCCTCCTCGGTGGCGCCGGGGTAGACGGTGGATTCATAGACCACGATATCGCCTTTTTTCAACGCCTTGCCGACGGTTTCGGACGCCCGCAGCATGGGGGTCATATCGGGCTGGCGGGCCTCGTCCACCGGGGTGGGGACGGCCACGATGTGGAAGTCTGCCTGACGGAGGTCATCGATGCTGTCGGTAAAGAGTATCCGGGCAGAGGCCAGGTTTTCGGCGGTTACCTCGCCGGTGCGGTCGTAACCGTCGCGTAGTTCGGCGATGCGGCGAGCGTTGATGTCGAATCCTGTCGTGAGGCGTTTCATGCCAAAAGCCACCGCCACCGGCAGGCCAACGTAACCAAGGCCGATTACGGAGATGATGCGGTCTTTCATTTGAGAAACTCCTTGTTAATTTAGCGGAAAATCAGGGGGCATCTCCCTCTATTTCATCAGTCTGGTTAATCACGTCCCTCCAGCCTCTTTCAGAAGTTTTTCCTTGAGCTTTGCATGAAGGCTGAATCCACTTGATTCCAGTTCATCAAGTGTCTCACCAAGTGAAACCAGCATTATAGTTACCTCAGCAGCTTCCGCCACCATGATTTTTTCACGCCGGTTTCTTTCTGGTCGTCAGCGCCATAGTAGGAATAACCGTAGTAGCGGCGGCCGTAATACCCTTTGCCATAGTACCCTTTGCCGTAATAACCGTAGGTGTCTGAATACAGCGCGGTACGATCGTTGAGTACGAAGCCGGCGACCGGCGCCTGTACCGACTGGAGCAGCTCTTTCATCCGCTGGGCAGCCTTGGCAGGGATCCGGCCCGATTCCAGCACCACGACGACCATATCGGTGAAGGCGGTCAGCAGCGGGGCATCGGTGACCGGGATTACCGGCGGGGCGTCGATGATGACGATGTCGTAACTTTCACGAAGTCCGGCCAGCAGGACGCGCATGCTGTCGGAGCAGAGCAGTTCGGCCGGATTGGGGGGGATGGTGCCGGCGGTCAGCAGACTGATGTTCTCGATACTGGTGTTGTGCAGCGCCTCGGCCAACGGGACATCACCGGCCAGGACTTCGGTGATGCCGGGGGTGCGTGAATGCTCAAAAATGGTGTTCAGGGAGGGTCTGCGCAGGTCGCAGTCAACCAGGACCACCCGGTTGCCGGCCTGGGCAAAGGTCAGACCCAGATTGGCGGCAATGGTTGTTTTTCCTTCTCCCGGGAAACTGCTGGTGACCATGACCACCTTGGTGTCACGCTTGAGCGAGGAGAAGTGAATGGCGGTGCGCAGTCCGCGAAACGCCTCGGCTACGGATGATTTGGGCTTGAGCTTGACGACCAGTCGCGAGGCGCGGTCACTCGGCCCGGCTGCTCCCGATTCATTCCCGATGGCGGGGATCATGGC
>JANNLB010000095.1:0-6921 GCA_031396605.1 Geobacter sp. | reverse complement strand
TCATCGATGCGGACTGCATCAGTATCTTCCACCCAGTCCGCCATCAATAGTAACAGAGGCGGCATGGGCTCCCTCTCCAGACTGAGTGCTGCTCAGCTTGCCGCGCTTGCCGCAGGGCAGTAAACATTCCGGCAGCCTGGGCGCCTCAAGTTCCTGATCATCGCCCGGCTGCAGGCTAATTCGGCATGCCAGATCTGCAGATGCCGCAACTTGTACCGACCGGGAGAGCTTAAAGGCTCTCCCGGTTTTTTATTAAACCTGCTGTTTTTCACCAAGGATATGAACAAATGAGCGGAGTTTTACGAGCGCTTTTAACCGCACTACTGCTGCTGTTGACATCGACGGTTCTTTTTGCCGGTGATATGCAATCCCCACCGACTGACGGTAAACCGCTGAGCGCTCGGCAGTGGACGAAATACGATTGGAATGCCTCTTCCGGCAAGACGGGCGCTGCCAGTTTCGAAATCGTACAGGAGAAGGGTGGTTCCCTGCTCCGGATCATTGCGGCAACTCCCAACGATGCCCGCTTCGTTCAGGAACTGGCGGTGAAGCAGGATACGATATATCGCTTCGCCTGCCGGGCCCGTAGCGAAAATGTCGGATCCGCAGCCCGGGGGGCCGGAATCTCCGTTGCAGAGATCCAGGATGGCTCCCCTGAAATCAAAGGCAGCGGCAACGACTGGCAGTCGCTTGAGTTTTACGGAAAAACGGGGCCGGATCAGCGAAAGCTTACCGTTACGGTCGGTATTGGCGGATACGGCAGTCTGAACAGCGGCACAGCCTGGTTCAAGGATGTAACGGTGGAAAAGGTCAACAACGTGCCGGCAGGCATCCGGATTGCGCCGCTTCAGCCCCGGACGGCTTCCGCCCCCATTCCAGCAGACCGAAGCCGCGCAGGTGGAGCGGTTATTGTTGCTCTGGGATGTTTCGGAGCGCTGCTTGCGTGGTGGGGAACCATTCTTCGTCGCAGGAGCGGGAGTGCAGGCGAAAGGGTGACGGTTGATCCGGTTCCGGCTGCTGCGCTGCAGAAGAGGGTAGAGTGGCGCGACGTTGCCGTGATGTCGGCGCTGTCGGCTGTTTGTCTGTTGGTTTCCCTCTTCAATCTTGGTGGACACCTTGCCCCTGAAACAGGCTGGCAATCAACTGCGGCCGGCGAAGCCGCGACCATCGAACTTGGCCGTGAGGTGGACCTTTCCCGAATCTATTATTACTGCGGCATTAATGACAGCAGCGGCGACGGAAGCCGCTACTCGCTTGCCGTGCGCGACCCTGCCGGGGCCTTTGTCGGACTTACGTCATTCACCAAGGACGACTCGAACATCTGGAAGTACAGCGAAGTTGCCGTACGGACCAGCGCAGTTCGTCTCACCGCCGACACTCCCGGCGGCCGGTTGAACGAAATTGCCTTTGTCGAAAAAGGGAGCCGGACCCCGCTGCCGGGCCTCAGGATCGCTGGGAAAAACGTCTCCGATACCGACCGGGGAAAACCGCAAAACCTCATCGACGAGCAGTCGTCCTTCGAGTATGCTCCATCCTTCCGGACCGGTTTCTACTTCGATGAGATCTACCATGCCCGGACAGCCTGGGAAATGCTCAACCGGATCGAACCCTACGAGAACACGCATCCGCCGCTGGGAAAGCTCCTGATCTCCTCGGGCATTGCTCTCTTCGGAATGAATCCCTTTGGCTGGCGGGTCGTCGGAGCGCTTTTCGGAGTCGCACTTGTACCAATGATGTATCTTTTCGGGCTAAAGCTCTTTCGGGACCGCTTTTATGCCTTCTGCGCAGCGTTCCTGATGATGGTCGAATTCATGCGCTTCACGCAGAGCCGCGTAGCGGTGATCGATGTTTATGGGGTCTTCTTTATCCTGGTGATGTATTATTTTATTCTTGATCTTTTCGCGGAGAAAGGGGAACCCGCTCCGCGAAGTACGAACGCTTCTCTACTGTTGGCTGGTGTGGCCTTTGGCATCGGCGCCGCCTGCAAATGGATTGCAGTGTACGCCGGCGGCGGGATTGGGCTCTTGGTGCTGCTGAGGACGGCACTGGATCTGAAGCGACGGAACTTTTTACCCGGGCGGGGAGCGACCGCATTTCTTCTGCGGCGGTTTGGAATCTGTCTGGTCGCCTTTGTGGTAATCCCGTCAGTAATATATCTTCTGGCGTATATCCCCTTCCTGCAACTGCCCGGTCAGGGGCACGAACTGGCAGACGTCTTCCGACTGCAGAAGCATATGTATCTCTATCATAAGACGTTGCAGTCCACGCACCCGTTTTCCTCCCCCTGGTGGTCGTGGTTGCTTGATCTTCGCCCCATGTGGATGTACACCGGGGAGGGACTCTCAACCGGAACCGTCTCCACCATTGCCTCTTTTGGTAATCCGGCCATCTGGTGGCTTTCCATTCCGGCCATTATTGCGACGGTTTTTCTGGCTGTTAAGCGGCGGGAGGCGAAATTGGGGGTAGTACTGCTGGCGCTGGCTTTCCAGTACCTGCCATGGATTGGAATAAACAGGCTCGTGTTCATCTACCACTTTTTCTCGGCAGTGCCGTTCGTGATTCTCTGCATTGTCGCAGTCCTGAAAAGTATGGAGCGCAGTTTCCCTGATTTCCGCACTGTCGTCTGGGTGTACCTCGCCGTCACGGGCGGGCTCTTCATCCTCTTCTATCCGGCCCTGTCCGGGATGCAGGTGCCGGACGGGTATATAGCCGGACTCAGGTGGCTCCCGACGTGGCTGTTCTGACAACGCAACCGCAGCACTACACAATGCTTGCCGGGCCTGTCCCGCATTACAACGAGGTGATCAGATGAAACAAACCGTAATTTCCGTAGTGGTTCCAATGTACAACGAAGAACTGGTGGTTTTCGAGTCCTATAAACGGCTTAAAGAGGTGATGGAATCGCTGAACGAGCCATATGAGATGATTTTTGTGAATGACGGCAGCCAGGATGCCACCCCTGATATCCTCAGGCGTATCTGCGAGGCTGATCCTACGGTGCACTTCATAGATTTTTCACGCAATTTCGGGCACCAGACCGCGATCTCGGCCGGAATGGATTATTCGTCGGGAGATGCGGTGGTCGTTATCGATGCAGATCTACAGGATCCCCCCGAGGTTATCCCGGAGATGATCGCCAAGTGGCGCGAAGGATATGATGTCGTCTATGGCAAGCGTGCCGAGAGGAAGGGGGAAACTGTCTTCAAACGTGCAACTTCTGCAGTTTTTTACCGCGTTCTCAAGAGCCTGAGCGATGTCGACATTCCGGTGGATGCAGGCGATTTTCGTTTGATCGATCGCAAAGTATGTGAGGCGCTCAAACTGGTCAAGGAGCGCAACCGTTACGTGCGCGGGATCATCAGTTGGCTCGGATTCAGGCAGACAGGGGTTGAATACGTTAGGGACAAGCGCTTCGCGGGAGAAACGAAGTACCCCCTCAAGAAGATGCTCCATTTTGCCTTTGACGGTATAACATCTTTCTCCATCAAGCCTCTGAAACTGTCGTCTTACGTGGGAGGGGTCGTTTCCTTTGCAGGATTCGCTTACCTTCTGGTGGTAATTTTTCTCAAGTTGTTTACCGACCATACCGTGGAAGGTTGGGCGTCGGTGATGGCGGTAAGCTTGTTCTTCAACGGTGTCATACTGATGATGTTGGGAATCATTGGCGAGTACATCGGTCGGATTTATGACGAGGCCAAGGGAAGACCCCTCTACGTGGTGCGGGAAATACTTAATTTCAGCACGTCAGACAAGGCCGCAGAGAACTATCCGGAAAGGTCCGGGCGGACGTAGCGCCGGTATCCGACCCTCACCAAAAGCAGCAAGAGCAGCACATTGGCCAGTGATACGGACAGAAGCAGCGGATCAAGTCGAGGCACGGCGTAGATTTCCCGATGGCTGAGTGCCAGCACCTCTACTGCATTCAGAAACTGTGTCGCACTGAACCCGGCGAAAAGCAGAAGTCCCCAGCGTTCACGAGTGATAATGTAGAATGCCAGCGCAAGCACCAGCGCCGGGAAAAGATAGCGTTCGTGCATCTTTGCCGACAGGACGAAGACCGATGCAGAAAGAAACAGGGGCATGTACCAGAAGCGGGTTGAATCTCTCCCGCTTAATGCCACCACCGTTGTAAACACAACAATCAGGACGATGAAGATGTTTCCCCAGGCCGCATATGGCAGAAACAGGAGCCGCTCCGCAGTCGGCGCAAGGTTGCCTCCGGTCAGGGCAAACAGGTTGAAGGCATTGAAGGTGGCATAGGGATACGAGGCCAGAGTGCCGCCGTATTTCGCGATGATCCAGCCGGGGCTCTCGTTCACGGCAAAGGGGAGGATGATCAGGCAGAAGATCGCGATTGCCGTACCGCCGAACATAAGCAGGTCCGCCGCTGCATGCCGTTCCCGGCGCAGGAACCGGATGCCGAACCAGAGGATCGGGAGCGGGGCAAAGATGAGCGCCTGGGGTTTGATCAACAGCGCCGTGGCAAAGGCGGCTCCCGCTCCCGCCGGATTCTTCTCCAGCAAGATCACTCCCAGCAGGATCGGGAGCGTCAGGACACTGTCCACCTGGCCCCAGACCGCCGAGTCGAGGACGACGGCCGGATTGAACGCATACAGGGCCGCCAGAATCAGCGAGGCTGTGCCGCTCCAATAACGGCGGCCGAGGCGGAAGAGAATTCCTGCCGTAGCGATGTCCGCCAGGATTGCCGGAAGCTTCAACAGAACCAGAAAAACAGGGGTGTCGAAGTCGATTCCCAGCACAAGCCGCAGCTTGCCGACCAGCCATAGAATATAGATATAGCCGGGGGGATAGTCGGCGAAGTAGCCGGGCGAGTAGAAGGAGGTCAGACCGTCTGCTGCGTGCGCCGCCCAGGCGCTGAAGGTTCCGATGTCAGCGGCATAGCCTCTGGTCGTTGCCGCCAGCATCACCCGTAGCAGCCCGGCTCCGATCAGGAGCAGGATCAACTTTCCGCCGACGGGCGTTTCCGTTTTTTCACGGGCCGCCCGGCCTGCCGCCATCCAGGTCCCCAGGAGAAAGAGTCCGCAGCAGAGCGACGTTATAATCCACCATTCCCCTGTCATGTTACCTCCCTTTACCTGAAGACCCAGAGCTTGTTGCCAAGAAAATTTGCCGCCAGGGCACAGAGCGTTGCTCCCGCTTTGGCCGTTGCCAGATCCAGTCCGGCCGTGCCGTGGAGCATGCTGAGTACAACGACCGAAATTCCCAGCGAGATCAGATTTACGGTTGTGAAACGGACGATCTCCGCATAGGAGAGGCCACTGGAGCGAAATGTCCAGACTTTGTTGAGCAGATAGCTGTTGGCTGCTCCGCAGGAGTAGGAAACTACTTGCGACGCCACATAAGGGATGCCGATCCATGTCAGCAGAAAAAAGATTGCTACATCGACGCCCGTATTCAGTATGCCGACGAGCGCGAATTTTATAAATTCGCTGATCGAATGGCGATGTCGCGCAATGAGCTGTCTCATGGTATCCGCTGTCGCATGCTCTGGGAAAGTGTTTCGGATTTGGAAAATTCGAAATTGCACTTAATCCGTCATTCTGCTGATTGTACGTGAAAAGCCATCAGCGGGTTCTCAACATTTACCCCTAGTCGGCATTCTCCGTGATGGTGGTCTTCAGGCCCTGCTTTTCCAGTTTTGCCGCATTCTGCACGGCTGCTTCCCGTGTCGCAAAGCTGCCGGCCGTAAGCAGGAAAGTCGTGAGAGGAACGGAAGTTTCTTTGAGAACAGTTTTGATACCGAGAGCGGCGAGGCGCTCCTGCTCAATGCCGGCCTGCTTCTGATCGCGGAATGAACCGGCATACACGGTGAATTTTCCATCTTTGCCGGTTATGATAAACCCGGCCACCCTGAGCCTGCGAAGCCTGTTAATCTCCAGCAGGGCCGATTTCTGATCCGGATAGACGGTGACAAAGAGGCGAATCATCGCGTCCGTTCTCGCAGGAATCCGTTTCACAAGTGGCGTAAGCCCTGCGCGTTTTATCCTCTTTACGGCATCGGCAATCGCGGACTTCGCGCCATATTCTCCGATGGTGAGCGTGTACCTGAGTGGGGCGACAGGGACCGGCGCATGTGCCTCAGGTGCTGCCACCTTCACACCACCTGCAACCGGTTTCTGCACTGCAACGCCTGACGCTTCCGCAGCAGAAAGCATGGGGACTGTCGTCCGGTTCCGAGTCTGCTCCTGTTCTGCTGCAGGTGAAGTCGGCGGGCTGCCGGATACGGGAGGGTCTACCAGAAGTGCAGGATTCTGCTCCTTGCTTTCCGTCAGTTTGTCCGGATGGGAGGTGTCGATATGAATACCTTGGCGATCAAGGAGCAGTCCCGCATCCTTCCAGAGCTTTATTACGGCGTTTGAAAAAGTTTCGACCGCTTCCAGATGTGAATTGTGGGCGGTATTCCGGTCGTTTTCGGCATTCAGGACGTCCTGAATCGATGCGCTGCCGAGTTGGTTGTTCCTGCGATACTCTTCGAGGCGTTGCTCGGCAAACTGGCTCGAACTGACGGACAACTGCATCTGCAGGCGTGCCGATATGAGCGCCCGCATGTCGGATTCGACATCATTGCGGATTTTCCACGCCAGGGCCTTGATCTGGTACTGGACCTGCTCGGTCCTGGTCCTGCTCTTGCGGTACTCATTGCGGGCAGCCGTATTGCCCAGCGGCACGTTGAACAGCATGCCGACAGTCCAGAATGTACCATTAAGTTTTCCAACCTGCTGGTAACTTTCACCTAAATCAACTCCCGACCCGGAGAGTCCGCCACCGGCGTTGACAGTGAGTTCCGGCCACGACTGGCGACTGGCAACCCGCTCCTGCAGCTGGGCTGTTTTCAGACTCGTCTGCAGCTGTTTCAGGTCGCTGCGATATTCCAGTGCTGCCTTCACCGCCTGCTCGTTC
>JANNLB010000074.1:0-4808 GCA_031396605.1 Geobacter sp. | reverse complement strand
TATTCTTGAGGAGTTCCCAGGTGGTGCCCTCGCATCTGCCGA
Source organism: Geobacter sp. (assembly GCA_031396605.1). Taxonomy (GTDB): domain Bacteria; phylum Desulfobacterota; class Desulfuromonadia; order Geobacterales; family Pseudopelobacteraceae; genus JACRCG01. Next base: position 4,766 of record JANNLB010000074.1, on the reverse strand, counting down.
TGCCCCATTGTTTCAGCCGTCTCCACGCACCTTTGCCCTGACACCCAAAGAGGCCGCCATCTACGAACTCCTGGCACACTCACCGCTGCATATCGACGACATCATTTCCCAAACTGAATTGACAGCCGGGGAGGTTTCCTCTATGTTACTGCACCTTGAACTCAAAGGGGCGGTAACACCACTGCCCGGAACCCACTACGCCGTCACTGGATAAGGACTACTTTACTTATGTCGAAAAACCTCGTCATCGTCGAATCCCCTGCAAAAGGGAAAACCATAGAAAAATTCCTGGGCCCCGATTATAAAGTCCTGGCCTCGTTCGGGCATGTACGTGCCCTCCCCAGCAAGCAGGGTTCAGTTGATATCGAGAAGGGCTTTGAGCCCAAGTATCACGTGCTGCCGGAAAGCAAAAAGCATCTCGATGCAATCAAAGCTGCACTCAAGGGGGCGGATACACTGCTGCTTGCAACTGACCCCGACCGTGAAGGGGAAGCGATCTCCTGGCATCTGCTGGCGGCACTAGGGCTGGATAAAAAGAACCCCGGCATCAAAATCCAGCGGGTCGAGTTCCATGAGATCACCAAAGAGGCTATTCTGCATGCCGTCAAAAACCCCCGCGACATCGCCCTTGATCTGGTAGACGCTCAGCAGGCCCGTTCGATTCTGGACTATCTGGTCGGCTTCAACCTTTCGCCGTTTCTCTGGAAAAAAATTCGCTACGGGCTTTCTGCCGGCCGTGTCCAGTCGGTGGCGCTAAGGCTTGTCTGTGAACGTGAGAAGGAAATTCTGGCCTTCAATGAGCAGGAGTACTGGACTGTCGCAGCCCGTCTGGGTGTTGCGGCAGGTCAGGAATTCAAGGCCGGCCTCGTAGATGTCGGGGGCAAAAAACTCGGCAAATTCGATATCCCAGGCGAAGAAGTTGCGACCGCTCTGAAAGCGGCCTTGCAATCGTGCAGCTATCAGGTAGCAAAAGTCACAAAAACCGAGAAAAGGCGCAATCCTTCGCCCCCCTTCACTACCTCGACACTCCAGCAGGAGGCCTCGCGCAAGCTCGGCTTCTCGGCCAGGAAAACGATGTCAACTGCGCAGAAGCTCTACGAAGGGATTGACATCGGAGCCGAGGGTTCTGTCGGTCTGATTACCTACATGCGTACCGACAGCGTCAACCTTTCAACCCTGGCTTTGAAAGATGCCCACGACGTTATCTCTGCCGCATATGGTAAGGAATATGCGCTACCCAAGCCGCGAATATTTAAAACCAAATCCAAAAACGCCCAGGAGGCCCATGAGGCCGTCCGACCGACCTATATCGCCAAAACTCCGATCGAACTGAAGAAATTTTTGACCCCTGACTTGTATAAGTTGTATGAGCTGATCTGGAAACGAACTGTCGCCTGCCAGATGGCCGAAGCGCTGCTGGACCAGACATCGGTTGATATCACCGCAGAGCTTGCTGTGCCGTTAACCGCCGGCCCGTTTGCCGGGTCAGCCAGGGCCGGACTGCGTGCCGCCGGCACGGTTATCCGTTTTCCCGGTTTCATGAAGCTTTACATCGAAGGGCTCGATGACCAGGATGAAGAAAAGGAGGGGCTGCTGCCCGCTATGAAAGAGGGCGCAGCGCTGAAACTGCATGAGATCCTCCCCGAGCAGCACTTCACCCAGCCGCCGCCCCGCTATACCGAGGCGACCCTGGTCAAGACGCTGGAGGAGTACGGCATCGGCCGCCCCTCAACCTTTGCCTCGATCATGAATACGCTGGTGGAGAGAAAATATGCCCGTCTCGACAAGAAGCGCTTCTTCCCGGAAGATGTCGGCATGGTGGTCAGCGACCTGCTGACGGCTCATTTCCAGAAGTACGTCGATTATAACTTTACCGCCGGACTGGAAGAGGAGCTGGATCAGGTTTCGCGTGGTGAAAAAGAGTGGAAGCCGCTCTTGAAGGAGTTCTGGGAGCCGTTTATTGCCCTTCTGAAACAGAAAGAGGGTGAAGTCAACAAGGCCGACCTGACGACCGAGGCGACCGATGAGCTCTGCCCTGAATGCGGCAAGCCGCTGGTCGTAAAACTCGGCAAGCGCGGCAAATTCATCGCCTGCTCCGGCTTTCAGGAAGGATGTAAATATACCCGCAACGTCGATCAGGAGGGTGGTGAGGTCGCCGAGCCGGTTATCTCCGATGAAAAATGCGAAAAGTGCGGACTGCCGATGCTGATCAAGGATGGCCGCTTTGGAAAATATCTGGCCTGTTCAGGCTATCCGGCCTGCAAAAATATCCAGCCGCTGGTCAAGCCCATAAGCACCGGCGTGGTCTGTCCGGAGTGCAAGGAGGGAGAGCTGACGGAGAAGAAATCGCGCTTCGGCAAGTTGTTCTACTCCTGCAACCGCTACCCGCAGTGCAAATTCGCCCTGTGGGACCTGCCGGTGGAAACCCCCTGTCCGAAATGCGGTTTCCCGCTGCTGGTCAAAAAGATCTACAAACGCAAGGGCGAATTCCTGAAGTGTCCCAAAGAGGGTTGTGATTACGTCAGCGAGTGAAGATAGTGGCGGGAATAGCTTGTGTGAAGTTAGTCTTCGTTTCGTGGACAACGGTTTTTAAAGTTTATTTTGCAAAAGGACAGGGCTTCGGCTCTGTCCTTTTTGCTTTTATTGTCATCCGTACGCGGCTCATGGAGGCCAGCCTGAAGGTCAGGGGAGAGAGCATGCGGGTGAACGCCGAATTTGACGCGATTGAGGACGTTCCTGACCCTGAAAACAGGATAAGTGCGTTAACGAACTCACTTTCTGCAATAAAAAGCGCAGAAAATGACTTCTAACTTACTAATGCGTATCCCCGTACCAATATCCTCTTTGAAGACAGTAAATTGCCATTCTCTACCAGCAGGGGCAGGAGGTCGGCCTGGCCTCAATCCGCGACGCCAAAAAGCTTGACAGACTACTGACCTCCTTTGTCAGCTACGAACACCCCGAGGTCAAGTCCTTCAACGAAGCGGTACAGCGCTTCAAACATGACATTCCCATTGTCCTGGAAACCCTGAGTTTGATGATCGAGACTCAGGAACAGTGCAACGAGTGTTTTGTCTCCAGTCGCAAGGAATTCCTCGATCTCTGCAAGCAGTCCATCAATCCCGATATAACCGTGGCCGACATCAACGAAATGTTGATCCAGCATATCCTGACCGAGGAGATCTTCGTCAGCATATTCAGCGATTCCCAGTTCCACCGGGAGAACAATATTGCCCGAGAGCTGTACAAGGTAGAGGAAACCTTCTTCACCGGCCAGACCAAGCACCAGACTCTGGACAGTATCAAAGATTACTACGAAATGATCAAGGCCCAGGCCACCGGCATCGTCAGCCATCATGAGAAACAGACCTTTCTCAAGGTGATCTACGAGAACTTCTACAAGGCCTACAACCCCAAGGGAGCCGACCGGCTGGGCATCGTCTACACCCCCAGCGAGATCGTAAATTTCATGATCGAAGGGGTGGACTGGCTGTCGCACAAACACTTCGGCACGATGCTGGGTGAAAAAAACGTTGAAATTCTCGACCCGGCTACCGGCACCGGACACAACGTCTTCGGTATACAGACTGGGGTTGCGGTCATGTTTCTGGTAAGGAAGCAGGAATGACCGAAGCACAAATTTGCATATTTACCGTAAATATGTAAAAATGTCATATCGAGTAAGGAGGTAAAATGATATGGAAACTCTTATTGTAGGAGAACGGGGACAGATTACAATCCCCAAGGAGATGAGGCGTCAGTTAGGTATTGAGCCAAAACAGCCGGTTCAGGTGGAGGTGCGCGACAATATACTCTGTATTCGTCCGGTGCTGGCTGTATCGTTGCGGGTCTTTTCAGATACACAGATAGCTGGCATGGTGCAGGAAGATTCACTTGAATACGGAGAACGGGAGCGGATTCTCAAAAAATGGAACCTTTGACCGTTTTTCTGGACTCCAATATCGTGTTTTCCATCGCCTGGTCAGGTGCTGAAACTTCGCGTTCTTACATCCTGTTTGAACTTCAGCAGCAGGGAATGTTGCGACTTTTTATCTCCCCTTTGGTTATGGAAGAAACACTGAGCAACATGAAGTCAAAGAAACCAGCTGCCATGCCCTTTCTGCTGGAACTGCTCAAAAATACAACGCTTGTACCGGATGCGATATCCGGTATTACTGATGAGAGGTTGCACAACTTGCCGCACAACGACCGAATTCTCTTACAGACCGCTATTGCCCACGGGATAGGCTGGTTCATCACCGGAAACAGCAGAGATTTTCAGCCGTTATACGGATGCCGGATTGGACAGACAAAAATTGCACCGGCACGGGTTTTTTTGGAAACCCAGGCCGGGGATGAGGTGTCTTTGTCATGACAGCCGCCATTCATTATTTCACACTTCAGGACGAGCAGACACAACCTCAACCTTTGGCAACCTTTGGGGACGGCAACCTTTGGGGACGCCCTTCACATATTCACATAGAATAAAAGCCTCAACCTTTGGGGACGCCCTTCACATATTCACATAGAATAAAAGTGATGACCCAACTTGCACTTTGACCGTGTCCGGGCGATAAGGCTGCCCGGCAGGTCAAGTGCAGCCCCGTTACTGCCGCATACAATCTTTGACGCGCAAGTCAGCATCACAAGCTGAATCACTAAAATCTGGGAGCACTGACCATGCCTAGCAGCGCCATCAAGCTGTTTGAATCCAAAAAAATACGTTCTGTGTGGGATTCGTTGGAGGGAAAGTGGTATTTCTCGGT
>JANNLB010000063.1:0-2445 GCA_031396605.1 Geobacter sp. | reverse complement strand
TCTCGGTCGACGTGAACTTTGCGCCGACCTGGTTCCAGGTCCTGCCCGGAGCCGACCTCAGCATGCCGTTGACCTACAGTAGAGGCTTGCGCGGCAACAGTCCCACGAACATCCTGCAAAAAGATGCAGGCTCCTGGAGTGTCGGACTGTCGGTTGACTACCTCGCCCGGCACAAATTCGATCTGGCTTATGTGGACTATTTTGGACATTTCAGTACGGACCCTGCAACCGGTGCGCTTACTGTCAATAATGGCGATCCATCTCTGCTCAAGGATCGCGGGACACTTTCATTCACCTACAGATACGCATTCTAGAGGGAGGTACACGGTATGATTTTTCGTAAAGGATTAATAACAGCAAGCCTGCTGTTGGGGTGTGCAGGGATCGCTCTTGGGGCGATTTCCGCCGAGGAAGCGAAGAAACTTGGCACTACACTCACCCCCATCGGCGCCGAGAAGGCGGGCAACAAGGATGGCAGTATTCCCGAATACACCGGTGGTCTGACCACCGCTCCAGCGGGGTTCAAGAAGGGTTCCCCTCTCCGTCCCGACCCTTTTGCCGGCGAAAAGCCCCTGTTTGTCATCGATCAGAAGAGCGTGGGCAAGTACGCCGACAAACTGACCGAGGGACAGAAGGCGTTGATAAAGAAGTATCCAGGCTTCCGCATGGATGTCTACAAAACCCAACGAACGGCGGCTTTTCCCAAGTACGTGAACGACAATACAATCAAGCAGGCCACTACGACGAAGACCGCCAATAATGGCCTGACACTGGTCGGAGCCCATGCGTCCTACCCGTTCCCGATCCCGAAGGACGGTTTCGAGGCGATGTGGAACCATATCATCCGTTTCAATGGCGTTTCACTGCAGCATAACCCCCGCTCCTGGGTGGTCAACGCCTCCGGGCGGGCAACCATGACCTATCAGTTGGACGAGTTGATGGATTGGCCCTACTGGGATCCCAAAAAGACTTCATCCGAACTCTTTTTCAGGCTCAAGGACATCGCCACCGGCCCGCCCCGCAACAACGGCGAAATGCTCCTGGTCCTCGACCCCCTCGACATGTACGGAAAAGGGCGTCGCGCCTGGCAGTACCTTCCCGGCCAGAGGCGGACGAAACTTGCTCCCGACATCAACTACGACACGCCCAACACCCAGCTCAATGGCGCTACGGCCTATGATGAATGGTGTCTTTTTCTCGGCTCAATGGATCGTTTCAACTTCAAGCTGATCGGCAAGAAAGAGCTGTATGTCCCCTACAACAACTACAAGCTGGTCTATGGTTCCAAGGCCGAGCAGTTGCTGACACCGAAACATATCAATCCTGACTTCGTTCGCTGGGAACTGCACCGGGTCTGGGAGGTTGAAGCGACCCTCCAGCCGGGCAAGCGGCACATTTACAGCAAGCGAACTTTTTATCTGGATGAAGACAGCTGGACTGCGCTCGCCAGCGACGAGTACGATGCGCGCGGGCAGCTCTACCGGAGCGCCTTCATGTACATGGTGCAGAATTATGACGTGAATACCCCCTACTCATTTACCCATGGCTTCTACGATTTCAACTCCAACGTCTACACCCTGGACGTCAATGTCGCCGAGACCGGCGGCGTCGTCTACAAGCCGGTTCTCCCGGACAGGGATTGGAGCCCCGACGCACTGGCGGGAAGCGGAGTCCGCTGATTGATTCTTTGCTGAACGATGCCCCCGGCGGCACCACTCGCCGGGGGCATCGCCCTGTTTGTATCATTCGGGGCAGCCACGGTACCCAGGAGAAGATATGATCCGCCGAATACTGACTGTAGTCTGTATTACATCCTTAGTCGTACTTCCCGTTACCGCCGCATCTCCTGTTTTCCAGGATGTACTCGACACCCCGGCGTTGGAAAGTCCGCTTGCCATCAAAAACCTTCTCAACGGTGTCGCTGTAGCCGGCAAGCGTCTGATCTGCGTCGGCCAGCGCGGCCATATCCTGTACTCTGACGACCAGGGGAAGAAATGGACTCAGGCAAGCGTACCGGTCAGCTCCGATCTGGTGGCGGTCTATTTCCCGTCCCCTCAGAAAGGGTGGGCCGTTGGGCATGACGGGGTGGTCCTGCACAGTACCAATGGCGGCGCCTCGTGGATCAAACAGTTCGATGGCCGCGCCGCCGCACAGGTCATGGCCAGTTACCATAAGGGATGGAAAAACTGCTCAAGCTGCCATGATAAAATCGAGACTCCCAAAGGAACACCCCAAGGCACTGAAGGCGCCCTGATGGCTGACCTCAAGAGTTTCACCGAACAGGGGCCGGACAAACCGTTCCTAGATGTCTGGTTCGAAAACGAAACCACCGGTTTCATTGTCGGCGCATTCAATCTCATCTTCCGCACGGTTGACGGCGGCAAGAGCTGGGAACCGTGGTTCGACCGGACCGAGAACAGCAAGCGCTACCACTTGTATGCGATC
>JANNLB010000214.1:0-5516 GCA_031396605.1 Geobacter sp. | reverse complement strand
GTGGCCGTCGCCATGTAGGGGATATTGTGGGCGGCCATGATTTCCGCGATATTTTTCTTCGGAGTCAGCTTGCCGGCAGGGGTCGACGTAGTGTAGGCCAGCGAGGGGGTCGCGGAGCTCTTCTGGCTGCCGGTATTCATGTAACCCTCGTTATCGAGGCAGATGTAGATGATGTCCTCGTTCCTTTCCGCAGCGGACGAAAGGGACTGGAATCCGATGTCATAGGTTCCGCCATCACCGGCTATTGCCACGACTGTGGTATGGTTGTTCCCTTTCGACACCAAAGCCCTTTTGATCCCGGCCGCCGATGCGGCGCTGGCCTCAAGGGTCGTCTGATACACGGGGATTCTCATCGAACTGAGCGGTTGTGGCCCGGAAATAATCGCAATACAGGAGGGAGGGACGACCGCGATGGTGTCTGACCCCAATGTATTGAGGATGAACCGGATGGCCAGGGCCTCACTGCAGCCGGGACAAGCGCTATGGCCTGAATTGAAGACCTTCTGCTCTTCTATCTGGTAACTCATCTGACCATCACCCCTTCCACACAGAATTGGACAGCGGCTTTTCAGCCATGGCAGATGCGGCCATTTTCTTGATGGCAGCGGGCGAGATGTTGGTCCCCCCCACTCCGGCCAGATACCCGTGGATTTCCGGGGCAGATTCCATCCCGTACAGGGCCGCTCTGATCTCCTGGAAAAGAAATCCGCCCGTACCGGGGGCAAAGTTGCGGTCCAACACCATGACCTTGGCTACCCCCCCCAGGGCCGCCCGGACATCATCCAGGGGAAACGGCCGGAAGAGCTTGATCTTAAGAAGTCCAACCGGGTGGCCTTCGCTTCTCATTTCGTCGACTGCATCCCGCGCGGTTCCGGTCATGCTCCCCATGGTGGCGATAACAAACCCGGCGCCTTCGCAGCGATACTGCTCAATGATGCCATAGCCCCTGCCGACAAGTTCTTTCAACTCCTGGTCAGCCCGTTTGGCCACGGCAAGAGCGCTGTTCATGGCATCGCCCATGTCCCGGCGATGGTTCTGGAACATGATCTGGGAGACGGTATTCCCCCAGGACTCGCCGATCTGCGGGTCAAGACGGTGGGGTGGGTCGAAGGGGGGGAGATACCGGTCGACCTGATCCTGGGAGGCCAGGTCGATCGCCTCCAGGGAGTGCGAGACATAAAAAGCCTCGTGCATGACCATGACCGGCAGCATTACCTGCTCCGCCACCCTGAAGGCCTGCAGGGTGGTGTCATGGGATTCCTGACCATTTTCGCAGTAGTACTGGATCCATCCGACATCCCTCTGGGCCATGCTGTCGGTTTGATCGGGCCAGAACCCCCAGGGAGAACCGAGTGTCCGGTTGACATTGAACATGACAATCGGAGCGCGGGCCCCGGCAGCATAGTGCAGCATCTCGTGCATCAACAGCAGCCCCTGCGACGCCGTGGCGGTAAAGACTCTGACACCGGTCAGCGAGGCGGTGATGGCGGCGGCCATGGCGGAATGTTCCGATTCCATGGTCATGATCTCGGCATGCATTTCACCATCGGCCTGAAATTCCGTAATTTTTTCAAGAATCGGTGTCTGAGGCGTTATGGGATAGACAGGGATCACATTGGGCCTGGCCAGCTTTACAGCGTGGGAGACGGCATGATTGCCGTTAAGCAGCAGTCTGGTAGTAGCAACACTCATTTTGATTCCTCCTTGACGCCCATGGCTCCGCGCGGACACTCTTCCAGACAGCAGCCGCAGCCTTTACAGTATTGATCAAGCACGCTGTAATGAAGTGGCACGGAGGAATCTTTTGCTATGGCCATATCCGGGCAGAAGATGAAGCAGTTATCGCACTCGATGCAATTGCCGCAGCTGAAACAGCGCTCTGCCTGGGCCTGAGCCTGCTCCGCCGAGAGGCCCAGCCTGATCTCCCTGAAGTCAGCCGTCCTTTCCCGGGCGTCGAGCTTGTCCCGCTCCTGCCGGGCTTTGAGTGGAAAGTAGAACGTATTGATCTCCGCGAATGTTACTTCCGGGGGATGATCGGATGATTCAGTTTTGCCTCCACCCGGCAGTCCAAGGTAGAGCGCGATGCTGTTGGCCGCCCTGTTCCCGTCACCCACGGCAGTGGAGACGAAGCGTTCGGCGCTGGCCACGTCGCCGGCCGCAAAGACTGCTGCGCAACTGGTCATGTAGCTGCTGTCGATAACGACCATGGATCTGTCGATCCTGAGTCTTTCCTGCCAGTCCGCCAGTTCCGGATCCTGACCAACGGCCAGGATGACCGTGTCGGCTTGTACGACAAATTCGGTACCAGCGAGTTCGATCGGGAGTAGCACTCCAGCCGGAGCGGCAGGATCAAGTTCGACGTTGACGCAGCGCAGCATGAACGCCCCCGCCGCATCCTCAACACTCTTCACCATGACACCGCAGTTGATCAGGGCGCCTTCATCCATGACATCCTGAACCTCGTCTTCGGGAGCCGGCATTACCTCCCTGCCTTCCAGGGCGAGGATCATGGCAGTGCGGCCCAGGCGGATGGCCGATCCGGCGATATCCATGGCCACACTCCCCCCACCTATTACGATCACGTTCTGTCCGAGGCTCAGGGGGGTTCCGCTGCGTACACTACGCAAAAATTCAAGCCCGTCGATGACCCCGGTATTTCCTTCGGGAAACTGGGGCAACTTCTTAGGTTTGTGCGCTCCGAAAGCAATAAAGACAGCCGCGAACTTGTTCCCCAGCTCATCCAGATCCGTGCCGACCATCTTGCGCCCCGTCACTACCTCAATCCCCAGATCGACAATCTTCCTGATCTCGGCGGCAAGCACCTTTTTGGGCAGGCGGAATTCGGGGACCCCATAACGAAGCACCCCTCCCAATTCAGGGTTGGCATCATAGATAGTGACGCCGAAACCTTTCCTCCGCAACTGGTAGGCGCACGACAATCCTGCCGGACCGCCACCGATGACCGCCACCTTCTTGTCCAATACCTCAGCAGGTGGCACAAATGCCCACCCTTCGTGAATAGCCATGTCCCCAATGTATTGTTCAAGGGCATTGATTGAAACAGCTCCGTCGTATTCACTGCGATTGCAGCTATTTTCGCACGGGTGATGACAGGTTCTGCCTATGGCGGCAGGAATCGGATTATGTTCAACCAGAGTCTGCCATGCCCCCTGGAAATCATTACTGCGAGCCTGATGAACCCATACCGGTATATCTCCATCGATAGGACAGGCGCCATAGCAAGGTGCGGGTTTTTTCTGATGTACGGCAACAGCATTACGCCACGTGCCTGTGTTCAATACGTCTGTCCACCCCGTGGTCCAGATCGATGGAACCCTGTCAAGTGAGTTTGCCATCTAACAGCTCCCTTCGTTGCCAATTCGATAACCATCCATACAGGCCGCCACATTGTTTTCCGACTTAACCGGGCTCGTTTCCCCGACAACCTTCTGCAGCAGATCGACATTGGCGTAACTCATCAATCCAAGCAACGCGCCGACAAGGGTAGTATTCACAATTCTCCCCAGTTGATTGTTCCTGGCAATACTCGTGGCATCGATAGCAATGACCCTGAAATCACCAAGATGTGCAAACTCAGTTGCCGGACGGGACGAATTAATCAGCACCAGCGTCTTTTCCGTGGCCACACTGAGCAGATTGCCACCTGTCAGAAGACTGGGATCAAAACAAACTATTGCATCGGGATTTTCGATGTCGCAGCGCATCCGGATCGGTTTGTCATCGACTCTCAGCGATGAACTGACGGGGGTCCCTCTGCGAGCCCCGCCGTAGGTCGCGTAGGCCAGGACATGTCGCCCTTCCTGGAAAAACATTTCCGCCAGGATGTTCCCAGCCATCTGGGCTCCCTGGCCCCCTCTGCCCTGGATAATGAACTGCAACACGCTATCCCCCTTTTTGACTGTTCGTTCAGTTATTCCGATTATATTCGTTCACGTTATGGCCGTTCCAGAGTATGCGGTTTGCTACTAATTACTACTGAGATTAAATTTTAAGCTGCCCAAACACCGGCTTGAAAACCCCTATCTTCAACAGCAGGAAGAATATGAAATAATGACCTACCAGGTCGGCGACAGTAATCAGGGCAATGATTCCGGTGCTTGCCTTGGGACCGGCGAAAAAGGTCATCAGGAGTGTAAAGACCAGGCCCACCCCGATCGCCAGCGTAAAGAAGGGTACAGCATAGGGGCCTCTGACAAGCAGGTTGAATGATGTCTTTCCGGCTGCCCCGGCAGTGACACTGGTTGCCAGATACATGATGACGATCAGCAGGTTGACCACCAGCAGAGCCATCTCGATGGTAGACAGCAGATGTTCGCCTATCGCCAGCTGAATGAATCCGAAATGGGCCAGAAAGAGTGTCATGGTCGTGCCGCCCAGGAACGCGTAGAACATGCACATGACCGGCATCAAGGCGGTGTTCCAGATTGGAATGGCGTTGGACGATGTCAGCAGAAAACCGTCGTATATCGCCACAACAAAGGCGAAGACCGCTGCAATAACCGCCACAGGCATGAACTGAGGGCTATCCGCTGGAAGCAACAGAGCCCAACCTCCTAATACCACCATGAGCGTCATGGCCCATAAACCACGCGAAACCCAGGAACTCCCGGGCTGTGACATTCCTCGCCAGAAACGCCAAGGCTTCCCCAAAAACAGCATATGGGCCCCTCCCTTGCCGCCAACGACTATCAATAGACCAATCAACATTCCCAGGCGCGACTGGGTAGCCACGGAAATCATGAAGAGGCCGGCCCCGACCTTTCCGAAGAAGAAGGCACTGGCGATCAATGCCGACCACTCTACCTGCTGTCGAAACCCAAGTACGTATGTGTTCCCTTCTACTAAAGGCATGCTTTTTGACATGTCAATCCCCCTAACTCAGATAATAAACCGACGGTTCGGTACCGTCTTCGCTCAGAGCCTGCACACCGCCCCGACTGCGAATAAGCCTGCTGACAGTACTGCCATGGTCATCCAGATCCCCAAATATTCGTGCATCTGCCGGGCAGGTTTGAACGCAGGCCGGATTCAAACCCGCGTCCACCCTGTGCGAACAAAACGTGCACTTCTCAACAATCCCGTCCTGATGCTCTTTGTACTTTACCGCCTCATAGGGGGTCATTTTCTTGCCGTGATATCCAGCCTTGAGTTTTCCACTTTTCAAAAAGATCCTGTTGTTGTACGGACAAGCCACATAACAGGCCCGGCAACCCATACACTTGTCGTGATCCACCAAAACAATTCCGTCCTCACGTTTGTAGGTTGCACCGGTGGGGCACACCCTCTGGCACGGTGCGTCCACGCAGTGATTGCAGAGAACCGGGACGAACTGTTTTCGCACGTTGGGGTATTCTCCTGAAACCTGATCCAGAACCTTGGTGTACATAACACCAGGAGGTGTGCCATTCTCTGCCTTGCAGGCGATGGTACAAGCCTGACACCCAACGCAACGTTTAAGATCAATTACCATTCCGTAATGCATTACAGACCACCTC
>JANNLB010000029.1:0-4084 GCA_031396605.1 Geobacter sp. | reverse complement strand
AGACCAGCTTCAAACCTTCATATTTGACAATCACTTTTAAACCGAAGCAAAAAAAAATTCAACAAACGGCAGCACCGGTCGGCGGGAGCGCGAAGGTGTAATTGCTACCACAAGAACCGGAACGTCGTAATCCCGGACATGTACTTTTCATGGCAACCTCCCCCAGCTTAGGTGACTTTGTATAAACAGCAAAAGAGGCCGCTAATATATGAATCTCCCCCGACTATCCATCAGGATGAAACTGACTATCGGCTCGCTCCTGCCGCTTTTCGTCACAATCCTGTTCTGCTCGCTGACAGGTATCTATATCATCACTACCCGTATCAATGTCCTGGCGCAGGAGAAAGTGCGCACCGACCTCAATTCGGCACGGGAGGTTTATTCGAACGAAATCGGCCACATCCGGGATGTGGTACGCTTCTCGGCACGGATGCCGTTTGCAGCGGAAGCGGTCTCCGCCAATGATCGACGGGCGCTCGCGCCACTCTTTTCCATCGTGCGGAGTAACGAAAAACTTGACATCCTGACGGTGGTCAACAGACGGGGCCAGGTGCTGTACCGTGCCGGCAATCCGGATGTTTTCGGCGACATTCAGAGAGACGATCACCTGATCACACGGGCATTGAAGGGTGAAGTGTCAGCCGGCAGCACGATTTTCACTCCCGAAAGGCTGCGGCTGGAAGGGGAAGGACTGGCTCGCCAGGCCACTATTGACGTGATTCCGACCGAACGGGCCAAAACGGGCGGGAAAAAATCCGAGCGCTCCGGGATGCTGCTGGTTGCATCTGCGCCGGTCAGGGATCACGGCGGGAAGATTGTCGGTGCACTGTACGGTGGGGTGCTCTTGAACGGCAACAATACCGTTGTCGACAGGATCAAAAAAATAGTCTATGAGGGGGTCCAGTTTGAAGGGAAGGATGTGGGTACAGCTACCATCTTCCTGGATGACACCAGGATAAGCACCAATGTCCAGACCAGTGACGGGAAACGGGCAATCGGCACGAAACTGTCCGCAGAAGTGTATAACCGGGTCATCGTCAAACAGGAAAAGTGGGTCGACCGGGCCTTTGTCGTCAATGACTGGTATTTTTCGGCCTACGAACCGATCTTCGATCTGAATGGCGGGGTGATCGGCTCGCTTTACGTCGGGATGCGGGAACAGCCGAACCTGGCGCTGAAAAATAAAATAAACCTGCTCTTCGGCGGCGTCCTGCTGGCCGGTTCCCTGTTCGGACTGGCCGTTTCCGGAATGACCGGCAGCCACCTTTCGCGCCCGATCCGGGAGCTTCAGGGGTTGGTCCAGCGCTTCTCCGCCGGTGAACGTGACCTGCGCATAGAAACAAAAACCAGAGATGAGATCGGAGATCTTGCCCAGGAATTCAACGTCATGACCAGCACTCTCCGGCTGCGGGAAGCGGCAATCACCGAATTGAACCGTAGTCTGGAATTGAAGGTGCAGGAGCGCACCGCCGAACTGGAGGCCAAGAACATGCTTCTGGTGAAGACCCAGGAAGATCTGCTCAAGGCGGAAAAACTTGCCGCGGTGGGCGAGCTTGCGGCTGGAGTGGCACACGAGATCAACAACCCGATGGCAATTATCCGGGGAAATGCTGAACTGTTGCTGATGGAACTGCCGCAGGATCATCCCAGTCGAGAGGAGGCGGAGATCATCGCACAGCAGGTGGGCCGGGTGGAAGGAATCGTCGGGAACCTGCTCTCCTTTGCCCGTCGGAGGCGGAAGAACATCAAGCGGGTGCTGATAAACAAAACTCTGGAGGAGATACTAAGGCAGATAAGGCACCAGGTGCCGCTGAACGGTATCGAGGTCCGCCGGGAATCATCTTCGGAAACGGTGACGCTCGAAGGGGATGAAAACCAGCTTCGCCAGGTGTTCACTAATCTGATCGTAAATGCTGTTCAGTCCATGGAGCAGGGCGGATTACTTACCGTGCGTATCATCGAAGACGCGGTCGCCGGAACCTGCCGGGTGGAGATTGAGGATACCGGTAACGGCATACCGCCGGAACAGATCAAGGATATCTTTACGCCGTTTTTCACCACGAAGCAGAGCGGCACCGGTCTCGGACTTTCGGTCTCCTACGGCATCGTAAAGAACCACAGCGGGGTTATCACCGTCAGGAGCGAACCGGGAACCGGCTCCCTGTTTGCCGTTACGCTTCCCCTGAGTCAGCAGGTCGCCTGATGATAAAAGTGGTCATGTACTCACAAAAGAGTATCAATCTCCTTGCGAGTTGCCGTTTGTCGCAATACAGATTTCACTTGACGAGTTTCACGGTGAGTGGAACTACTCCATTACACCCTCAAACAACAAAATGATTATGTAATTATTTTATCAGTCCTAAGTGTTGTACTCGTGACCGTACATCATCACCAGCCTTGCCCGGTTTTCAAGACAGAGCGGGCATAATTCTCCGGCATCCTTCCACACCTCACCAGCCAGCCATTCACCCGCCTCGGCATATTCGGATTGTGCCGCATTCTCGTCATATTCCTTCTTGCACATCGTACAGCTCTTCAAAATGTTTCACTCTCTCCCGCCAGCGCCCGTTCATACTCACGCCGCAGCATGGCGTTCTCCGCCGTGCCTGCTATGCTCCACGGCAGGAGTTCATCACCGGCGATCGTACGCTGCACATACCAGTTCGTATCGATTCCGCAAGTTCTGGCAGCCTTTTTGAGGTTAGCCCCCTCAGCCATTTCAATCAGCATCGCAGACAAGCGTCGATCACCACGCGACAGGAGCGCCTGCAGATACGACTCTCGCAGACTTTCGACCTTCAGCTTGACATTGGACAGTCGCTTCAGGCGGGCCTCCAGAAGCTTGACCTTGCGCTCCAGCGAGGGAAGCGGTTCCATGCCGCACCACTGAAAGGGAGTAAACGGCTTGGGAATGAATGGGTTGACCGACACGGTAATTTCACCCAGCCGTTTGTTGGCGCGCCCCCGCTCGATGACCCGCTCGCGGATCGTTTCGACCAGACGGACCAACTCTTCAAGATCGGCATCCGTTTCACTCGGCAGACCGATGATGAAATACAGCTTCAGATTGAGGATATCGTGATCGATCAACATCTCACAGGTTTCCAGGATCTGCGCCTCGGTCAGGTTCTTGCGTATCAGGTCACGCATGCGCTGCGAGCCCCCCTCCGGAGCCAGTGAGATCGTTTTGTGACCGCTGGCAATCAGGGCATCCAGCATGTCGGGATCAATTCGATCGATGCGCAGGGATGAAACCGAGACCTTGGCGCCCTTCCCGACTATATACCGGCAGAGCCTGCCAATTTCGGCATAATCGGATACGGCCGCACCCACCAGTCCCACCTTGCCGCGATGGGCAAGTCCCTGGTCGATCAGGGCGACAATGTTATTGAAGGGTTGCTGACGAAAAGTGCCGTAGATAAACCCCGAGCTGCAGAAGCGACAACCGCGCGGACAGCCCCGGCTGACTTCTACCAGGAACATGTCTCCGAATTCGGTATTTTCGGTCAGGATCTGTGACGAGGAGGGTTCGTGCCGTTCCAGGCAGACCGGCGCACGCACGACCGGCAACGGAGCTCCCACTTCGATATCGTACCCGGCCAGAATGCCGTCATTGTAATGGGGGTGATACAACGAGGGTACATACACACCGGGAATCGCTGTGAGAGCTTGCAGCAATCCGCGTCTGCCGTTTTCAACGGGAGAAAGCAGCGTGGCAATCATGGCTGGAATGACATCCTCACCTTCGCCGATACAGATGGCGTCAATGAAATCGGCAACCGGCTCGGGGTTGATAAAGAAGGCGGCGCCGCCGGCAATGATCAGCGGGTCTGACTGGCTGCGGGAGCTGGAGTAGAGCGGAATACGCGACAGATTGAGGATCAGGGGGATATTCAGGTAGTCCGGCTCAAACGAGGTGGAAAAGGCGATCACATCAAAATCAGCCAGGGGGGTTGAAGACTCCAGCGAGAGCAGCGGCGTTCCGCTGCGGCGGTATTCATCCAGCTCATCACGATCGGGGAGGAAACCCCGCTCACAGCGTATGCCGGTTGAACCGGCGAGCAGCGAATATACCGTCTGAAAC
>JANNLB010000004.1:0-2340 GCA_031396605.1 Geobacter sp. | reverse complement strand
TCCAGAAGCCGAGGCTATCGCGATCATGACCGATACCGATAATACCGGTGGTAATGCGGATGCGTGGTACGGGGAAATTTCTCTCTCAACGGAGGGTAAGTAGTTCTCGGTGCAGCAGATACCTCAAACTCTACTCTCAATAATCATTCCGACTCTCAATGAAGCAGACCATCTGCCTGAACTTTTGGACGATCTCAAAAAACAACAGAATATTTCACTTGAGATTATAGTTGGCGATGGTGGTTCTTCGGATGCAACCCGGATAGTGACAGAAGCTTGTGGCGCAGACTTCGTAAGCGCCCGGCGAGGTCGAGGCGCACAGATGAACGCCGCAGCAGGACTGGCATCCGGCGATTATTTTCTTTTTCTGCATTCAGATTCTAGAATAGAAGATCCCTGTCTTCTCAGCGATGCCGTACGTGCCATGACGCATGAATTGCGCGGACACGACCGGATTGCGGGTCATTTTTGCCTGCGGTTCATGCGCACCACGAAGCGCAACACAATGGCCTATCGCTATGCCGAGGAGAAGAGCGCCTTCAATCGAGTCAATACCACCAACGGCGACCAGGGTCTGTTGCTCACAAAGAAATTTTTCCTGGATCTTGGCGGCTTCGATGAAAGCATGCCGTTTCTGGAAGATCAACGCATTGCCGAGAAAATCCGTTCTCAGGGGAAATTGTTTACACTTCCCGGTTATCTTAAAACCTCTGCACGACGGTTCGAGGCGGAAGGTTTTCATCGTCGCTATATCCTGATGAGTATGATAATGGGCTTGCACACTGTCGGTGCGGGAGTTTTTTTTGCTCGTGCGACGTCGATATATCAGATACAGAAGCATACTGGCAGGCTGTTACTGTCTCCGTTTTTCAGTTTAATCTGGCGTATGATCTGGTGCGATTGGGGTTTTGGCGGAACGCTCCGAACTTTTTATGCTCTCGGCCGATATATCCGGCAGAACTCCTGGCAGATATTCTATTTTCTCGATATATGTCAACGCCCTTTGCTTGGGGCCGGTCGCTACCCATGTTTGACGTTTCATGATCGGGTATTCGGACCATGTACAAATTTTGGAGCGTTCAACGCCCTTACCGGCATGATCTGTTTTGTCTGGTTTATGGGTATCCTCTCGCCGTTTTTCCTGCTTATAGAGCATGGTGAACAAAAAAAAGCGTAAGGAAGATACATGGTACTTTCATTTAAAGACCGCCTGCAGGCGGTGAATCCGGCATACGAAACGTTTGAAAGCCTGCGGACCCTGCAGGTCAACCTGGGCAACCTGTGCAACCTGCACTGCAGCCACTGTCATGTGAATGCTTCCCGTCGGGGTACGGAAGCCATGGGGCCGGGGGTTATGGAGCAGATTGCCCGGTTTCTCAGGGCGCATCACGGGCTTACCCTCGATATAACAGGCGGATGCCCAGAGATGAATCCCCATTTTCGCACGTTTATTGAAATGACGGAGGGTGTGGCACACCGTCGGTTACTACGCAGCAACCTGGCGATCATGGCCGAGCAAGGGTGGGAATGGCTGCCGGGGTTCTGTCGCAGCCAGAGGCTGACCATTATCGGCTCGCTCCCCTGTTACCTGGAAGAAAACGTTGATCGGCAGAGGGGTAACGGTGTCTATCAGAGCAGCATCAAAATTTTGAAACAGCTGAATTCCATCGGATACGGTACCGAGTTGGAGCTGAATCTGGTCTACAACCCGGGGGGGGATTTTGTCCCCGGCTCGCAGAGCGGGCTGGAAGATGCCTACAAGAAAGAATTGCTGACCCGTCACGGGATCTCCTTCAATCATCTGTTCACTATCACCAATGCACCGATCGGACGTTTTCGTGAGCATCTCGACGCTAATGGCACCTACGTCGAATATTTGCGCCTGCTGGCAGGCCGGTTCAATCCGGAAGCCGCAGGGAGTATCATGTGTCGTAACCTGATTAGTGTCGATTGGCAGGGGAAAATTTATAACTGCGATTTTAATCAGGCGTTAGCTATGCCGGTTACGGCTGACGACGGCTCCGAAATAACCATTTCAGAACTGGACGATGGTGGTATGCACGGGAAAAAAATCCGTCTTTCCCAGCACTGCTATTGCTGCACAGCAGGAGAGGGTTCCAGCTGTACAGGCGCTCTGGTGGGGTAGCTCAGAAACTATCAACCTGATATATATCTTCTGCTCGGTGTTCCAGTGCCTGTTTTTTTCTATCATCTTCATTTTTGATTTGACAGTATTAAATTGTTTATGATAGAAAGCGAGTCCCTTTTGGAGCGGAAGTTTTGGCGGGGAGCTCAGAAAAAAGATTGTCTTGTCGAGAAAATAGTTATTGACAGTTGAGA
>JANNLB010000003.1:0-3391 GCA_031396605.1 Geobacter sp. | reverse complement strand
GTGAAGGTGGGTCTGGCGGCCCAGTACATCGATCACAACCTGCTGCAGACCGATTACAAGAACGCGGATGATCATGTTTTTCTGACATCAGCTGCGATGAAATATGGGGTGTATCTCTCCAAGCCTGGCAACGGTGTTTCTCATCAGGTGCATCTGGAACGCTTCGGTGTGCCAGGCACGATCGTTCTGGGGGCTGATTCCCATACCCCTACCGCGGCCGGTCTTGCCATGATCGGCATTGGGGCGGGTGGCCTGGATGTTGCGCTGGCCATGGGAGGACACCCATTTTCGCTCCCCTGCCCAAAGGTAATGGGGGTCAGACTTACCGGCCGGTTGCCGGAATGGGTATCGGGCAAGGATGTGATTCTGGAGATGTTGCGTCGCCATACGGTGAAGGGGGCCGTAGGCAAGATCATCGAATATTACGGTCACGGTGTGGCAACGCTTTCTGCGACTGATCGGGCAACCATCGGAAACATGGGAGCCGAACTTGGCGCAACATCCTCGATATTCCCGTCTGATGAACGAACTCGGGAATTCCTGATTTCGCAGGGGAGGGGGGGCTCATGGCAGCCTTTTGCTGCGGATGATGGCGCTGGTTACGATGAAAATGTCGAGATTGATCTCTCCTCTCTGGAGCCGTTAATAGCTTGTCCGTCATCGCCGGATAACGTGGTGCCGGTGCGGGATGTGGCAGGCATCAAGGTGGATCAGGTGATCGTGGGGAGCTCGGTCAACTCCTCGTTCCGAGATCTGATGACTGTCTGCCGCATGGTTGAAGGGCGTCGGGTGGCGCCGGGTGTGCATTTCCACGTCAATCCCGGCAGCCGCCAGGTTCTGGAGAATGTGGCCCAACAGGGGGGTGTTCTGATGCTCCTCATGGCTGGTGTCAGTATTCATCAGTCAGGCTGCCTGGGGTGCATCGGTATGGGACAGGCGCCAGGCACCAATCAAGTGAGCCTGCGCACATTTCCGCGTAATTTTCCAGGTAGGAGCGGCACTAAGAATGACAAGGTTTATCTCTGCTCTCCGGAGACCGCTGCAGCCTCCGGTCTGGCCGGTGTGATTACCGATCCGCGCGATATGGCAAAAACAATGGTCTGGCCGGGTGTCAGCAACCCCGTCTCCTATCTGCTGGACGATTCTGGAATCATCTTCCCGATGGACGACAGCTCATCAATCGAAATCAAAACCGGACCGAACATCGTTCCCTTGACTGACTTCGAGCCGCTTCCGGATATCCTGGATGCTGAGGTTGTTCTAAAGGTGGGGGATAATATTACGACAGACCATATTATGCCTGCCGGAAACAATGTGTTGCCTCTGCGCAGTAACATTCCGGCCATATCAGAACATGTATTTGAGCAGCTTGATGCCGAATTTCCTGCACGCGCCAAGGCTGCTGGAAACAGTGTCGTGATTGGCGGCGAAAACTACGGGCAGGGGTCATCCCGCGAGCATGCCGCCATTGCGCCCCGTTATCTGGGGGTTCGCGCCAAGATAGTAAAAAGCTTTGCCCGCATCCACAAGGCCAATCTGGTTAATTTCGGCATATTGCCTCTGGTTTTCAAAAACCCTGCCGATATTGACCTATTCAATCAGGGGGATCATGTCTCGTTTCCTGGCGTACGGCGCCTTGTTGAGAGCGGAGCCAGTGAAATTCCGGTGTTCGTCAACGGCAGGGAGGTCACCACATTGCTGGATATCTCCGGTCGCCAGCGTAAGGAACTTTTGGCTGGCGGAACGCTGAATTTTGTGAAACAGAATCAACATTAAGGAGCTGTAAATGCCAAGATCAGCCCGCAAAACCAAGATTATCGCAACTGTCGGCCCGGTAAGCTCATCACCGGAAATGATTCAGAAATTGATGAAGGCCGGTGTCGATATATTCAGACTGAACTTCTCGCATGGCGAAAACTCACAGAAGCTGGAACTGATCCGGATCATCAGGCAGGTGTCGGATAAGTTGGGGCATCAGGCCGGCATTCTAGGCGACCTTCAAGGGCCGAAGATCAGGACCGGTAAAATGGCAGGGGAGGGGATGCTGCTGACCAAAGGGCAGGAGGTGGTAATCACCACCGATGACGTGCTTGGCGGTGACGGCATCATTCCGACAATTTACCGCTCTCTGCCGCACGATGTGCATCCCGGTTCAAAAATTCTGCTGGATGATGGACTGCTGGAGTTGAAGGTTATTGGACTTGCAGATGAACGGGTGCGCTGTCTGGTCGTTGCCGGTGGACTGCTCAAAAACAACAAGGGGATCAATCTGCCGGGAGTGAATGTTTCGGCGCCCTGTCTCACCGAAAAAGACCTGATCGACCTTGATTTTGCACTTGAAGCAGGTGTTGATTTTATTGCACTTTCGTTTGTCCGTACCGCCGAAGACATTGTACAGATCAAGCAACTTATCGCGGCAAAAGGAAAAGATACGCCGGTAGTGGCCAAAATAGAAAAGCCGGAGGCGCTGCGCAACTTCAAAAAAATCCTTGAAGCAACCGATGCAGTCATGGTGGCGCGTGGTGATCTGGGTGTCGAGATTGAACCGGAAAAGGTGCCGATCTATCAGAAAAAGATAATCCAGGCCTGCAACAGGGCCGGGAAACCAGTCATAACCGCGACTCAGATGCTGGATTCCATGATCCGCAATCCGCGCCCAACCAGGGCCGAGACATCCGACGTTGCCAATGCGATTATAGACGGCACTGATGCAATCATGCTTTCGGCAGAAACAGCTTCAGGCGATTATCCGATAGAATCGGTCGAGACGATGGTTCGCATTGCCAAAGATGTTGAAAGCGCGGATTTACATGTCGTTGCCGACCATTTGAATGATGTATCGACAACGGCGCAAGCGGTCGCTGAATCGTCCTGCCGGACTGCCGCCACGCTCAAAGCAAAGGCAATTGCAGTATTTACACGATCCGGCAGTACCGCTGCCCTTATATCGGCTTTCCGTCCATCAACCCGGATCATTGCCTTTGCCGCCTCACCGGAGATTCACCGCAGGCTGTCGATCTACTGGGGCGTGCAATGTACCGAAGTTGGTATCATGGAAAATACCGACCAGCAGATACATGAGGTGGAGAAAAAACTGCTGGCTACAGGTTTTCACAACGGTGATCAGATTGTAATTACCATGGGGATCCCCATTGAAACACGCGGATCAACGAATCTTATGAAAGTACACACGTTGGGAACTCATGGTTTCTACGAGGTTTTTGAGGGAAAGAACTAACCGCCCCCATTATTTTTTCTATCATCTTCATTTTTGATTTGACAGTATTAAATTGTTTATGATAGAAAGCGAGTCCCTTTTGGAGCGGAAGTTTTGGCGGGGAGCTCAGAAAAAAGATTGTCTTGTCGAGAAAATAGTTATTGACAGTTGAGA
>JANNLB010000323.1:0-7047 GCA_031396605.1 Geobacter sp. | reverse complement strand
ATTACAACTGGTGGGATTACAGGTACAACCGGTACAGCGGTCACTCCGGGGACGTTGATGGTGGTGTTAACCAGGGTAACCGAAGCGTGCAGGGCCAATGCTCTGCCGTTCAGTGTTACTACGTCGACGTTGCCGGATGTAGAGGTCGCGATGCCTGAAGAAGCAATGATAGTTCCTGCCATGGTACCGCCACCGGCTGCATTAATCGTGGCTGCACTGCCGACCTGCCAGAATACGTTCTTGGCCTGAGCGCCGTTGACCAGCATGACGCTCTGGGGAAATGCTACTCCCGGGCCGCCCACAAGGAGTGTGCTCGCCATCTGGAAGACCCAGATAGAATTAGGATTGCCCTGACCATCTAGAACTAGATCCCCGCCTTGTATGGCAAATGAACCTGGAGCTGATTTGTAGACGCCGGGGGCGAGGGTGCGGTTGCCGAGTTCACCGGCGCCGCCACCCAGCGACGAGACATCTATCCCTCCAGGAAGAGCTGCAGGAGACAGGCTGTCAAATGCCGCCTGAATGTCGAGTGCGGCCGCAGCTGCAATGGCGTTTGGAACGGAACCGGCAGGAGCGACTGCGGTGTGTATCGTCCCGTTCACTGTTCCGATGTTAAGTGGAGTTTCAGTAAAAACGGCGTTCAGGTCATGGAATCCGGTGACCAGAGTAGTATCCGCTGTGGTACCGATATCTCCGTTGATTACCGAATAAAGCCCCTGATTGGTCATCCCGGCGCCGCCGCCGAAAACTCCGAAAGATGCGGCCGATCCAAGGGTACCCGGATCCGCGACTGCTGGTGCCGGCAAGTTGCACATGAAAGCACTCAGAACCGACATACATACAAGAGACGCCTTTGTTGCTTTAAAACTTTTCATAATATCCCCCTTTTTAAAATCAATAAATCAGAACTTATCCCTACTGCATCAGATATTTCCCTCTTCTAATATCCTCCTTGATTGCCACCTCGCCCTTTGTCATCTATAAACCTTTTTTCGAAAAGGATAAGAAACTGCCATTCGGCGGGATGATCAGGATACGTTTATAAAAGCAAGTAGCCTGCCAATAGCTGGATAATTATCTGAAAGTAGTTTTGTTATGTAATAACAGTGTGTTGAGTAAAGATAGAGTAGAAATTGTTAATAATTGGGGGCACTTTACCCGCCAAATGCTGTGGGTACCCGCAATAAGCCGCACAATGTTGTGGGGTAGTGCTGCATTGAATAAATTCTGTAAAAACTATATTCCAGTTATTGGGGTTACCTATATGTAGATAAGCAGAAACCTTGAAAAATTCTTTATTTTTTTGAACCGGTTTCGAAAATTACCCGTATCGGCACCGAGCATGTCCAGCACCATGTCGGAGCTGTTGTATTTCCTCAACCCGCAGCCGATAATTTGGTGTAATATGGACTACGTGTTAACAGAACAGATCATGAAAAGGGGGTAAGCAGATGAAAGCGATTCGTGTACACTCCTTCGGGGCTCCTGAAGTGATGAAGATGGAAAAAGTGGCAGACCTTGCGCCGGGTCATGGTCAGGTAGTAGTCGATGTCAAGGCCGCCGGAGTCAATCCGGTCGATTCCTATATCCGTTCCGGGCTGTACCGTCCGGATTTGAAACTGCCCTACACGCCCGGCCTCGACGCTGCCGGTGTCGTTGCTGCAATCGGTGAAGGAGTCAATCACCGTTTCGTAGGTCAGAGAGTCTATGTCGCCCGGTCGCTCTCCGGTACCTACGCTGAACAGGCGCTCTGCAATGAGTTTCAGACCCAGCCATTACCTGATGCTGTCACTTTCGGCCAGGGGGCTGCCATCGGTGTCCCGTACGGCGCCGCCTACAGGGCGCTGTTCCAACGTGCCGGTGCAGAGGCCGGCGAGTCGGTCCTTGTTCATGGAGCCAGTGGCGGAGTAGGGATCGCGGCGATACAGCTCGCTCGCAAGGCAGGCATGACGGTTATCGGCACGGCTGGAACCGAAGCAGGTCGCGAACTCGCTCTTGCCCAGGGTGCGCACTTCGTGTTGAACCACCGTGAAGCGGGTTATCTGGAAAAAATTCCGACGCTAACCTGCGGCAAAGGGATTGACGTGATTCTGGAGATGCTGGCGAATGTGAACCTGGATTTTGATCTTCCGATTCTGGCCCCTAACGGCAGGGTTGTGATCATAGGCAGTCGGGGACGAGTGGAGATCGATCCGCGAAATACCATGATGCGGGAATCAACCATTCTTGGCATGACACTTTTCAATGCAACTGACAAGGAGTTAAAAAGCATGCATGCGGCATTGACAGCAGGACTCGAGGACGGGACCCTGCGGCCGGTCGTGAGCAAAGAACTCCCGCTTGCTGATGCGGCAGCCGCGCACCATGATGTAATGGAAAGCAGTACACTGGGCAAGATTGTTCTGCTCCCCTGACAGTAATTTAAAAAAGGAGGTAACATGTTACTGTCAGTGACGAGAGCATGTTCCGCAGCCGCTGTTATAATCTGTTTCACGGGCGGCTGTTCGAAGGAAACGCCTCAAATAACGGAATCACCCCTAGCGGCGTCTCCGCCCCGGGTGGAATCGAATCAACAGGTGCAGCCGCAAACCGGCGAGGCGCTGTTCCGGCAGTTCTGCTTCAGCTGTCATCCCGATGGCGGCAATGTGTCTGATCCGAAAAGATCACTTCATGGCTCTGACTTGCGAAAGAATCACATCAGGTCGCCGGAGGATGTTGTCAAAATAATGCGTAATCCGATATCCCGGATGATCAGGTTCGATGCGGGGACTATCTCGGACAAGGATGCCCTTTCGATTGCCGAATATGTCCTGCATACGTTCAGGTGACATCAATGCTGGCAGGTACCTAATATTTTTATTTACTTATCGACGTGTGGTTGCTTTTAGTTTGACAAAACAGTGCGGTGAAAATTACTATTGCAGGGTTGAGATTCTGATGTGAACTTTTGGGGGAATTATGGGCGAAACGTATAACATTGCGGTTCTGGCCGGTGACGGCATCGGTCCTGAGGTTATGGCCGAAGCGCTTAACGTTCTTGATGCGTTAGAGAAAAAATTTGACGTAACCTTTACCCGTACCCCTGCCAATGTCGGGGGAGCCGGTATCGACAACGAAGGCAAGGCGCTTCCGCAGAGTACGATTGATATCTGCACAGCCTCCGACGCCATTCTGTTCGGCTCGGTTGGCGGCCCGAAGTGGGAAAGTCTGCCGCCGGACGAGCAGCCTGAACGCGGGGCGCTGCTGCCGCTCCGCAAAATCTTCGGCCTCTACGCAAACCTGCGCCCCGCCATCATCTTTCCCTCCCTGACCGGTGCATCGTCGCTCAAGGAAGAGGTTATAGGTGGTGGTTTCAATATTCTCGTCATCCGTGAACTGACGGGAGGTATCTATTTCTCCCAACCGAAGGGCATTGAAGGGGTCGGTCGTGAGCGGGTCGGCGTTGATACCATGCGTTACAGCGTTCCGGAGATCGAACGGATTACCCATGTTGCGTTTCAGGCCGCCAGAAAACGGGATAAAAAAGTCTGTTCCATCGACAAGGCCAATGTGCTGTCGACGTCGGTACTCTGGCGCGAGGTTGTTACCGGCATTGCACGCGAGTATCCGGATGTCGAACTGACCCATATGTACGTTGATAATGCCGCTATGCAACTCGTCAAGTGGCCGAAACAGTTTGATGTGATCCTGTGTGAAAACATGTTCGGCGACATCCTCTCCGATGAAGCCGCCATGCTGACCGGTTCGCTCGGGATGCTCCCCTCCGCCTCGCTGGCAGAGGGGACATTCGGCATGTACGAACCATCCGGCGGCTCGGCCCCGGACATCGCCGGACAGGGGATTGCCAATCCTATCGCCCAGATTCTCTCGGCCGCGATGATGCTCAAGTTTTCCTTCGGGATGCTGGATGCCGCCGATGTCATTGACAACGCCGTGGCCAGGGTGCTGGATCGGGGCTACCGCACCGCTGACATCTACCAGAAGAAAGATGGCGAGAAGCTGGTGAACACGAAGGAAATGGGTGCGGCAATAATAGCTAATCTTTAGGATCCACACCCAAACTCACAATATTTAGAAAAGGAATACAAAAATGAAAGTTGGAATAGTCGGATGGCGCGGTATGGTTGGTTCGGTTCTTATGCAGCGGATGCAGGAAGAGAACGATTTTGCTCTGGGCATTGAACCGGTATTTTTTACTACGTCTCAGGCCGGACAGCCGGCGCCACTGAACGCGGGCACCCTGAAGGACGCCTCGGATATTGCCGAACTTAAGAAACTGGACGTGATCATCACCTGCCAGGGGGGCGACTACACCAAGTCGGTCCACCCCGAACTGCGCAAACAGGGATGGAACGGCTACTGGATCGATGCCGCCAGCACTTTGCGGATGGAACCAGACGCCGTCATCATCCTCGACCCGGTCAACCGTGGTGTGATTGATGCGGCTCTGGCCAAGGGAGAGAAGGATTTCATCGGCGGCAACTGCACCGTCAGCCTGATGCTGATGGCTCTGGGAGGACTGTTCCGCGCCGGAGTGGTGGAATGGATCAGCTCCATGACCTATCAGGCAGCAAGCGGCGCCGGTGCTCCCAATATGCGTGAACTATTGGCGCAGAAGGGCGTTCTGCACAGTGCTGTAGCCGAAGAGTTGAAAAATCCGGGGTCGGCAATCCTCGAAATCGACCGGAAGGTCACCGCGGCGTTACGGGATGGCTCCATGCCTACCAAAGAGTTCGGTTTTCCGCTGGCCGGAAATGTGCTCCCCTGGATTGACCGCGAGGTAGAGGACGGACAGAGCCGCGAGGAGTGGAAAGGGTTTGCCGAGACCAACAAGATCCTGGGGAGTGCGACTCCGATCCCGGTGGACGGCATCTGTGTGCGGGTCGGAGCCATGCGCTGCCACAGCCAGGCCTTGACGATTAAGTTGAACAAGGATCTACCCATCGCCGAGATCGAAAATCTGATCAAAAATGATAATCAGTGGGTAAAACTGATCCCCAACACCAAGGCTGATTCTCTGGCAAAGCTCACCCCGGCGGCGGTCTCGGGTACTCTGACGGTGCCGATCGGTCGTGTCCGCAAGATGAAAATGGGGCCGCAGTACCTGTCGGCTTTTACCTGCGGCGATCAGCTCCTCTGGGGAGCGGCGGAACCGCTGCGCCGGATGCTGCGTATTCTGCTGGAAAAGTAATTTCCCAAATCAGAGACACTGTGTTTTACTAAAAAAACCCGGGCACCAGCTTTCCGGTTACATTGCGTGTTGACACATCAAGACCCCCCATCAGCTTTTTACTGGTGGGAGGTCTTGTTTTTTCCATATTCATTCACATCCACGCCAGCGCCTTCGAGCATCACACGAATTTCCTGCACCCCACCGATACTCCTCCTGCGGAGCATAATAAGTGGCGTCACTCATATTTTGAGGTAGCCTGATGACAATGGACACTCACTCTTGGTAAACTGCCAAGATAAAGGAGTGACCATGATAAAGCAGCAGCGATACACATCGGAGTTTCGGGCCGAGGCCATCAAACTGGTTTCCGAGCAGGGGCTGTCACAGGAAACTGCAGGAAGAGCCTCCCCCTGGAGGGTCAGGTCTCAACCGACTACATTTGACAAAATGGCAATAAACCTCAGAGAATAGGCAAATTTCAATCAAGCGCAGCAGCGGTGAACTCTCTGTGATCTTTGCCGTTAGGCATCTTGGGAGGCAGGCGATACATGGAATCGACAATAGGGATCTCAGTGATTTTGTTGGCGACACTAATCTGTGGCTGTGCGACATCGGGAAAATTGAACCGGACCCGTGATGCCGAAGTTCGGGTTGGCTCAGATGCGGACGGAAAAAAACCGCGGCAATTGAACAATGGCGCCATAACATGGTATACGGGGGGTGAAGCCAAACTGAACCTCAACCCTGTACCGGTCGATATGTCGTCGAGCGTAGTTTTTGCCGGTACCACCACGGAAAAAACCTTGATAGTAACGGTTGAAAAAAAAGGTGGTGCTGCGCGCAGTAACCCTATTCCACTCAATGCCGACGGCTCGTTCAACGTCCGCTACCTGATTAAAGAAGGCATCGGCAACTACACCGTATCCTTCCATGGCAGCGGGCAAAAGAACTCTCTGAGCTATGAGGGACTTGGGGTTTTTACCCATACGGTCAAAAAAGCTCTTCCCGCCAACTTGCTCCGCCTTGAGCTGAACGGCAAGGTGCTTGCGTTTGTCAACAAGGTGCTGGGCACCTCGGTTGGCCGCGGCGAATGCTGGGATCTCGCTCAGGAAGCGCTTGATATGAACCTCGCAGACTGGACCCGCCCGACAACCTTCGGCCTCCCCCTTAACCCCGAAACTGATGAGATCAAGGCGGGAGATATCATTCAGTTTCGCACACTCAAAACCACCGAGCATCTGCCTGACGGACGCACGCGGTGGGAAACCCTGGGCTCTCCCGACCACACTGCCGTAATCTACAAGGTTCTTGGCAAAAAACGTTTTACGTTGTCGCACCAGAACGTTGAAGGCAAGCGCAGCGTGATGAAGGGCAACATCAACCTTGCAAATGTTACCGGCGGTCAATACTGGATTTATCGCCCAGTGGCGCTGATGATCCGGCAGTAAGTGAAAAAGGATCTGCAATAGAAATCATATAGTAACACCAATTTCAAATCAAAGATGAAATCAAGGCGGAGAGGATTGAGGCGACGAAGCGTACAGATAAGTACGTTGAGGAGCCGAAGACGAGCCTGTCCTGAGCGACCCTGTACTGAGCGCAGTCGAAGTAAGTCGAAGGGCCAACGAAGATAGCGCTTTGATCTGGAATTGGAATTGATAGTCAACCCAAAAGGGGCTTCTAAGATCAGAAAACAGCTATTATTGGGATGCTTCTGGTTTTGATTCAATAGGTTAACTTGGTCCGACCCTAGGGAGCACCATGGGGCAGTTGACCAAGCTGTTGCCGGGGGTGAATCTGGGTGAGCTGGTGAAGAAGGCCGAGCCGGTTGCGTCGGAGGTCAAGGCGTAGGTTCGACAGGTAATAAAGGGACA
>JANNLB010000285.1:0-14565 GCA_031396605.1 Geobacter sp. | reverse complement strand
TTACATCATCCATCAGGTTACTCTCGGCATCGACGCGGAGGTGATCGGCATGGACGGCCGGGCGCTCGGAGTGCCTCCCTTCCAGCAGTACTCACAGCCTTTCACTCTCCCTGCCGGCACGCCGTTCCGGCTCACCTCGGCCATGCGCCATGACCTGATCGTCAGGCCGACCAAGGCCGGTATCTTCCCGGCCACGGTGGAGTTTCTCAACCAGATCACCGGCGAGAAGCTGTACACGGCCAAAATGAACATCACCGTCACGCCGTGACCGGGCACCGGGCGAAAAGGAGAACCTAAAGGGGCCGTAGTTAAGAAGTTAACTAGTTTCTGTCCGTGAAGACAACATGCTGAAATAATTGTTAAAAAAGCTACGTTTGTTCTGGTTTTTTCTGCTGCCGAATGATATATTCCGAAAAACTGGGGAGTGTCCCGAATTTATCCTTATTCCATCGAACTGACAAAGGCCATATGGTTCGCAGCAAGTCAGAGCTGGTGGTTGCCAACAAACTCTTCAGCATGGGTATAGATTATCATTATGAACGTATCGTTGAAGGAACCGTTAAGCCTGGAAAACTTCGACCGGATTTCACATTTATTGATCCTGCTGGAGACCCGATCATTCTGGAACATTTGGGAATGTTGGGGCGAGATGATTATCGAAGAGGTTGGGAATGGAAAAAGGAATGGTATCAGTAAAATGGGTATCAAGAGGGAACCAATCTTTTCACTACGGCCGACGACGATAAGGGTGGGCTAGATTCAGAGATGATTACAAAAGTGGCACAGGAAATTCAAAAAATACTTTAGGACGTATCAAATACCATGTGGCAATAATTTGTGCCGTTTTAAAAAGGAATTGTGTGTGCTGGTGTCGCAGATTATCAAACTAAAGTTTGAGTCGATATGATAAAGGGGCCCCCAGCGGGGTGTTCAGACTTGCTTTATTGCTTTAAATCGCTTTAACCTCCCCATGGTGCGTAAACAACGAATAGACTACCCAGGCGCTCTCTACCACGTCATCCTGCGCGGTAACGCACAACAGGACATCTTCTTCGAAAAGGGAACCTCTTGCGGAACGCAGTCATCTATTTTTCTATCGACTCTTTTTAAAGGCGGCCAATCGGCCGCCTTTGCGGCATCCGCGAGAAAAAACCGGAGAATCCCCCACTCTCACCTCAACTCATTTCCACTCCGCGTTCAGATACGATAAACTTCGCGTCGGTGACCGACCTTGACCACCCAGACGGTCAACTCAGTATCCTGTATTGAATAGATAATGCGGAAATTCCCTTGCCTGACGCGGTACTTTTCCTGCCCGGAGAGTTTTTCGCATCCCACGGGTCGGGGATCGTCGGCAAGTCCGCTGATTCGCTCGATTATCCGTTGCAAATCACCCTTGGGGATGGTCTCAAGATCCTTCCTGACCGAATCCCTGAAAAAGATATTATAGGCGGCCATTGGACTTGAGCTCTTTCAACACGGATTCGTAGGAGACCAGCGGCTCGTTGACCCGCACTTCAAAGGCCGCCAGATCCTCGGCATCCTCTGCCAGCGAGCCAAACACCGCATCATTGACGATATCGGACAGGGAACGGGATGTCTCCAGCGCTTTATGCTGAAGCGCCCGGTGCAGGGCTGGGTCAAAGTAGACGGTTGCCCGTTTGGTAAGTGCTCCCATGGTGTTGTACCTCCTGCTTGTTACTGTAGCGTTATGACGTCACAGCGTCAAGTTTTATTGAGCGGGAACCCCAAAGAGGCCACTGATTCCTTGTTTCTGTCGAAACCACTTGCAGGACGCAACCCCCCTCTTTTCCTATCGATTATATCCCATATTCATGAGAACGCGCCATATACAGAGGGGCCGGGCTGTCGGGCCCCCGCAGCACCCATGTTCTCAGTGCGCCTCGCTCCAGTTTGCCCCGTAGCTGATATCCACCTTGAGCGGAATCTTCATTTCAACTGCCCGCCCCATTTCCTCCTCCACAAGCAGCTCCATCTTCAGCAGTTCCTGTTTCGGAACTTCAAAGACCAGTTCGTCGTGCACCTGCATGATCAGGCGGCTTTGCAGCTGTTCAGCGCGGATGCGGGAATCAACCCGGATCATGGCCGCCTTGATGACGTCGGCTGCCGAACCCTGGATCGGGTAGTTGATGGCGTTGCGCCGGGCAAATGCCAGCACGTTGCCGTTTGAGCTCCGGATGTCCGGAATCGGCAAACGCCGGCCCAGGATCGTGGTGACGAAACCCGACTCCTCTGCCTGGCGGATGCAGGAGTCCAGGAAGTCCATGGCGCCGCTATGACGTTCGCGGTAGGCAGAGATAAACTCTTCGGCGGTCTTGCGGGCAATGCCGAGCTGTTTTGCAAGCGAGAATGCCCCTTGGCCGTAGATGATGCCGAAGTTGATGGTTTTGGCCTGGCGTCGCATTTCGGGGGTGACCATCTCGGGAAACAGGCCGAATACTTCGGCGGCGGTGCGGGTATGGATATCTTCGTCGTTGGCGAAGGCGTGGCAGAAAACCTTGTCGCCGGACAGGTGGGCCAGCACGCGCAGTTCTATCTGCGAATAATCAGCCGACAGGATGAGATGCCCCGGAGGGGCGATAAAGGCGTGACGAATGAGCCGACCCTCTTCGGAACGTATCGGGATGTTCTGCAGATTCGGGTCGGATGATGAAAGCCTGCCGGTGTTGGTGACGGTCTGGTTGTAAGAGGTATGGACCCGACCGGTGCGTGGGCTGACAAGGCGCGGCAGGGCGTCGCTGTAAGTTGACTTGAGCTTGGCGACCCCGCGGTAGTCAAGGATCAGCCGGACGATCTCATGCTCTTCCGCCAGTGCGGTCAGAACCTCGTTGTCGGTTGACCATCCGGTTTTTCCTTTGGTTTTCTTGCCGGTCTGCAGCCCCATCTGCTCAAACAGCACCTCTCCCATCTGTTTGGGCGAGTTGAGGTTGAAACGCTGTCCGGCCAACCCGAAGATCTGTTCTTCCAGAGTGGACATACGCCCGGCAAACTCTGCGGAGAGTCCTGCCAGAAGCGGTGAATCCAGCAGCACTCCATGGTTTTCCATGTCGGCCAGAATAGGAACCAGCGGCATCTCGACTGTGTGGAACAGGCCGTCCAGATGATGTGCGGCCAGCAGAGGTTCGAACTTCCGGCGCAGCAGCCAGGTGGCATCGGCATCCTCGGCGGCATACCGCGATGCAGCCTCGATGTCTATTTCGGAGAAATTCTTCTGGGCTTTACCGCTTCCTGCTGCGTCACTGAAGCTGATCATGCGGTGGTTGAGATGTTCCTGAGAGAGGAGATCCAGGCCGTGACCCTGCCGCGACGGATTGAGTACGTAGGAGGCTAGCATGGTGTCGAAGCCGGCACCTTCGAGGCGGATGCCGTTATTGGCCAGCACCTGCATGTCGAACTTGATGTTCTGGCCGACCTTGCGCAGGGCGGGGCTCTCAAACAGGGGGCGAAGACGTTCCAGCACAACGGTGCGCGGGAGCTGGCCGGGCGCAAGAGACTCTCCCCCCTCCCGACCTCCCCCCGCTGGGGGGAGGAGATTATTTTCTTCATCAATTGGATGAGCAAACAAGGTTCCCTCCCCCAGCGGGGGAGGGGTAGGGCGGGGGATAGCTGTTACATGCCCCACCGGGATGTAGTATGCCTCGTGATCCCGGAAGGAGAATGACAGCCCCGCGATCCCGGCCATCCGCGGGTCAAGGCTGGTGGTCTCCAGATCAAATGCAAACTCCCCGGCCTGTTCGAGACCGGCTGCAAGGGTTTCGAGTTCTACCGCAGTCGTCACGGTATGATACCTTTCCGTAGGAAGAGTCGACGTGCCGGTCAGCTCCTTGATCAGGGAGTTGAAGCCGTACTTCTTGAAGAAGGCGTTCAGGGTTTCCTGGTCCGGTTCCCGTGCGGTCAGCGTTTCCAGATCAACTTCCAGAGGGACGTTGATCTCTATAGTCGCCAGACGACGCGACAGCAGCGCCTGCTCGCGGAACTCCCGCAGCTTTTCACCGTTCTTCCCTTTGACCTCGCCAGCCCGCGCCAGCAACTGATCAAGCGAACCGAACTCTGAAATCAGTTTGGCAGCGGTTTTTTCACCGATCCCCGGCACACCGGGGATATTGTCCGAGGAATCTCCTGCCAGCCCCAGGATATCGATCACCAGTTCGGGGCCGACTCCAAAACGTTCGATCACGTCGGCAATCCCCGATTCCTTATCTTTCATGGTATCCAGCAGGGTGACGCGCTCGGTGACGATCTGCATCAGATCCTTGTCACCGGTCACCACCACCACCTTTCCGCCCTGATCGGCAAAACGACCCGCCAGCGCGCCAATAATATCATCTGCCTCATATCCCTGCAGTTCAAGTGTCGGGATATTGAACGCCCGGACTACTTCGCGAATCGGCTCCATCTGCACGCGCAGGTCATCCGGCATGGCCGCGCGGTTGGCCTTGTATTCCGGGTACATTTCAGTACGGAAGGTGGTCCGTCCCGCATCGAAAACGACGGCTATATGCTGCGGATGGTAATCCTTCAGCAGCTTGAGCAGCATCTGGATAAAACCGTAGATGGCATTGGTGGGAAAACCGCTGGGTGAGGAGAGGTGCCGAATGGCGAAGTAGGCACGGTAGATGTAGGAAGAACCGTCAACCAGATAGAGAGTTTCCTGAGGGTTCATGGGCGAGCCTCCCCGGAGGATTCCCGGGTAAAAAGCGCAAAGGCCATGGCCGGGCGTTTGCTTGACTCCCGCATGGCAAATTGTAGCCCGTCGAAATTCCATCCCCTGGAACTCCAGAGGTTGAGTGTTTCTTCGATCGCATCTTCGGTAACTGTTCCGATTTCAACAACTTTGTAGGTCAACATGATTGTATCCTTTACTGAAAATACCGCTGCAGTGCCGTACATGACAGGGAGCCTGACGAGATTGAGACTGCATAAAAAAAAGGCGGCCCGAAAGCCGCCCTGGGTGTGTCTGTATGGAGCAGATTACTTCTGGAAACCGAGCTTTGCGGAAATTTCGTCCCCTGCTTTCAGGACAAGCGGGATCAGTTCGGTTTTGATGCGGTCATCCGAGAAGCGCATTGAAGGTCCTGAAATACTGACGGCTCCGATAATACGGCGGGTGTAGTCACGAATCGGAGCGCTGACACACTTAACCCCCGTGTCCAGTTCTTCATTGTCGAAAGCGTACCCCTGCTCGGCAATTTGTTTAAGTTGTTTTTTTAAGATATCCCGGTCAGTTATGGTATTGGTAGTATAGCTTTTCAGCTCTTTCGAGGGAAGATACGCTTCGAGCTCCTCATCGCTCATATAGGCTACCTGAACCTTCCCGGCCGCCGTACAGTAAGCCGGCAGTCTCGAACCAACTCGCGGAACCACTCTGACGGTCATAGCCGTTTCGACAACATCAAGATAGACTATATTGAAATCTTTTAGTATCGATACGTAGGTCGTCTCATTGCAGCTTGCGACCAATGCCTCAAGTACCGGTTTCGACTGTCTGAGCAATCCCATCTGCTTGATGAATGTCTGCCCGAGTTCAAGAGTTTTAAGGCCGAGGCGGTAGTTTTCCGTCACTTTGTTCTGCTCGATGTAGCTGCGGGATTCGAGTGTCGCAAGCAGTCTGAAGACATTATTTTTATGAAGTTTCAAGCGCTTGCTCAGTTCAGTGACACCCAATTCGTCAACCTCACCATGAAACTGCTCCAAAAGGTCGAGGGCATGGGAAACTGCCTGAATGAGATATTCCGATTTTTCTTTTTTTGCCATGAGATGTGTCCTTTTAATGAGTTGGAGTGGTAGATAGTGAAATGCAACGTATCAAAATGCCTTCGCTAATTAAAAATAAGGCCGGATAATGCACTTTTACAACTATTTTTTAAAATGTTAGAATATTGTTTTACAATTGTCAAGTACGAAAAATTACTTTATATTTAAAACTCTGAAGTGGTCTCCAATATCATCGTGATAATTTGTTTATAAAACATGTACGAGGGTGCTATGCTGAACCTGCGCAAAAAAATACTTGTGGCTATTGATGGCTCCCCTCAGTCCGACAAGGCTGCTGAAGAGGCCGTCCGGCTTGCCGCCGGCAATCAGAGCCAGTTTAAAAGCCGCATATACGCATTGCTCGTGCTGCCGAATGTACCGACTTCAACGTACACCGATTTTGTGCCTGCTGCCCCGGTGACTGAAACGAAAAAATGGGGTGAACTCCGGGAACGAATATTCTATGTTGTAGAAAAATGTGCAGCTGAACACAATATTCCGCTTGAGATGATTATTGAACACGGCGACCCTGCTGATACTATCATCCGTCTTGCCAAGCGCGAAGAAATTGATGTGATCGTCATCGGCAGTTCAGGAAAGGGTTTTATTCAGCGTCGGATCAAAGGGAGTATCTCCCATAAAGTAGCCAGTAATGCCTCTTGTTCGGTTTTTATCGTGCGGGGTTGATTTAGGAAGGTTCCTTGTTTATGTGCCGTTTTATTGTTCGAGTGTTTTTTTATAACGAAAAGTGGCCTGTTGATGTCAGACGATGCTCCCAAAAAACACCCCTGTCCTGATTGCACCTGCTGTCAGTGGTGTTCAGATGACCGATGCCGTCTCTGCTTGAGGCACACAAGCTGTCGCCGCAAACTTTCCCTTGCGGAACAGATCGCTTTGTACGACTCCCTGAATCCCGCTGATTCCGGAACGATCAAGAAGTAACTATTCGTATTTACGACGGTTCTGCGACACCTTGCCGATGATGAAAATGAAGAAATAGTGTTATATTATCAACTGTTAGAATATTTGTCTTGGAAAAATATGCCGTAATATGGTAAAAACAACGACGATATTAAAAATTCAGGAGGTCGCAGGTGAAAAAAACAGCATTAGTAGTCCTCAGTATTGCCGCTCTCGCTCTTTCAGGATGCAAAGACAAACCAAAGATTGAAGCCCCAGCCCCAGCTCCGCAGCAGGGTCAAATGCCGGCCGCCATGCCGGGTGCAGCTCCAGGCGCACCGGGTGCAGCTGCACCAGGTGGCGATCCGCACGCCGGTATGAAGGCGCAGGAAATTCCTGCCGGAGCGGGAAAAAAGGCAACGGTCACCCAGACCATGAATTCAGGCGGATACACGTATGTGGAAGCGGCTGACGAAAAAGGTGTGAAAGTCTGGTTGGCACTGCCTGAAGTAAAGGTTGCCAAAGGCGACAAGATCGAGTACCCGGAAACTCCCCCTCTGGCTAACTTCCAGAGCAAAACTCTGAACAAGACCTTTGAAAAGATTTCCTTCATCCCTGGCATCAGGATTGTGAAGTAGGTTTCAGAGTACTAAACCCGGACGGGGCCATTCACATGGCCCCGTTTTTTTATGCCGCATATTTTGCAGTTTCGAGGGGCCATGCTCCGGAACGATGGTCAACACCCTTGCATAGAATTCTTTCCCTTTTTTGATCCTGCCCAGCCCGGAATACAGATCTCCGAGAAGAAACCACCCCCACGGATTGCCAGGCTGCACGGCCGTTATTTCCCTCAATTCTTTTTCGGCTTTATCGTATTCGCCCCTTTGGCGATACCATTCTCCTGCTATTACATTGGTAGTGAAGCAGTATCCGAGACGCTTCTTTTGACGATTGAAGCGTTCAGGATCATCCTGTTGATTCTTTGTCAGTTCTTTCAGAAGGCGAGTGGAAGAATGATCAGGATTGGATGCTACGTAAATGGCGGCATGTCTCGTGTCGGCAAAAATGCCGTGAGTGACGGTGCCGGCCGCCACGGCGTCTTTATAGAGCTTCGTACCAGGGTAATATGCAAGAGGTGAGACATAACCGTCATCAGGACGAATATGCCTGACAAGTTCCATCGTCTGTCGGATGTCATCGACGGTCTCCCCGGGAACGTTGCTGATCAGGAAAATAGAGAGATTGATGCCGATCTCTCTGATCAGAGCGCAGGCGCGTTCAATCTGACTGACCGCTATATTTTTACCCAGCTGTTGAAGAATATGCGGCGAACCCGATTCGACACCGAGCTGAATACATTCACACCCGGCCCGCTTCATTTCTATTAACAGTTCTTCGTCAATCGCAGTAACTCGCGACTGACAGTTCCAGAGAATGTTGACCTCCTCTTTCAACAGCAATGAGCAAAACTCCAGTACTCTCTTGCGGTCAGCCGTAAAGGTGTCATCACGAATTGAAAAATAGATGAGGCCGAATTTCTGACGAATGTACCGGATTTCTTCAACAATCGCCGCCGGTGAGCGGAAGCGAACCTTTCCCCCCCAAAAAGCGGGTGAACTGCAGAAATGGCAGGTAGATGGGCAGCCTCGAGTTGTGACAATGAATTCGGATTGCAATTCAAGATCAAGACCGATTGACATGTCGAGGTACTGCGCCGGCAGCGGCAGGTGATCGAGGTCATCGAGGCTTTTTTGAGGAGGAGTGACAACGATTCTGCCGTTACGACGAAATGCCAGTCCGTCCATGCTCTGCCAGTCCAATTCTGATGAAACCCGAGAAACAAATTCCAGCAGGGTAAACTCTGCTTCGCCAAGAACCACAACATCCACCGGCGAATCTTCGATCAAAATGTCTTCATAACAGAAGGTCGCGTGCCCACCACCCATCACAATCGTACAGTTCGGGAGGAGGTTGCGGCATATGTGGGCAAGATCAAGAGAAATATGCCTGTTGTGAGTCCATTGGGAAATGCCGATAACATCGGGCTTGAAGGCCAGTAATTCCTGCTTGATGCGGGAGGGTGGCCAGGCAGAAAAATTGGCCAGAATCGAGTCATATCCCGCGTCGC
The DNA here is from genome assembly GCA_031396605.1 of Geobacter sp. Taxonomy (GTDB): domain Bacteria; phylum Desulfobacterota; class Desulfuromonadia; order Geobacterales; family Pseudopelobacteraceae; genus JACRCG01. The sequence continues at coordinate 5,762 of JANNLB010000285.1, read as the reverse complement.
GTAAACAGGCGTGCAGGTAGCTCAAACCGGTTGGTACGAGACTTATATATGGATCCCTGCGGTGTGATACTCCGGATTGGTAGGCGAGCAGAATTTTCATGGTGAAAAAAAATCCGGGTCAGGTGACCCGGATGAGATACGTATGCAGCACGCGTGACAGGTGCTATTTTGCAAGGTTGAATGACACGCCAAGAATATCGTTTTTCAAAATATCACCTTCGTTTTCCTCTTCAACACCAAGCAGTAACTCGCTGAAATCAATGGCGTCGGAAGCCGTATTTGTCATACGCCTCGCACCAAGGAAGCGTGACAGGTAGTAGGGGGTGTCCATTGATGAAATAACAACGCGATGTTCGTGCGAAGATGCATGAATCATCTTGCGGTTGCCAAGATAAATGCCGACGTGTGAAGGGAAGCGGGCATAGGTCTGGAAGAAAACGAGATCCCCTTTTTTCAGATCACCGCGTACGACCTCATTACCGACATAAAATTGCTCACGGGCAGTGCGGGGAAGTTTAACGCTCTGTTCACGGAAAACCTGTTGCGTGAAGCTCGAACAGTCAAGAGCACTGCGACTGTTGCCTCCGAAGCGATAACGTGCACCCAGAAAGCTGTAGGCGCTTTTTTTGAGGTTGCTGATGGCCTGGCTGGCTTCAATCGATTTTGCAAGGTCAACCGGTCGATCCGATTCGAGGTCGGTCAATTCTGCCAGCGTATCAGTCAATTCCTGCTCATTTAAGAGATCTTTGTTGATAAGTTTCAGTCTGTTGGTGCTGACGGGACGGGAAGACGTTTCGGCAGCCACCAGGGTCAGTACCTGACCAACCTTGATTCTGGTTCCTTTAAGCCCGTTCAGCTGTTTGATGTCAGCCATTTTTACGCCGGTTCTTTTGGCAATTTTAGGAAGGGTATCACCTTTTGAAACTTTATAGGTTTCCTGGTGAGTTGGCGTTGTGGCTTTCTTTTGTTGCGAGTCGGCGTGAGACGGTACTATAAGGCGGGTACCCTTGGAAACATGGGAAGCTGTCAGGTTGTTGACAGATTTGAGCTCGTCCACAGAAACATGATATTTTCTGGCAATCGACTGTAGAGACTCGTTTTTTCGTACTACATGAGATTTCGAAGCAAGAACGAGTTGAGGTAGTAACAGGAGTATGAAACAGATCGTAACAACGATACGAATATGGGCCATGCTCCCTCCGGATTGTTTTAAATTTGTTGTGAAGAAGGGTTAGTTTATATAACAGGCAATTTTAAAAGTCAATCTTTGATACATTTTGGCCGTAGATAATGCAGTATGCCGATATCTCCTAGCGCTGGCGTCTGGTTCGAGGGGAAAGTTTAATCGTTACGGGAGTATCTCGAAGCAGAGATACCTGCTTATCCGGCAAACGCAGATTTTTAAGGTACGTTTTCCCCTCTTTCAACTGGCTTGCGTCGATCTCTTCGGTTGCTATCGATACAATCTGCGAAACCTGACTGGCGGGCCCCTCGATGTCGATCGAGCCGGGATCACTGATGACGTTCAAAGATGACTGTCCTGGCGGCAATCTGCCTTTAAGAGTGGCCTTTACCGGCACGTTCCTGCGCAGCTTCTTCTCTGCCGAAACCCGGATGCTGGAAGGGGATACCGACGTTATTCTCATGCCGGACGGAGCGGTAATATTGGCATGATTGACCCTCAGTGAGGTGGTTCCTTCTGTTGTGCCGGATGCGTCAATTTCGGCGGTCAGGTCGAGCTTTGAAGGGGGCGGAGTCAGGCTTGACATGGCTTTTATCTGGACAGTCACCTCTTCCGGGACGGTGTGAAGCAGAACTATGCCGTCAGGAACACCATGCAGTCGCACCGGCGCGGTTACCGTCGTAATCTGTCCCTGACGGGTTGTTATCAAACCCCAGAAAATGCACACACCAAGCATGATCGCAATTTTCGGGAACAGATTTGAAAAAACGCTTTGGAGAAAAGTGATGCGGTGGCTTTCGATTTCACTTCTCAACAGTTCATCCAGTGCCATAATCAGTTCAGTGGGGGTGTTCATGCGGCGAAATGATCCGGCTTTTACCAGAGAAATCTCACCGCGTTCCTCTGATATGGCAACAATAACCGCGTCACTGCGTTCCGACAATCCGAGAGCTGCCCGATGGCGGGTGCCCAGGTGCTGAGGTACATCTGTACTGACAGACAGGGGCAGGTGGCAGGCCGCCTTTTCAATCCTGCCGTTGTTGATGAGCGCGGCTCCATCGTGAAACGGAGCACCGTTATAAAAGATGGATTCCAGCATCTGAGGGGAAATTTCACTATTAATCACCACGCCGTTTGTCATCAGGTCGTGCAGCGATTCATTGCCTTGAAAAACAATCAGGGCTCCGGTTTTATTGGCCGCCATGCGAAATAACGTCTCGGCAATATCCTGAAATTGACTGTGTCGTGTCTCCTGACGACCATCAAGAATATGGCGCAGGAGGCTGAAGCGATACAACGCCTGCCGGATTTCTGTTTGAAATACGACGATAATAAGGATGATAAGAACGGTACCAAGTTCCTGAAGCACCCAGCTCGTCATATACAGATCAAGAAAACGGGTCGCAAAATAGATGAGGGTCACCACCCCCAGTCCCAAAAGTACCTGAATAGCTCGCGTGCCACGAAACCAGGAGTACATCTGGTACAGCAGAATGGTCATAATCAGTATATCTGCAATATCCTGAATGCGGATAGTTGGTGTCACTCTGTGGCGGCTCCTGACGTATATAATGATTTCGTTTTTTCTGGTTTATGGTGGCGAAAATGTGCTACAAAACCAGACCATTTTTATAGCACTTAAATCAGGTAAAAGGTAGTGGAAACGAATGTACAGGCTTTCTGATAAAGGGGAGAAAATCCAGCAGATGTTCGGGGCTATAGCGCCGCGCTATGATTTTCTTAACCGGCTATTGAGCTTTGGTATCGACCGGCGCTGGCGGACAAAAGCCGTGCGGCTGCTTAAATACCGTGAGGGCTCCCGCATTCTCGATGTGGCCACCGGTACCGGTGATGTGGCCCTTGAAATTGCCCTCCGGACCCCTGATTCGGTGAGGATTACCGGAGCAGACTTTTGTAAGGAGATGGTTGATCTCGGGGTTGTGAAGGTAGCAGCATCACCATATGCTGACAGGATTGATCTCAAGGTTGCTCCCTGCGAAGATCTGCCGTTTGCCAATGATACCTTTGACTCGATTACCATCGCCTTCGGTATCAGGAACGTCGTTGACAGAAAGCTGGGGTTGGCTGAGATGTGGCGGGTGCTCCGTCCCGGCGGCCGGATGATTGTACTGGAATTCTCAACGCCGCGTTCGCTGCTGTTCAGGCAGCTGTACTATTTTTACTTCCGGCGGCTGCTCCCGGTTGTCGGGGGATTGTTCTCACGGTACAACGCTTACAAGTACCTGCCCGACTCCGTTCTGGAATTCCCCTCACAGGAGGAGTTCTCTCACATGATTGCCGAAGCAGGCTTCCGCAACATCCATCTACATGAGCTTACCTTTGGCATCGCCACGATTTATGTCGGTGAAAAAGAGTAGGAATAGCGAGGATTGTCAGTTAAATAAAAAAACGGCTCCTCAGTCGCCTTCCCAGTTTCAATTCCCCTGAATCATATTCCGCAACATTTATTGTATTTAAGCCCGCTTCCGCATGGACATATAGTCATGTTTTATTCTCCTTGGTTGGTAAAGATGGTTGCTCAGGTGACATATATATGGTTCTCTTGTCAAATAGTATCTCATAATAGAGCTTGTCTGGAATCGGTTTTCCCTGTAAGCTTAAAAGTTACTGAAAAGTGACTGATAATGAGGATTGCCATGAATATTTCGAGGCGGGAATTGCTGCTGGCTCCATTAAGCGCGCATGAGACACGGTGGGCAAGCGAAATTGCAGATAAGCTGCCTGATGACGTTGATCTGACATTTGAGGAGTCGAAAATTCTGGCCAGACTTTCGATCAGGGAGTGGCCGGACGCTCTTATACTCAAGGTAAAGGATGTCATCGATACGGAAGATTTTCTGATTGATGATACGGAATGAAGCAGATTTCTCCATTGTAGCCAAATGAGGAACCATGCAAATCGAAGGAGTTCCATTTGAAATACCTGCGTAATTCATATACCGCACTTTTGCTGATTTTCGTTGCGCTCACTCTGGTGTCGTGTACTGACAGCAAGCAGGCAAAGGCCCAAAAAGAAGCCGAGCAACAGGCCGCTCATGCAGCTTTTGCGTCAACTACCACTGCTTCCAGAAAGGCCGCGGCTTTTGCGGCACAGACCAGCGCCGCCCGTAAATCCGCACCCAAAATAAAATACAATGCCGGCGAGAGCCCTGAGTATGCCACTCAATGCGGCTGGCCCGTCACATGTCCTCCACAGCTGCCCGGCTCGATTCTGCCATCAAAACGAATTGTTGCCTACTATGGCAACCCGCTTTCGAAGAAGATGGGGGCGCTCGGTGAATTTTCCAAGGATGAGATGCTGCAACGCCTGAAAGGCGAGGTGGCCAGGTGGCAGGCGGCTGATCCGGCCACTCCGGTACAGCCGGCGCTGCATCTGATTGCAGTCGTGGCACAGGGGGCTCCCGGCAAGGATGGTAAGTACCGCATGATCATGCCGGACAAAATCGTAAACCAGGTCTATGACTGGGCCAAGGAAGCGGGTGCGGTCATGTTTATCGACATCCAGACCGGGCATGACGATATCCGGGCGGTACTGCCCCGCTTCGAGTGGATTCTGAAAAATCCTGACGTGCATCTGGGAATCGATCCTGAGTTTAACCTGATAAAAAGCGGCAAAAAACCGGGCAAAAAGATCGGCACCTACGATGCTGCCGATATCAACTACGTTTCCGGATTTCTGCAGGAACTGGTCAGGAAGAATAATCTGCCGCCCAAGGTGTTTACAGTGCACAGATTTACCCGCAACGGCGTCACGAATTCCAAAAGCATAGTACTGCGCCCCGAAGTGCAGATTGTCATGCATATGGATGGCTGGGGCGCTCCCTGGCTGAAGCGTGATTCGTATAAGGATTATGTTGTTGCCGAGCCGGTGCAGTACACCGGATTCAAGATTTTTTATCACAATGACACTAAGAAGGGTGATCCGCTGATGACACCGCAGGAACTGCTCAAGCTCAATCCGAAGCCGCTCTATATCCAGTACCAGTAGGCGACCGGCACCCGGCATGCTGCTTATATTCCCACCCGTCGCGAAAGCATGTGAACCGCCGGGCGGAATTGTCCTTCTGGCATCAGCATTGAAAGCACACGGCTTCCCCTGTCGTTTGCTCGATGCCAATCTGGAAGGGCAACTCTGGCTGCTGGAGCAGCCGCTCACTGCCACTGATACCTGGAGCCGCCGGGCTTTCAAAGGGCGGACACGTAGCCTCGACGCTCTGCGTGACATCAACACCTACCGGACCCCTGACCGCTATCGCCGGGCAATCAGCGATCTCAACCGCATCCTGGCCATCTCTGCTGTTCAAAACGGAGTTGAGATCGGACTGGCCGATTACCAGCATGCCACACTTTCGCCATTACGCAGTGCCGACCTGATTGCTGCGGCACGGCAGCCGGAGCAGAATCCGTTTTTCCCCTATTTCAGTCGGCGCCTTCCGGAGCTTCTCGCCGGAGTCGGCACCGTCGGCTTTTCACTTAACTTTCTCAGTCAGGCGCTCTGCACCTTTGCCATGATCGGGTTTGTCAGGATGCGGTATCCTGCGCTGCGAATCGTCCTTGG
>JANNLB010000277.1:0-5539 GCA_031396605.1 Geobacter sp. | reverse complement strand
CTTCGGTTACAATGGTGAACACCCACATTAACGTTCCTGCGGCACATAATCCCGTTTCAGTGACTGGCACCGTCCCTGTTAAAGCTGCCACAGGTGTGCCGATCGGCAACAAACTCACCGCAACCTTCAGTGAGGCGATGGACCCCTTAACGATCACCACAACAACTTTTACCTTAAAAGAAGGGGAAACGGCTGTTTCAGGCACGGTGACCTACTCTGGCATAACGGCGGTCTTTGCACCGGGAAGCGATCTTGCAGCTAACACCACCTATACTGCCACGATTACCACCGGGGCCAAGGATCTCGCCGGTAATGCATTGGCAAATAACCATGTATGGAACTTTACCACAGGTGCAGCCGTCGCTAAAGGTCCCGCACCGGTAGACCTTGGCACAGCCGGAAATTTTGTGATTCTGTCAAAAACCGGCGTCACAACCACTGGAACAACGGCAGTTGTTGGCGATATTGGCGTTAGTCCTATCGCCGCGAGTTCCATGACGGGATTTGGGCTGATCGCGGATCCCACCAATACATTTTCAACATCGTCTCTAGTGACCGGAAAACTATACGCAGCCGACTATGCTGTGCCAACTCCTGCTGTTATGACCGCAGCTATAAGCGACATGCAAACCGCGTTCACTGACGCCGCCGGAAGAACAACACCTGATTTTACTGAACTGGGCGCCGGAGATATCAGTGGACTGACACTCGTTCCCGGCCTCTACAAATGGGGCACCGGAGTTTTAATCACAAATGCCGGCGTTACTCTGTCTGGTGGCGCAAATGATGTCTGGATCCTCCAGATTGCCGGCAATCTCACCGTGAGCAACAGTGCCATTGTAACTCTTGTCGGAGGTGCACAGGCCAAGAACATCTTCTGGCAGGTATCCGGCCAGGCGACCCTTGGAACGGCAGCTGACTTCAAGGGAATTATCTTGAGCCAAACGCTGGTTTCGCTGAATACCGGCGCAACGATGAACGGCAGGGCGTTGGCACAGACTGCGGTTACATTAAACGCGACAGCCATTACTGCCCCGTAAGCAGGACTTTGGCACTATCGCAAGTTCCAAAACGTCAAGTATTTCTGAAAAGACCTCCGAGGTTTGACCCAAACAACGGGCCTAAATCAAAACCTCGGAGGTCTTCCAGTATGTATGAGAAGATTGGCCTTCGTGAATCCCCTTCTTTAGTAACCCGCCATATGTTGTGGACTTCTGTCGAAATGCTGTAGTTTCCGTCACATATTGAGGCTAATCAAATCATTTCAAACATCTGATGTTCTATCCTGCAGACATAACATTCTGTTATTGAAGGATAAATATAGTTTTTTATCTTTATTGAGTTATTGGCGGACTATATGCAGCTAAGGATTACATGATCGAGGTCATCTCACCCAAAAAGTTGTTCTTATCCTTTTATGGGGGGGCGGTCTAACTGAACGAAGTGCTATGTTTTTTAAGGAGGTGAAATAATGGGGAGGAATACGCAGTAGACGGTTAGTAAGAACAAGACAAGGTTGATAGTAAGCAATTTAATGATTTTAATAATTATCCAAAAGGAGATTTTATGAAAAGTTTTATGACACGGAAAGCATATCTTGTAGGTGTAGCAATTCTGAGTATTTTTGTCTTTGCCGCAGGTGCAATCGCAGCAGGTCCCATGCCGGTAAACCTTGGAACAGCCGGAAGTTTTGTGCTTCTGACAAAAACAGGGGTCACAACCACTGGTACCACCGCAATTGTTGGAAATATGGGAGTTAGTCCTATCGTCGCGACTTCCATGACAGGATTTGGACTGATCGCGGATTCCACGAATACATTTTCTACATCGTCTTTAGTGACCGGAAAAATATTCGCAGCCGACTATGCTCCGCCTACTCCTGCTAAAATGACCGCGGCTATAAGCGACATGGAAACCGCGTTCACTGACGCCGCCGGAAGAACGTCACCTAATTTTACTGAACTGGGCGGCGGAGATATTAGCGGGAAGACACTCCTTCCTGGTCTCTACAAATGGAGCACTGGAGTTTCAATAACAAATGGAGTTACTCTCGCGGGTGGTCCAAACGATGTCTGGATCCTCCAGATGGCTGGAGATCTCACCGTGAACAACGGCGCCAAAATTACCCTGATCGGCGGTGCACAGGCCAAAAACGTATTCTGGCAGGTCTCTGGCCAGGCGGTCCTTGGAACAACGGCTGACGTCAAGGGAATTATATTGAGTCAAACGCTGATTTCGATGAATACCGGCGCAAAGTTGCACGGTAGGGCGTTGGCACAGACTGCGGTTACATTAATCGCAAATACCATTACTGCTCCGTAAGGCGAGAAGTCGTCGCTGTGAAAGCAGGATAAGTATAGGGGGAGGCAGACTGCTTAGTTTGATTCAGTCTGTCTCCTTTTTTACCTCCCTGCGGCAATTAAATTCCGGGGCCATACTATTACACAATCGGATGGCTCTACCTTATTGGGCTTTATGTTTCCCATACCGGCCTCCAAAGGAAATCTAAAATGACAAATAGCTCTTCGTTTATAGCAAATATTCAAAGAAAATTGCCCTGTGCAACACTATTTTTGCAAAAAAAATCCGGGCCGCTTTTCGACTGGCATTTATGCGCGCTGACTGCTACCAGCATGGGCGACCCTTCCAGGTCATTTACAATGACTTTTGATGAAGGCTTGGGCGAAGTCCCACTGGATGATGTTGCAAAGTCTTTCGTTGACACCGCCCTCCGTATTTTGAACGATAAATAGCGCCATTCAGGTCAACCCCCAATTGATTTTCTGGCCACACTTAGATTTCATCTTTGATTTGTAATTGGTATTACACCGTCATACCCTCACCAATTCATAGCTCCTGCTCCCCAATCCAATCTTCTCCCCATGTTCCAGCTGCACCTCCCAGGGGATCTCCGGCCAGCAGCCGCGGAACTTGTCGCCGCCCGGTTCATGGCCGCTCTGTAGTGCCGATCCCACGTTACCACGCGCCCTGTTAACCAGATCGGCGCAGGCCTGATCGATCGCCACCGGATCAGTCGAGGCGCAGATGCCGATATCGTTGACGATCGAGGCATCGGAATGTCCGTAACAGTCACACGCGGGTGTCACCTGGGTAATGAAGTTGATGTAGATCGCTTTGCCCTCCTTGCCGGTCAGTGCCCCTTTGGCATATTCTGCCATCTTGCGCATGGCCGGGTCAGCAGCCTGATTCCACTGGATATTGATAGCCAAAACCGGGCAGACCGTAATGCAGCGCGAGCAGCCCACACATTTTTGAGGATCAATGGAAGCTTTGCCATCGATAATGATTATCGCGTTGTGAGCACAAGATCGGGGGCAGATGCCGCAACCGGTACAGTTTTTTTGCGATATCCTGGGGGCCACGGTTGAGTGCTGCACCAGTTTTCCCCTGCGACTGGCGCATCCCATACCCAGGTTCTTGATCGCACCGCCGAAACCGGTCAGATCATGGCATTTGAAATGAGTCATGACGACAATAGAATCGGCCTCGATTATTTCGGTGCCAATGTAGGTATGCGTCAGCAGATCACCCTCTATGGCAACCTCGGTTTCGGTGACTCCACGCAGGCCGTCGCTGATGATCAGCGGCGCGCCGACGCATGCATACCCGAAGCCGTTCTCGATAGCGCAGGTAAGAGCCGAAACCGCTTCTTTGCGTTGGCCGGGATAGAGTGTGGATGAATCGGTCAAAAACGGCAGAGCACCCAGTTTTCTGATTTCCTCAACTACTCGTCGGGCGAATACCGGACGGATGAAGGCATGGTTTCCTTTTTCTCCGAAATGAATCTTGACTGCAGTCAGATCACCCGCGGCTACTGTTCGAGCAACTCCCGCCGAGGTCAGCAACCTTGTAATCTTGTCGAACATATTTTCCTTGTTGCTTGCGCGCATGTCGCTAAAGTAGACGTTGGACATCGGGTTTTTCCTTTTAATATGTTTTTTTTGACAACCGTCAAGTAATTGGTGGAAAAGTCGGTATACTGTTCCTAACATAAAAACGAGAAAAACTCACCACACGAGTTTACACCACAACGAAAGGGAGACACAGACATGAGCATGTTTTGTAACCAATGTGAGCAGGCAGCAAACGGAGTCGGTTGTAACATTTCCGGCGTATGCGGCAAGAAACCCGATGTAGCGGCATTGCAGGATCACCTGCTGTACGGCCTGAAGAGCCTGGCGCTTTACGCCGACAAACTGGGGCGCAACCCCGAGATTGACCGCTTCACCATTGAGGGGCTCTTCACTACCGTAACCAACGTGGACTTCGACCCTCGTCATATCGGCGGGGTCATCAAGCACTGCTTCGAATTGAAAGAGAAGGCTAAAGCTGCTGCCGGCGTTACAATGTCCGGCCCGGTTGCAGACTGGAAACCGGCTGACGACCTGGACGGAATGGTCAGGCAGGCTGAGGCATACAGCATCAACAACCAGCACGTCAACGAAGACATCCGTTCGGTAATAGAGATTCTGATGTACGGTTTGAAGGGTATGGCCGCCTATATGGATCACGCCATGATCCTGGGCAGGAGCGATGACGAAGTCCTGGCCTTTGTCCAGAAGGCACTCGCCGCTACGACCGACGCCAACCTGGGGCTGATGGATTTTGTCGGTCTCTCCATGGAGTGCGGCAAGCAGAACCTGACCGTTATGGGACTGCTCAATAACGCCCACACCGATGCCTACGGCCATCCGGTTCCGACATCCGTCCAGCTCGGCACCAAGGCGGGCAAGGGAATTCTGGTGACCGGCCATGACCTGAAGATGCTGGAAGAGCTGCTCAAACAGACCGAAGGGAAGGGGATCAATATCTACACCCACGGCGAGATGCTCCCGGCCCACGGATATCCCGGTCTGAAGAAATACTCGCATCTGGCCGGCAACTTCGGCGGCGCATGGCAGGACCAGGCCAAGGAATTCGTCAACTTCCCCGGTGCGATCATCTTCAACACAAACTGCATCCAGAAGCCGTCCGACAGCTACAAAGACCGTCTCTACACCTGGGGCCTTGTTGGGTGGCCGGATGTGAAGCATGTCGATGGTTGGGATTTCAGCGAAGTTGTCAACAAGGCTCTCGAACTGCCGGGACTGCCGGAAAACCCCGGCCAGGAGATTTTGACCGGCTTCGGACACAACGCAGTACTGGGCGTGGCCGACAAGGTCATAGCCGCCGTCAAGTCCGGCGCCATCAAGCATTTTTTCCTGATTGGCGGCTGCGATGGCGCCAAATCGGGACGCAACTACTACACCGAATTTGCCGAGAAGCTCCCTCAGGATACGGTCATCATGACCCTGGCCTGCGGCAAATACCGCTTCAACAAGCTGGAATTCGGCGACATCGGCGGCATCCCGCGTCTGCTCGATATCGGTCAGTGCAACGACGCCTACTCGGCAATACAGATTGCTGTTGCCCTTGCTGGTGCCGCCCGTCCCGCCCTTCGGGATGCCCCAGGCGCGGAAGGATCCGTCGATCTCGCCCATGTAGTGGTGGAGCAGGACATACGCCGTGCCGGGCGATC
>JANNLB010000273.1:0-1839 GCA_031396605.1 Geobacter sp. | reverse complement strand
CTTGGTGTTTCCCTGAACAATGACTACGGGCTCCTGGAGCGGATTGGCGGCGACTGCGCCGGTGCGGGCTCTCTCTATCCTGAATCCGGTGAACCGAAATGCGAACCCGGCACCTACCGCCAACTCTCCCTGGATGAACTCAACACCATAATCAGCGAACTCCCCCAAAGGCCACTCTTGGCAGGGGAGAAGGGGATACGGCTCTTACTCGCCGGCGCTCAGAAGAAGCTCCCGATCTTTTATGATGAGCAGAACTTCCATTTGGGGTATGGCACCGCAGCTTCCAATTACATAATCAAACCGGCAATCTAAAACCTGGACGCTACGGTGGAAAATGAAGCGTTCTGCATGGCCCTGGCCCATGAAATAGGTCTGGACGCGCCCAGGTCATTCATTCATCAGCATGAGGAGACAAGGATCTTTGTCGTCAAGCGGTATGATCGTGCCACGACAACAGCTGGAACAAAAAGGCTGCACCAGGAAGATTTCTGCCAGGCGCTCCATATCCCCCCTGAGTACAAATATGAATCCGAAGGTGGACCGTCCCTGGCGGCATGTTTCGACCTGGTACGCCAAAGGAGCATCCGATCAGGGAAAGACGTACTGTCTCTATTGAACTGGGTGATATTCAATTACCTGATTGGCAACTCGGATGCTCACGGGAAAAACATCTCCCTGTTGCTCCTGCCGGAAGGGCCGATGCTGGCCCCTTTCTATGATCTTCTCTCAACAAGGATCTATGCCCATTACGGTCTGGCGGAAGGCCTTGCCATGAAGATCGGTGGCGAGAATGATCCGGGCGCAATCCAGAAGAAACATTGGGAGCTGTTTGCCGAGGAGGTCGGCATCAAACCGCGTCTGGTGCTGATTCGTGTCGCTGATCTGGCAAAGAGGATAGAGGCCGCCCGCTTGCAGCTCTTCAAAGGCGCATTTGCTCCCTATAAGTGCGATGCCTTGTACCGTTTGATGCAATTGATGGGGGAACAGGCGGAGAAGACCTTACGAAGGCTTGTATAGGATCGTCGCCAAAATTATCGGGCGCACTCTGGATAAAAGATGTCTCGGTTTGAGGTGGTTGGGGTTAAACCGATATTGCCCAAAGGTAAAGAGATGCAACTGAACCGTACGGCGAGTATCTTTTGCGATACCGATCAAACTGTTCTTTAGTGAGATTGTTCAATCCATACAGATTCATCATGCCGCGACGAATGGCAAGATCACCCCAACTCACCACATCCGGGCGACATAGCGAAAATATCAGAATCATTTCAGCTGTCCAGACGCCAAGACCATGCAGAGACAACAGTTTTTTTATAATCTCGTCATCCGGAAGTTCAGCGAGTTTCAAGAGGTCCAGCTCGCCGCAGAGCGCAGCATTGCCAAGGCCCTTGATGTAGCCGGCCTTGCGCATCGACAACCCGCATTTCTGGATTTCAGAAACGCCGACTGCCGCAATATTGTCAGGGGTAATAGCCGAAAGTTGAGCACACAGTCTGCCCCACACGGTTTCAGCCGCCTTGGTGGAGATCTGCTGCGCCACGACACTCTTGACAAGGGCAGTGAAGAGGTCGGGTGTGACCTCCCGTTCGATTGCTCCGAGCCTGTCAATTGCCGCACCAAGCTTTCTGTCACGGCGTTTCAGGTGATCAATCTCCGTTTGTCCGTACTCAAAACGTGCCATGATTTCTTTCCAGTTCCGGCAGTTTCCTCTGCTGAAAACAGAGCTTCATCTGCTTGCACCTCTGGGAAGGTTCAACTCAAGTATCACCGTAGGCACTGAAACACCCCCGTGCACCAGAGGCATGACCCGCAAGGAACTTTTCTGATGTGGCAGTCCTG
>JANNLB010000189.1:0-6240 GCA_031396605.1 Geobacter sp. | reverse complement strand
GCGCTTCATATTGTCGCCGAGGCACAGAAAACGGGAGGTATTGCCGCATTTATTGATGCCGAGCATGCGCTTGATATCGGCTATGCCCGCAAACTGGGCGTCAAAACCGATGACCTGCTGGTGTCACAGCCGGATACCGGTGAACAGGCGCTGGAAATTACCGAAACCCTGGTCAGGAGCGGCGCGATTGACGTACTGGTCATTGACTCGGTGGCAGCCCTGGTGCCCAAAGCCGAAATAGAAGGTGACATGGGTGATTCCCACATGGGACTGCAGGCGCGTCTGATGTCCCAGGCTCTGCGCAAGCTGACCGGCATTATCAGCAAGTCGAACTGCTGCGTGATCTTCATCAATCAGATCCGGATGAAAATCGGCGTCATGTTCGGTAATCCCGAGACGACAACCGGCGGTAACGCTCTTAAATTCTACGCTTCGGTGCGTATGGACATCCGCAAGATTGCCACGCTGAAGCAGGGTGATCAGATCATCGGTTCCCGTACCCGCGTCAAGGTTGTCAAAAACAAGGTTGCCCCTCCGTTCAAAGAGGTTGAGTTCGATATCCTCTACGGTGAAGGAATCTCACGTACCGGCGACGTGCTCGATCTGGCGGTGGATAAAAATATCGTTGAAAAGAGCGGCGCATGGTACTCCTACGGCAAAGAGCGGATCGGCCAGGGGCGCGAGAATTCACGTACCTGGCTGACCGAACACCCTGAAACGCTGGCTGAGATCGAAGGGAAACTGATGGATCTGCTCAAGCCGGTTCCCGTTCCCGAAAAGGCTGCGTAGCAGCTGCGGAGGTAAGTTGTGGAACTGAACGAGATTCTCACCATTGCGTTTAAGGCCAAGGGTTCGGATATTCATATAAAGACCGGCCTGCCCCCTATTGTCCGCATCGACGGGCGACTTCACCCGATTCCCAACGCCCAGCGTTTGTCGCCCGACTTTGTTTCCGATATCGCCAACTCGATGATGAATGACCGTCAGAGGCGTATGTTTGAGGAAAATTATGAAGTCGATCTGGCGTATGCCGTTCCGGGATTGGGTCGATTCAGGGTCAGTGTTTACCGTCAGCGCGGCACGGTGGCAATGGTATTCCGTTCGATCGCATTTATTATCCCGTCACTGGAAGGGCTCAACCTGCCGCCGATCATGCAGAAAATCTGCCTGGAAGAGCGGGGGCTGATCCTGGTGACCGGGACCACCGGTTCCGGTAAATCGAGTACGCTTGCGGCGATGATCGACTTCATCAATAATCAGCGAACCTGTAACATCATCACTATCGAAGATCCGGTTGAATTCCTGCATCGCGACAACAAGAGCATCATCAGTCAGCGTGAGGTCGGCACAGATACACCCACCTTCTCCGCCGCTCTGAAGGGGGCCCTTCGCCAGGATCCGGATGTTATCCTGGTTGGAGAGATGCGTGATTATGAAACTATTGAAACAGCTATGACCGCTGCAGAAACCGGTCATCTGGTGATGTCCACCCTGCATACGATGGACGCAGCGGAAACCATCAACCGGATCATCGGGGTATTCCCCCCCTATCATCAGCGGCAGGTGCGGATCCAACTTGCCAGTATTATCAAGGCGGTTATTTCTCAAAGACTGGTGCCCAAGTCGGATGGCAAGGGGCGTGTGCCGGCGGTGGAGATCATGCTGGCTTCCGCCCGTGTCAGGGAATGCATCGATGATAAGGATAAGACCAAGCAGTTGAATGACGCTATTGCCCAGGGTTTTGTCTCGTACGGAATGCAGAGCTTTGACCAGTCGCTGATGAAGCTCTATTCCAGTAAGCTTATTACCTATGACGAAGCGATTCGTCAGAGTTCGAACCCTGACGATTTTGCCCTCAAGGTTTCCGGCATTTCGTCAACTTCTGATGCTTCCTGGGAAGGGTTTGACAACAAGCCCGAAGACGCTGCCGAGGAGCCGGAAAAACTTGATATCGAAAAATTCTGAGCCGGTATCGTCTGACAGTATATACCGGTATGCATTACGGCTGCTGACCGGGCGGGATTATACCGTTGCCAGAATACGGCAAAAGCTTGCGGCTCGGGAAGTGGCGGAGCAGGATCTCGAGAGTGCGGTTCACCGTCTGCAGAGTGAAGGATGGCTTGATGACACGCGGTATGCCGGACGATTTGCTGAATCAGCGCTATCATCAGGCCGATATTACGGTGCCCGTCTCCGTCTGGAGATGCGCCGCAGAGGGTTCAGCGCGGATGTAGTAAATGAAGCACTTGCTCCGCTACTGGCGGAGAGTGATGAGATTTCCGAGGTCAGGTCGGCGGCAGAGCGCCGCTACCCCGGATTTTCCTATTCAGCGGCGAGCGATCGCGATAAACGAAGAGTGGTCAGTTTCCTGCAGCGGCGCGGCTTCGGGTTTTCCGCAATAATGAGGGCCTTGCGGACAGAGGAATAAAGACTAAACCTTACCACCCCTAACCCCTCCTACCAGAAGTAGGCGCTTCTAAGCGAAATAGGAGGGGGACTTAAAGCTCCCCTCCTTACAAAGGAGGGGTCGGGGGTGGTTGGGTTTGTGGCATAATTAATAACATAACCTAACGAGGACATAATGACAGGTACAGAAATTCGCGCACTCTTTCTTCAGTATTTTGCCGACCGGGGCCACACGGTCGTTCCCAGTTCAGGGATCCTCCCCAAGAACGATCCGACCCTGATGTTCGCCAATGCCGGCATGAATCAGTTCAAAGACTGTTTTCTGGGGCTGGAGGATCGGGGCTACTACCGGGCAGTCAGTTCTCAAAAATGCGTCCGGGCGGGAGGCAAGCATAATGACCTGGAAAACGTCGGCCGTACGGCCCGTCACCACACGTTCTTTGAAATGCTGGGGAATTTTTCCTTCGGCGATTATTTTAAAAAAGAGGCGATCGCCTACGCCTGGGAGTTTCTGACCAAAGAGCTGAAGCTGGATAAAAATCGTCTGTATGTGACCGTCTATACCGATGATGATGAGGCGGCCGATATCTGGCATCTCCAGGAAGGGATTCCACGTGAGCGGATTTTCCGTTTCGGCGAGAAAGACAACTTCTGGTCAATGGGTGATACGGGCCCCTGCGGTCCCTGCAGCGAAATTTTTTATGACCAGGGAGCGGAAATAGGGTGCGATCGTCCCGACTGCAATGTCGGCTGCGACTGCGACCGTTATATGGAAATATGGAACAACGTATTCATGCAGTTCAACCGGACCGCTGACGGCATCCTGACGCCGCTGCCGAAACCGTCAGTCGATACCGGCATGGGGCTGGAACGTGTTACAGCCGTTATGCAGGGTGTCAGCTCCAACTATGACATCGACATCCTGCAGGGGATTATCCGCCATATCGAGCGACTGTCGGGCAAACGCTACGGTGCGGATGAAAAGGACAATGTCTCCATGCGGGTCATTGCCGATCATGCCCGGGCGGTTACATTCCTGATCTGTGACGGCGCACTCCCCTCCAATGAAGGGCGCGGTTATGTATTGCGGCGCATCATGCGCCGGGCGGCGCGCCATGCCAAGATGCTCGGCTGCGCGGAGCCGATGCTGTACCATATGGTTGATGCGGTAAGGGAGACCATGGGGGATGCGTATCCGGAATTACAGGAACGCGAAGAGTATATAAAGAGGGTCGTTCTGAGTGAAGAGCAGCGTTTTGCTGAAACCCTGGACCGGGGGCTGGCTATTCTCAATGATGAGGTTGCCGCTCTGCGCGCTGCCGGAAAGAGCGCCATTCCGGGTGATGTCCTGTTCAAGCTTTACGATACCTATGGATTCCCTACCGATCTGACCGCGGATATAGTCGAGAGTGAAGGCTTTACGATCGACGAAGCCGGTTTTGAGCTCTGCATGGAACGGCAGCGGGCACAGGCGCGTGAACATTGGAAAGGTTCCGGTGAAGAGGGTATTGCCCAGATCTATAAAGAACTCCACAATAACGGAGTACGCAGTCAGTTTGTCGGTTATGACGAAATGGCGACCTATGCGCCGGTTCTGGCGATCATTCGGGATGGAGTTCCGGTTGAGTCGGCTTCTGCGGGTGATTCGGTTGCGGTGATCACGGCAAAGACCCCTTTCTATGGTGATTCTGGTGGGCAGAAGGGGGACCGCGGGACGCTTTCGACCGGTAACGCTCACGTTGATGTCGTTACTACCAGCCGCCCCTTTATCGATATGACTGTCCATCACGTGATCGTAATAGAAGGGACGATTAACATCGGCGATGCGGCTGACCTGAAAGTGTCACGAACAGAACGCGAAGCCACCTGTCGTAATCACACCGCGACTCACCTGCTGCAGAGCGCTCTCCGTCAGGTTCTGGGTGATCATGTCAAGCAGGCGGGTTCTCTGGTTTCGGAGGGGCGTCTCCGCTTTGACTTTACGCATTTTTCTGCGGTGACTGACGAAGAACTGCGCCGGATTGAAACGATTGTGAACTGTTTCATCATGACAAATGATCAGGTCACAACCCGCGATATGAATATCACTGAAGCGGTTGAGTCCGGTGCCACGGCGCTATTCGACGAAAAATATGGTGATTCGGTCCGGGTTGTGAAAGTCGGGGATATCAGCATGGAACTGTGCGGAGGAACGCACGTACGGGCAGCCGGTGATATCGGTCTGTTCAAGATCATTTCAGAAGCGGGTATAGCTGCCGGGGTGCGCCGTATCGAGGCGTTGACCGGCCTCGGAGCGCTCGACTTTGTCCGGCAGATGGAGGATGAACAGAGAGGAATCGCTGTGCTGCTCAAGGCGGAAGCGGGCAATTCACGTGACCGGCTTGAAAAACTGCTGGCACGTCAGAGAGATTTGCAGCGTGAAATCGAAACCCTGCACGCCCGGCTGAATGTTGTCGCTTCCGGAGATCTGCTGGCGCAGGCGACCCTGGTACATGGAATCAAACTGCTGGCCGTGCAGGTGGAGGTTGAGGATATAAAAGCGCTTCGAGACCTGTCCGATATGTTGAAAGATCGCATCGGGGAGGGGGTGATTGCGCTTGGCGCCGCCATCGGCGGCAAGGCAAATCTGCTGGTAGCGGTAACCAGAGAGCTCAGCGGTTCAATCAGGGCTGGCGACGTAATCAAACAGATTGCGCCGCTTATCGGCGGCAGTGGCGGCGGCAAACCGGAACTGGCCCAGGCGGGAGGAAGCCGGCCGGAAAAACTGGATGAGGCTTTGGCGGCAGTATCTGCGATAATATTGAATTTGGCGTAGGAGCGGCATATTGCCGCGATAATATTGAATATGCCGCTCCTGCGTTTGAATGTATAGTCATCGGAGCAATAATTGGAACGTGTGAACAACCTGGAGTTCGGCATGTCGGCACCGCTTTCACATGACAGGGAGCTCCCTTCGCAATCGTCACCGGCCACTATTCTGGTCGTTGATGACGATAAGATTGTTCGCGAATTGTGTGCAGAGGCGCTCCGTAATTATAGGGTAGTTCAGGCGGCCACCAGTGAGGAGGCTCTCCGGCTGTACGAAAGGGAACCTTTCGATCTGGTTCTTTCCGATATCATCATGCCGGGAGGGTCGGGTATTGATCTGCTCAAAAAGATCAAAGCACTCGACCCGAATGCCGCGGTTATCATAATGACCGGGTTTGTTGACAAAGAGATTGTTCTGAGTGCGCTTAAAGAAGACGCTGACGATTTTATCAACAAACCTCTCAATCTCATTCAACTGAAAACGGCTGTCGGAAAAGCTCTGGGAAGAAAAGCGCTTAAGGAGGAGTTGGCCAACATCAAGCGCTCCGACGAGCTCAAAAACACTTTTCTCTCTCTCGTCTCACATAAGCTTCGCACTCCGATTACCGGCATTTCCCTTTTTCTGCAAAATCTCCGTATGGGGGTGTTTAACCTGAATGATCCGGAGTTCCAGCGGAGTATCGACCTGGCCGACGAGGAGGCGCGCTATCTTGGTCAACTGGTTGCCGATCTGCTGGCATTCAGCCAAGTGATGGGCGAATGTGCCGGTGTCAACAAGTGTCCGAGTGATCTGAATGAAATTGTTGCTGATGTGCTGATCAAGTGTCGGGAGGAACATTACAATTTTAATGTTGAGCTTGAAGCTGCTTCGGATCCTTTGCCCATAGTACAGCTTGACGTTCCAAAAATTCGCTTTGCGCTGCATCAGGTGATCGATAATGCCTTCAAATTCTCCGGAAAACAGGTTGATATCTCGATCAAGATGGGAAGCCACCGTGAAAAGGTCTTTATTGTTGTTTCGGACAG
>JANNLB010000188.1:0-1970 GCA_031396605.1 Geobacter sp. | reverse complement strand
TTCCGCCTATAAATTCACCCACACAGCCGATGCCATGGCCCGCATCCTGATAGCTAACGCCCTGTTCATGGGGCGACAGAAAACATCGGCACTTACCATCCCCTGGTGTACTTATACAGACCCGGAAATCGCTCATGTCGGGATGTACGAACGTGACGCAAAAGAAAACGGAATCGAAGTTACCACGCTTACGGTCCAGTTATCCGATATCGACCGTGCGGTTCTTGATGGTGAAACGGAAGGGTTTGCCCGAGTTCACCTGCGCAAGGGAACAGATAAAATTCTTGGCGCTACCATTGTGGCTCGTCACGCCGGGGAGATGATCAGCGAATTTTCTCTTGCCATCACCAACGGTATGGGAATTTCTGCTATCGGGAAAACGATCCACCCTTATCCGACCCAGGCAGAGGTTATCAAGCGGCTGGCCGATGCTTACAACCGGACGCGACTGTCGCCATTTGTAAAGAACCTGCTTTCAGGTTGGCTGAAATGGCAGAGAGGAAAAACAATGACCGCAAAAAAAATAATCATCACCCTTGCATTGGTTGTTGCCGTTGCGCTTTTCTTCCACTTTGATCTGAAGCATTTTCTAACACTTGCTACTCTCAAGGCCAATCACCAGACACTGCTGGATTATTACGCCGCTCACAAGCTGAGCATGGTGGGCGGTTTTATGCTATTATATATCGTCCAGACCGCTTTGTCGCTTCCAGGCGCTGCCATTCTGTCTCTGGCCGCCGGAGCGATCTTCGGTTCGGCCATGGGTACGGTCTACGCCAATATCGCTGCAACTATAGGCGCGACAATGGCTTTTCTGGTAACGCGCTACCTTCTGCGTGATGTTGTGCTGAACAAATTCGGCAGCAAACTGGAGGGAATGAACCGTGAGTTGGAGCAACGCGGTTTCAATTATCTGCTGTTTTTGCGATTAGTACCGGTGTTCCCGTTCTTTCTGATCAACCTTGCGGCTGGACTGACGCGACTGCCGTTGCGCACCTTCTTCCTCGGCACTATGATCGGTATAATTCCCGGAGGGTTTGTCTTCGTAAATGCCGGGGCTAGTCTTGCCACCATTG
The DNA here is from genome assembly GCA_031396605.1 of Geobacter sp. Lineage (GTDB taxonomy): Bacteria > Desulfobacterota > Desulfuromonadia > Geobacterales > Pseudopelobacteraceae > JACRCG01. The sequence continues at coordinate 894 of JANNLB010000188.1, read as the reverse complement.
ATTCGCTTTCCGGTATCGCTTCGCCCCGCGTGCTCGGTTCTTTTGCCCTATTGGGACTTTTTGCGCTGGTTCCGGTGCTGTATAACAGATTCAAGAGCAAAAAATAAATCGCTGCATAATCCATGAAGAGAAAAACAACATTAATTACCAGACATCGGATGATATAGTTATGAACATGGCAGTATGTACCTTCAAATTGAGGCTGCTAATATTGTTGACGTTCTGTTTGCTTACGACTGCGGTATTTTTTTCAGCCTCGGCCAGTCATGCAGAAGAAATTCCGGTCAGTCATTTCAGCACCGAAGGCTTGGCAGGCTGGGAGTCCAAGCGTTTCAAGGGTGGCACAGAATACCGGTTAGTGAAAGAAGATGGCCGAGCCGTTGTAAAGGCTACCAGCCATAGTGCTGCTTCTGGTTTGATAAAAAAGATTCACTTTGACCCTTCGAAATATCGTTATTTGCGCTGGAGTTGGAAAATTACCCACACTATCAAGGGTGGAGACGAGATGTCCAAGTCTGGTGATGACTACGCCGCACGGATCTATATCGTTTTCCCCGGTAAACATTTCTGGCAGATGAGAGCAATCAATTATATTTGGGCAAACAAACTGCCTATGGGAGAGTATGTTTCAAGTCCATACGCTGCGGACTCGAAGATGGTTGCTGTGGAATCAGGAAATGTGAAGGCCGGGCAATGGCTGACTGAAGAGCGTGACCTGCTCGATGACTACCGCCTCCTGTTCGGAGCTGACCCTCCAGAAGCCGAGGCTATCGCGATCATGACCGATACCGATAATACCGGTGGTAATGCGGATGCGTGGTACGGGGAAATTTCTCTCTCAACGGAGGGTAAGTAGTTCTCGGTGCAGCAGATACCTCAAACTCTACTCTCAAT
>JANNLB010000178.1:0-9420 GCA_031396605.1 Geobacter sp. | reverse complement strand
CTTTCCACATAGCGGAAACCGGCATGCTGGAAAAAGTGCCGCCGGAAGGCATACCGTGCATCCCGTGTTGCTTCGTTGCAGGTCGAAATCCAGGAGCCCCCCTTGATCAGGTTGTGGCGCGTGTCGAACGTCGGGGTGGAAAAATCATCGTACCAGGGGTGTATATCGAAGCCGTGGAACGGGTAGATCGGGGTTTCGGTCCACTGCCAGACGTTGCCGAGTATGTCGAAGAAGTCGCCGTTCCTGAACCGGTCGATCGGGCAGGAGGAGGCCCACCATTCCAGGTTGATGTTGCCCGGCGCCCTGTCCCAGTACGGCTGGTCGGGGATGGCGCAGATGTCCCGCAGCCGGTTCCATTCATCCTCGCCCGGCAGGCGGATCGGGGTGCCGGTTCCGGCGGCTTTCCAGCTGCAGAAAGCTTTGGCCTCCAGATAGTTGACCTCAACCGGCCAGTTCCAGGGGAGCGCAATTTCAGAAGCCATTGTCCGTAACTTCCAGGCATCGCCATACTTGATCCAGAACAGCGGATGCCCGGCCTGCTTGAACTCGCGCCAGTTCCACCCCTCATCACTCCACCATTGACGCTCGAAGTATCCCCCCGCCTCGACGAACGCCAGGAATTCACGGTTGGAGGTAAGATATTGCGCCGCCTTAAAGTCGGCTACTTCGGTTTCATGGACGCCGTACTCGTTATCCCAGCCGTAGAGAGGGTGATCTTTTCCTTTGCCGAGCGTAACAGTGCCGCCTGCCACGTTCAGGAGCTGATTGGCAGGAGGCTCACCCGCTTCGGTGCAGATGCCCCACAACGGGAGCTGCTGTACCTGATCGATCGGCAGTTGCCGGATCAGCACCGAGGATGTTTCAAGATGGATGCGCTGGTGCTCGATCCCCATCATGATTCCCCAGAACGGTTCTTCCCGGGTGATTGGAAGTGTCAGCGGCAGGGTGCGAATCAATCCGTCCACCAGTTCTCGTGCCTGGTCACGGTACTCCTTGACCTGTCCGCGGGTCGGCCAGACGTAGTGGGCTTCATTCAGATCGTCCCAGGACATCTCGTCCACCCCGACGGCAAACATCGATTCGAAGCGGGGGTTGATACGTCGGTCAATGACCCTGGCGACCGTCAGTTTGTTGATATAAAAGGTTGCAGTGTGGCCGAAATAGAAGATCAGCGGGTGGCGCAGCCGGTCGGCACGGAGGTAAAATGTATCGTCGTATCTGAGGGTGTCGTAGAGTTTTTCGTCGATATCGAAAGTGGCGTGAAAATACTCCAGAATCTCGGCCCGCTTCTGCTCCGGGTCACCCTGGTTGAGGATGATGGTATGTGTTTTGCGCAGATCCATGAGGAGCCTCCTGCTGTGGACTTTGTGGGTAGGATGATGCCTGCGAGTATACCGGGTAATCACAATAAAACAATCACAAGCATCGTATCCCGGCTCCGGCCTGAGACACAATGTAAGGGGTTTGCCTCAGGCGATCGTGTGCCGGATATCCTTCCCTTTGACCATGAAGATGACCATCTCGGCAACGTTGGTGGCGTGATCAGCGATGCGCTCCAATGATTTTGAGATGTAGTTGAGTTTCATGGCGCGTGAGATCGTCGTCGGGTCTTCAATCATATAGGTCAGAAGCTCTCTCTGAATCTGGATGTTAAGGTCATCCACAAAACTGTCGTCCTTGCAGACCTTGACGGCCAAATCGGCATCGCCACGTACAAAAGCATCCAGCGCCTCCTTGACCATCACCTCAGCCCAGTGAGCCATACGGGGGATATCGATATAGGGTTTGAGCGGCGGCTCTTCATTCAGCTCACGGGTACGCTTGGCGATGTTGGCACATTGATCCCCCATGCGTTCCAGGTCGGTAACGATCTTGAGTGCGATCGTGATGAAACGCAGATCGCGGGCGGCCGGTTGCCGCAGTGCCAGCAGTTCCAGGCATCGCTCGTCAATCATTACTTCGGCGGCATTGACTTCATGATCCAGCGCAATAGTCCGCTCGGCCAATGGCGTATCTCTATCGACAAGCGACTTGACCGAGTTGGCAATCATTAATTCCACCTTGCCGCCCATGACCAGAATACTCTGTCGCAATTCATTCAACTCATTGTCAAACGCTTTACTGATGTGTTCGTGGATCATTTTATCTCCTTACCCGGACAAACCGGAATCAAAAATCGTATTTCACTCGGAGAACGCGGCCAAAAGTAGGCGCTTTTAAGCGAGAACGCGGAGAAAACCAAAAAATACGGAAGGTTTTTTAGTAAAACCATAATTCTTTTGTTTTGACTCTCTCTGCGTCTCTGCGTGAGGCCGGTTTTGCCTTGCATTTTGCATTTGTGTTGCAACAAACACATCGAAATAGATTACCCGAACCTGCCGGTGATGTAATCTTCGGTCTGTTTCTTCTCCGGGTTGGTAAAAATCTTGCGGGTCCCCCCGGCTTCAATCAACTCTCCGAGATAAAAGAAAGCGGTTACATCGGACACCCGTGCGGCCTGCTGCATGTTATGGGTGACGATGACAATAGTATACTTGCTTTTCAACTCTTCTATCAACTCTTCTATTTTGAGGGTCGAGATCGGATCAAGAGCCGAGCAGGGCTCATCCATCAGGATTATCTCCGGGTTGACCGCAATTGCGCGGGCGATGCATATTCGCTGTGCCTGACCACCCGAGAGACCCAGAGCCGAATCATTCAGCCGGTCCTTGACCTCGTTCCAGATGGCAGCGCTTTTCAGGCTGCGCTCAACCGCTTCATCCAGGGTCGCCTTGTCATTGACGCCGGCGATGCGCAAGCCATAGACGATGTTTTCATAGATCGATTTGGGGAAGGGATTGGATTGCTGGAAAACCATGCCGATCCGCCGCCGCAGCGCGATAACATCGGTGGAGGATTCGTTGACCTCGTCGCCGTTAAAGCGAATACTCCCGTCAACCCGTGCGCTCTCAACCAGATCGTTCATCCGGTTGAAACATCGCAGCAGCGTTGACTTGCCGCACCCCGATGGTCCGATAAAAGCGGTCACCTGATGACGGGCCATATCAAGGTTGATACCTTTCAAGGCCTGTGCCTCACCATAGTGGAGGTTAAGATTCGAGACCGTTAGAATGTGGTCGTTTCCGCTTTGATCCTGGGTTTGTGCCATGTCTGTTCCTTAAGGGGACGTTAAAACGTCGAAGTCGTATATTTGCTGCGCATCCGGTTGCGCAGGTAAATGGCCGCACTGCTGGCAATAATAACGATCGCAAGCAGCAGCATGGTGGTGACGAAGACCATCGGCTTCGCTGCCTCTACGTTGGGAGACTGAAATCCGACATCGTATATATGAAAGCCCAGGTGCATGAATTTTCTGTCCATATGGAAATAGGGGTAAATCGAGTCAAAAGGAAGTGTCGGCGCCAGTTTGACCACGCCGACAATCATGAGCGGCGCAACCTCGCCCGCCGCACGCGCCATGGAGAGGATCAGACCGGTCATGATGCCGGGGGTGGCCATGGGAAGCAGAATCTTTGTTAATGTCTGAAACTTCGTGGCACCCAGCGCCAGCGACCCTTCGCGGATCCCTTTCGGAATCGAGGCGAGTGATTCCTCGGTGGCGACAATCACCACCGGCACCGTCAGGAGCGCCAGGGTCAGGCTCGACCAGAGGATGCCGCCGGTACCGAAGGTCGGAGTCGGCAGCCGCTCCGGAAAGAACAGGTTGTCAATGCCGCCGCCGATACCGTAGACGAAAAAACCGAGACCAAAGACGCCATAGACGATGGAAGGAACACCGGCAAGGTTGTTGACGGCGATCCGTACCATACGGGTCATCAGGCCGTCCCGGGCGTATTCGCGCAGATAGATGGCGGCAACCACTCCGAATGGAAGCGAAAAAACACTCATCAGCAGCACCATCATGACCGTGCCGAAGATGGCCGGGAAGAGCCCCCCTTCGGTATTGGATTCCCGCGGATCATCCAGCAGCAGTTCGCGGACACGCTCAAGATACGCCCCACACTTGGCGAAAAACGACATGCTGTTGGGGCGCTGCAGGGTAACAATTTCCGGCAGGGAAATATCCTTGCTGCCGCCGGCAACATCGCTGAACTGAGCGGTAACCCGGCCGATTTCTGCCTGGGTTGCAGTGGCTTTCTCGTTCAGACTGGAGAATTCGGCCATGGTCTTTTCACGGACAGCGATTAACTCGACGATTTCAGCAGAGTTCTTTTCTTTCCCGACGTATTCAAGTTTCTGCAGTTTCAGCCTGAGACGTTCAACGGTAGTGTTCAGGTTCGACATCTGTTTCTTTATTGTCCGGGTGTCATCCAGTTTTCCCGCTACCAACCTCCTGGCCTGCTGCAGTTTTTCATACGGTGATCCGGCTGACAGTGACATCCCCTCTGCCGTAACTCCCCGAAGCATGCCGAAATAGTTGCCATGCTCGCTACGCTCAAGCAGTACCGCATCAGCCGGAGTAGAGCGGGAAACGATATCATTCTCGTCGATCCAGCGGAAATCCTGGCCGAATACATCGCGGTTGCCGACTTTAAGCTGGATTCTGCCGCTGCCGCTGATCGGGTTTTTCTCCCGCTGCGTAACCTGCCCGAGCGCACGCGAACCATCCTTCAGTTCGAACTGGACGAGTGCCCGCGGCCAGAAATAACCGAGGCCGTTTGTCATGACGGTCCCGACCAGCGTAAGACTCATGACCAGTATGATCGCCAGGGCGGCCCCGGTTGCCAGAACATAGGGTTCGCCCGTTTTCCAGAACAGTTTCATTGAATGACCTCGTAAATCCCCGGAAAACCTATATCAATAGCGCCCGTATTTTTTACGGAACCTTTGCCGCATCGCTTCAGCGCCGGTGTTGATGATAAATGTGAAAATAAACAACAGCACCGCCGACAGGAACAGCACCCGGTAAAGTGAGCTGTCGAGCGGCGCTTCAGGGATCTCGACCGCAATGTTGGCCGACAGGGAACGGAGGCCGTTAAACAGGCTCCAGCTCATGATGGGGGTATTTCCTGTCGCCATCAACACGATCATGGTCTCGCCGATGGCTCGGCCGAAGCCGATCATGACCGCCGAAAAAACGCCCGGCAGCGCCGATGGAAGCACCACACGCCAGGCAGTCTGCCAGCGGCTGGCACCAAGAGCCAGAGAGGCAGCGGTCAGGTTGCGCGGTACGTTGGAGATGGCATCTTCTGCAATGGTAAAGATGATCGGGATCACGGCAAAGCCGAGTGCAATGGCGATGATGATGCTGTTGCGCTGGTCATAGCGCACCCCCAGCGTGCTGAAAAGCCACTGTTTGAAGTCACCGGCGAACAAATGTACCTCCGCCAGTCCGCTGAGCAGGAAGGCAAGGTAGATTCCCAGAATCACCACCGGGATCATGGCTATGAATTCGTGGCCCCGGGTGACTTTCTGGAGCAGAGAGGCGGTCTTGATCCGCTTCCAGAAGAATATGGTGAACAGGAGCATCAACGGCACAATGACGATACTCAAAAAAACCGTCAGGACACTTTTGTCGATCAACGGAGCCAGCCAGAGTCCGGCCAGAAAACCGATCACCACCGAGGGTATGGCGGCCATGATTTCTACTACCGGCTTGACGCGTCCTTTCAACTTCGGCGACATGAACTGACTGGTATAGAGAGCGGCCAACAGAGCAAGCGGCACGGCAAACAGCATGGCAAACAGCGTCGCCTTGATCGTGCCGAACACCAGCGGCACCAGGCTCAGTTTCGGTTCGAAGTCGTCATTGGCGGCTGACGACTGCCAGGCATATTCAGGCCGGTCATACCCTTCGTACCAGACCTTGCCGAACAGGGTGCCGAACGAAATTTCAGGGTGCGGAATTTCCATTTTCCAGATTGTCAGCGCACCGTTACTGTCCAGGGCTGACAACGTGTTCCCCTTGGGCGAAAGGGCAGCATGAGTGACCGGTGCGACCGGTGTTATCGTCAGCAGGTTTCGCTCGGAGGTCATATGATCGACATGGATTTCATCGGCACCGCCCGAGAACAGGGTTTTGTCGCGCGGCGAGGGTATGATGCGGGACACCGGGCCGATAGTTGGGCGGAGGGTATGAATCTGTGTCAATCGTCGGTCTTCACCACTGCCGGCCACCTTCACCGGAAACCAGGTCGTCAGTGAGCCGCCCGCGTCTCCGACCGCAACAGACACGTCTCCCAGCACCAGCGTCAGCGCTGTAATGGCTTTATGCTCTTCTGAAGCAGGCACACTGTCCAGAAGACGGATCAGGCCCGGCTCGGAGACATCCCAGCGCTGCAGCCAGCCGGTGTCTGTGCCGATGTACAGATAATGCCCCTTCGAATCGACAGCGACTGCAGAGATGCGCCCCGGCAGCGGATCGGTGATCTCGCTGCCGGTATTGCTCCGTTTTTCATTGCCGAGCAGGTCTTTTTCAACCAGCTGATGGTTTACCCGCAGACGATCACCGGCCAGGCGGTCGATCCGCACCGCTCCCTTGCCTTCGATCGGCCGGGCAAATGACTGCACAATCCCGGCGGAGGCTGCAAAAGAAAGATCCTCCTGTGCCGAGACCTCATGGGTGAGGGAGATTGTGCCCTCCGCATCCTTGACAGAAGCAAGCGCGACGGTGACCGAAGTGATGGCGCCGGTATCCCAGAGCAGGTTATAGGCCGATGTGCCGACATATTCCGCAGAAACAACCCGAACAGCTCCCGGAGGTACGGTGGGCACCTTGATGCTGGCGGAGAGGGAACCATCGATAACTTTCAGGAAATGAAAGGTTCCGCTTTCGTCAAGAATGAAAGCCCCCTTCTGGCTCTCTTCTGATCCGACAGCCAGAACCTTGCCTGCCGCAATGGAGGCCGGCAGCCGGAATGTGGCGGCAATTCGTGCAGAAGCAGGGTAGAACAGCGGCAGGGCAACCCGGGAGATCATTACCAGGATCCATACGACCGAAGCAATAACCAGAATCCCGCCGATACGAATCAGCAGTTCGGCAAGTCGGTCGTTGCGACGGGATTTGTCGATAAAAAGTTTAGCCATGGATAATCATTCCGACCACCCCCCAACCCCCTCCTTATAAGGAAGGAGGGGGAGCTATAATAAGCCCCCCTCCTATTTTAGGAGGGGTTGGGGGTGGTAAGGTTTTGCCTGAGGTTTACTTAAGCGCCTTCAACTGATCGTCAACCAGTTTGGCTGTCAGCGGATCATAGCCATCCTTAATGACGACCTCCTGCCCCTCCTTTGAGAGCGCATAGCGAAGGAACTCTTCAACCACCTTGGGCAGCGGCTGGCCCGGTTTCTTGGCAACGTAGATGTAAAGCACACGACTCATCGGGTAGGTGCCGTTCAGAACGTTGGCATAGGTAGCTTCGGCGACCTTACCCCCCTCCTTGGCGGAAAGCGGTACCGCACGTACGCCGGAGGTGGCATAACCGATGCCGGAGTAGCCGATGGCGCCGATATCCTTGGCAACGCCTTCCACTACGGATGCTGAGCCGGGCTGTTCCTTGACACTGTTCTTGAAGTCACCTTTACTCAAGGCGTGCTCTTTGAAGTAACCGTAAGTGCCGGAAGCGGAGTTTCGACCATAGAGGCTGATCGGCATGGCTGCCAGTTTGCCGGATACGCCCAGCTGTCCCCAGGTGGTTACATCAGCACCGCCACGTTTGTGGGTCTTGGAGAAGATGGCATCGACCTTGTCAAGAGACAGGCTCTTGACAGGGTTGTCCTTGTTGACGAAAACAGCCAGAGAATCGAGCGCAACGCCGATTCTGGTCGGCTTGTAGCCATATTTCTTTTCAAACTCCTCGATCTCCGAACCCTTCATCTCGCGGGACATGGGGCCGAGCTGTGCGGTTCCGGCAATCAGAGCAGGAGGCGCTGTGCTGGAACCCTTGCCTTCGATCTGGATGTTGACGTTTGGGTATTTCTTCTTGAACCCCTCAGCCCAGTAGGTCATCAGGTTGTTGAGGCTGTCGGAGCCGATGCTGCCAAGGTTGCCGGCCACTCCGGCGGCAGGGGTGTAATTCTTTATTTTAGTATCTACCGTTACCTTTTCTGCGTGCGCCGCTACTGCGGTGATTATCACGAGCAGCGCGGTCAGGATTGACTTTTTGAACATGGGGTATTTCCTCCTGGTTGGTTTGTTACAAATTGTGCCTGAATCATAGCAGATCATTGTTACAGCAATGTTACAGTGAGGAAAAAGGTTGGTTAAAATTTTGCTTCTGCTCACGCTTTTTTAAGCGTGAACGAGAAAACCGATCCCTGGCCCGGCTCGCTTGTTACAGAAACAGTACCACCATGGAGCTGTACAATATGTTTGACAATGGCCAACCCTAGTCCGGTCCCCCCCTGTTCTCGGGTTCTGGCTTCATCCACCCGGTAAAATCGCTCGAAAATCCGCGGCAGATCCTTGAACGGGATGCCGATGCCGGTGTCAGCGACCGATACCCTGACTAACTCTCCCGAATCTTCCGTACACAAACGGACCGTGCCGCCATCCGAAGTGTACTTGATGGCGTTCTCCAACAGGTTGACCACGACCTGTTCGAGCCGCCCCTGATCGGCCATCACGCGAGACAGCGCTCCTTCCGCTGATTCATTGAGTATGGTGATATTCTTTTGCACAGCCTGCTCCCGGAGCAGCATGCAGGCCTTGGCAATTGTCCCGGAGACATCAAGAGGGTTGAGCTCGATGAGAGCATCTTTTGTTTCAAGACTCGACAGCGTCAGGATATCGTTTATCAGGTTGGTCAGACGTTCCGAGTGGCTGGAGATAATCTCCACAAAACGCTTCGCACGGGCCGGGTCAGATTCCAAAGCGCCATCCAGCAGAGTTTCGGCGTACCCTTTGATAACCGTTACCGGAGTCCGGAGCTCATGGGAAACGTTGGCGACAAAATCCCTGCGCATGTTTTCAGCTTTCTTCAGGTCGCTGATATCGTGAAAAACCGCGACGATCCCCTGCCGGAAACCGTCAACATTCAATGGAGCCCAATGCGTCAGGAGGGTCATATCGTCAGGTTGGATAGAAATTTCCCGCACCAGCTCGTGTATGTCCGGTTTGCCAAGATCGTTGAATGCCTCCAGCAGATCAGGGTGGCGTGATATTTCAACCAACTGTTTCCCTTCCACGTCACCGGTAATCGAAAAGAGAGAACGGAATGCAGGATTAACAAGTGTTATAACACCTTCGGGAGTTGTCACCATAACCCCTTCACCCATGCTGCGCAGGATGGTATCCAACCGCTGTGTATCTGCGGAAAGACGCTGCACCTGATCATCGATCCGTTCCGACATGTCATTCAGTACCGATGCCAACATGCCGATCTCATCGTTTGAGGTTACCGGGATCCTGGTTTTGCTCCCCCCGTAGCCGATGCGGGCGGCGGCATCGGCCATGTCCCGCAGCGGTTTTGACGTCACGTTGGA
>JANNLB010000135.1:0-5035 GCA_031396605.1 Geobacter sp. | reverse complement strand
AAGGAGCTCCGACTGGTCCAGTTCGCCTTCCTGCAGCTTGCGGATCAGAGCTACCCTCCCTCGCGGTGATGCGGTCTCAAGGAACGTTTCCCTGTAGGTTGGACAGGCGGACAGACACATCCCGCAGCGCATGCAGTTTATGAGTTTGACGTAGTCCATATCAGAAGATTTTTCCCGGGTTCAGTATACCCTTCGGATCAAAGGCGTTTTTAATACCACGCATGACCCGAATCCCCGATTCGCCGACCAGCTTGGGCAGGTATTTCTTCTTCGCCAGTCCGACGCCATGCTCACCGGTAATAGTACCACCCATGGCGATGGCGGCGTCAAAGATTTCCTCGAAAGCGGCGTGGGCCCGTTTGATTTCGTCTTTGTCCCGTTCGTCGGTCAGACAGGTCGGATGCAGGTTACCGTCGCCGGCGTGGCCGAAGGTGCCTATGGTAACGTTATATTTTTTTGCCGCATCCTGAATTACCTTCAGCATGGCGGCGATGCAACTGCGGGGCACGGTGGCGTCCTCCAGGATGGTGGTCGGCTTGAGCCTCGCCAGAGCGGAGAGGGCCGTACGGCGCGCCTCGGTCAACTTGAGCGCTTCGTCAGCGTTCTGTGCGGTCTGAAAGAATGAACATCGGTGTTTTTTGCAGATTTCCGCCACCGCAGCCGCCTCCTCTGCAATCACCACGGGATGGCCATCCACCTCGATCAGCAGCACGGCGTCCACGTCCAGCGGCAATCCGACATGAGCGTAGTCCTCGACGCACTTGATGGTTACCTTGTCCAGGAACTCCAGGGTGGCAGGTATCACCTTGGCGGCAATGATGGCCGAGACCGCCAGGGCGGCATCCTGAAGCACCGGAAAGTGGGCCAGCATGGTGATTTTACCCTGCGGCTTGGGAATCAGCTTGACGGTGATTGTCGTAAAGAACCCCAGGGTCCCTTCCGATGAGACCAGAAGCGGATTAAGGCTGTAACCGGCCACGTCCTTGACGACTTTGCCCCCGGTACGGAGCAGGTCGCCGTCGGCCAGAACGGTTTCAAGTCCCATGACATAGTCGGCTGTAACCCCGTACTTCAGGCCACGCAGGCCGCCTGAATTTTCGGCCACGTTGCCGCCCATGGTGGAAATGTTCATGCTGCCCGGATCGGGTGGATAGAACAGGCCACGTGCTTCGACTTCGCGGTGCAGGGCGCTGGTGATGACCCCGGTCTCGACCGTAGCAGTCAGGTTCTCCTCGTCCACCTCGATGATCCGGTTCAGTCGGCTGGTCTGAACCACGACGCCACCGGCAGACAAGGAGCCGCCCGACAGGTTGGTGCCGGAGCCGCGCGGGGTGACGCTCACCCCGGCTCCGTGGCAGAGGCGCATGATGCGGGCGATCTCATCGCTTGAGCCGGGAAGCAAAACCACGCCAGGAACGCTCTCCAGCTCCGGAGTTGAATCATAGCCGTAGACCGACAGAGACTCACGATCAGAAAGTGTGTAATGGGCTCCGACGATGGCCTGAAGCTCTTGTATGAATGATGGGTTCATTGATTGATCCCCTTTCAAAGAAATTACAGCAACCAGTAAAACAGAGGCAGCGTGCCGAATGACAGCAACAGCCCGAGACCGATCAGGGCAGCGGACAGCTCAACGTTCATTCCTGCTATGACTGCCAGGGCACCGGCAGTTACCATGGGCGGCATGCCGGCCTCCAGGATGGATACATCAGCAGCCAGACCGTGTATTCCGAACAGTCGACAGATCAGTAAGGCTGCCGCAGGCGCCAGAATCAGCTTTAGCAGCAGTCCGAAACAGAGCGGGGTATGCAAGGTCGGTCTCAGCTGTAATTTCAGCTGGAAACCGATGGCGGTCATAACCAGTGGAGTCATAGTCGTAGCGACATTTTGCAGCAGCCGCTCGACCAGTGGAGAATAGGCGCCCCACGGGAGCAGAGCGATACCGGCCGCCAGAGCGAGGGATGGCGGAAATAGGAACACCCGCCTGGCAACATTCCGCAGGTTGGCGGAGCCTTCACTGCCGTACAGCGCCAGAATCAGTGATCCGTAGGTTGCAAAGATCAATATGGTGCCAAACTGGTCATACACAATCAGGTGCCGCAGCCCGGCTTCTCCGAAGAAAGCCGTAATTATCGGCACTCCGAGGAACGACGTATTGCCGAGCGGAACAACCAGCAACAGCACACCGGTGGCGAAGCGCGGCCATTTCAGCAGATGGGCGGCAGCAAGAATCAAAACAATTGAAAAGAGCAGGGCTCCCCAGGCAATCGCAATCGGCAGCATCGCTTCACGTGAAAATTCTATCTGCGGGGCCTTCAGCAGAATCACAGCCGGCAGCGAAACATACAGGGCAAACATGTTGAGCACATGAACCGTTTCAGGCGGAAAGGCCTTCAGCTTCCGGAACAGGATCCCCAACGATACGAAGACGGCTATGAGAACGAAGTTTTCCATTGCTCCCCGTTTTTTCAGATGCCCGCTTGCCGCCGCAGTAAGACGGGGCCGGGTCAATTATCCTTGTTTTGCCTTACATAGATACTGCTGCGTTGCTCCGCAAAATCGAGATGGACCAACATTTCAGCCCGCGCCCGTTCCGGTTGTCTGTCGCGGATAGCATCCAGGACAGTACGATGCTGAAAGTAGAGGGTACGATGGTCATCAACAGTGAGATATACAGCCTTCCAGACACTCATCTGAAACTGTTTCATGGCGTCAAAAATGCTCTGCATCAGATGGAGCCAGACCACGTTATGGGTAGCTTGTGAAACAGCGATATGAAATTGCGCATCCAGCTCAAGAGAAGGTTTTTCTGTTTCCAGGTTTTCTCCCATTTCAGCAACAATCTTTTCAAGTTTTCTCATATCTTCCGGCAAGGCCCTTTCCGCAGCATAATATGCGGTAGACACCTCCATGCTTTTTCGCACCTCGATTACATCCAGGGCTCTTTCCCGTTCTGATTTTATCATCTCGGATAGCGGGCTGCCGGTTGATATTTCCACCAGGGATTTGACGATGGTTCCTCCACCCTGATGCGACTCCACCAATCCTGACGCGGCAAGAATATTCAGCGCCTCCCTGACCGAAGGGCGCGAAACCCCGAAGAGTTCAGCCAGTTCGCGCTCCGCCGGCAATTTTTCACCCGGACTGAAGGTAGCGGTCAGAATAGATGAGCGGATCTGTTCGGCGATCTGGGCGGACATTTTTTTGGGTTTGATAGGTATGAAATTCATTGTATCCCACCAAAATGGTTGACTACTAATCGGGAATCAAGGCTGAAGACTGAAGGCTTACCACCCCTGGCCCCTCCTAAAATAGGAGGGGGACTTTAAGCTCCCCACCTTACAAAGTAGGGGCTGGGGGTGGTTGGGTGTTTGGTATCAGAATCCTATTTGAAGTTGGCCATGGTCTCCTTGACCGGTACCGTAATCTTCTTGAAATCGGCAACGTACTTCTGCTCCTGACTCTTGTACTTGCCTGCATCCCAGTCTTTTCTGAATTTTATCGCATCATCAACCCAGGCTGCTCCGGCCACGGAGCGGCCCTTGTCATACATCGGCAGGAGAGCCTTTTCAAAAGCGCCTCGCTCGGCAGCGGTCAGAACATGCACTTTCATGCCCTTGGACTTCAGCTTGGCGATGAAGTCGTCGTCGCATTCACGGTTCAGCTTGCGCTGAAAGGTGCTGACTTCGGTGGCGGTATCTTCCATTATTTTCTTGATGTCCGCGGGTAGGGAATTCCAGACCTTCTTGTTAACCTTCATGATCATGACGTTGTAGGTGTGCTGGTCCTGGGTCATCCAGGGCTGTGATTCATACATCTTGGCGGAGTAGATGTTGACCGAGGGGTTTTCCTGGCCGTCGATGACCTTCTGCAGCAGTGCGTTGGGAAGTTCCGGATAGGCCATCGGAGTCGGGCTGCCGCCCAGGGTGGAGATCAGGCCCATGTACATCGGGCTCTCCATGACGCGGATCTTCTGCCCTTTGAGGTCGCCAGGCAGCTTGATCTCTTTCTTGCTGCTCGTAAAGTTTCTCCAGCCGTTTTCCAGGTATACAACTCCATGAATCCCTTTTCTGTCGAGGAGCGCCAGCAGTTTCTTGCCCTGTTCACCGTCAAGATAGGTGTAGGCTGCTTCGTAAGTCGGGAAGAGGAACGGCAGGTCGAGTACCTGGAATTCGGGGGCGAAGCCGGCGATGGCGCCGGTGGTGGTGAAGGACATCTCGATTGTGCCCAGCTGTACACCTTCGATGATTGCGCGTTCGCCACCCAGCTGGCCGGCAGGGAATACCTTGATCTCGACCTGGCCGTTGGTGCGTTGGCTAATCAGTTCGGCAAATTTTTTGGCGCCGACGTCGATCGGGGTGCCGGCGGTGATGACATGGGCCAGCTTGAAGTTATACTTGGCGGCGAAAGCCGGCGCCGCAACCAGCGTGACAACCGCCAGCATCAGAACAAACAACATATTCTTTTCACAATTCTTCATTTAATGCCTCCTGTGGGTTTTTGTACTGCCTGGTGAATTAATTGGAACCGGGTGAAACAACATGACAGTTCAGTGATAGGTCACCTCCTATGGTGTTGTTGTTGGAACGGCTGACAGCAGATCGGGGAGCCAGGTGGAGAAGATCGGGATATAGGTGTAGACGATCAACAGGATGAACATGGCGATGATGAAGGGAATACAGGACTTTACTATCCTGCTGAGAGGGAATCCGGTCATCCCCGAGGCGACAAACAGATTCAGCCCGAGCGGTGGCGTCAGCATGCCAAGCTCCAGGTTGTAGATCATGATGATGCCGAAATGGATCGGGTTGATGTTCAACTTCATCACGATCGGGTAGAAGAGCGGCGCCAGTACCAGGATGGCCGAGTTCGGCTCCATGAAGCACCCCACGATCAGGAGCAGGACGTTGACCGCCACCAGGAACATCCAGGGCTCGGGCGCCACGGAGATGATCCACTCGGCAACATCCTGCGGGATCCCCTGGCTGGTCAGATACCAGCTGAAGGCGCTGGCCGAGATGATGATGAACATGAT
>JANNLB010000120.1:0-20299 GCA_031396605.1 Geobacter sp. | reverse complement strand
CGTCCGTACGCAGTAACAGTTGAATATCTAACGGGTTAAAGTCCCGTTCGGGGAATTGTCCGATTCGCCCCGGTAGTTCAAGGGAGCGGCGTTCTGGCAACAGAGGGTCGTAAGTTCCCAATTGGCAAAGCAGCAGGCCGTAACGCAAGTGAACCTGTACGTAGCCTCGTTAAACTCATTTGGAGATGCCGACCCGGTGGACGTTCGGGGAAGGCCGACGTCACAGACTCTGATAACGGAACCGGTCTGTGTAATCTTCCGGGGTAGCAGGGATGGCATGTTGTGGAAGATATTCAACCCAGTGCTGGAGACCCGTTACGGTGATGCCTAAGGAACATCAACCGGCGCGTATAAGGAAACGAAATCGCGTTGGGCTGTAACGGGAGTCGGAGGGGTTCATAGTACCGCTTGAGGGCAATGGACAACATAACCCTGCCCGAGGGAAGGAACCCTGCTTTGTTCATGCAACCAAAGAGCGGAGAGTGATGGAGATTGCCGTGAGGCTATCCACTCCACAATATCACCAGGACGCTACAGAGGAAGCTCTGCTGTAATGCCAAGTAAAGTGAGTTGGTAGCCGGTCGGGCACCTCACCCCATTCAAAATGACCGGATTCAGCAATCGTTATGCATGCCTTACAGCGAAGAACATCGGAAAGCCGTGTGCGGGAAAACCGCACGCACGGTTTGATGAGGGGGGGCAGGGTGAAACCTGTTCCCTACTCTACCCCGAATTACCTGTCCCCCGAATTACCCCCCGAATTACCCCCGAATTACGTCGGACGAGTTTTGAGGGTATTGCCGGCGAACTGCTGGAATATGCCGTTTTGGGATTGCCGCTTAATGAGTCGGAAGACGCTGCGTTCATATATAGCCGGATCAATGCTCAACAGATACAAACGGCCATTGCCCGGTGGATCAGGCCGGCCGATTTTGTGCAGGTAACACGCGGGCCACGACCGCAGTAAATTGTAATCGTAAACGACCCTCCGTGACACCCTGCTGATCGCTCCCGCTCCAGGTAAGTCTGTGGAACCGACAGCCGGCAGCGGCAATGCCGCTTCGTAGATACATCGTGCCCCATCTGATTACAACCTACTCCAGATAAATCGTAAATCCTTTCCGCGAACCGCTACGGTATATGTGAAATTTTCTGTTGTCCCGATTTCGATAGTACGCTATCATAATGCTATCATAGTATCAAAGGGGGCACATTATGCCGCAGCTATTAATCAGAAATCTTGACATTGAAACCATTCAAAGCTTGAAAGAACGGGCTAAAGATCATAATCGTTCGTTGCAAGGGGAAGTGAAGCTGATTCTGGAGGAATATGCCAATCGCCCCGACGGATCGCCTCTGGCAATAGCCGACCGCTGGCAGGGCTATTTTGCCGGACGCACGTTCAGTAACAGTGCCGAATTGCTGCGTGAGGATCGGGAACGATGAGTACACTAATAATAGATGCCAGTGTTGCCATCAAGTGGTTTCTGCCGGAATCACATTCCATCAATGCCATCAGGCTGCTTGATGCCGGTCACGAATTGGCAGCGCCGGATCTTATCTTTCCTGAATGCGGCAACGTCCTGTGGAAAAAATGGCTGCATCAGGAACTTGAATCTGATGTTATTCCGGCTCTTTTGGGTGATCTGAAACGGATGAATGTTACAATCGTCCCAACATATTCACTTATTGATGAAGCTTCCCGGATCGCCGTTACCTTGCGACGGAGTTGTTACGACAGCGTCTACCTTGCCTTGGCGGTTGCCTGTAATGGTCGCATGGTTACTGCCGACGAAAAACTGTGCAATGCTCTCAAGAATACATCAATTGGCGGTCAGGTAGTTTTTATCGGGGATATGGTGTGAACAACTCGAATCTCCTGAAATCTCCTTGACAAAAAGAGGGTCGCTTATTACCTTCAGACTGCTAGCACTCATCTGTTACGAGTGCTTTTTTTTGGGGTCGTGACATGGATTTGGAGCTTTCTCCCCGCAGCAGACAGATACTTGAAGCAATTATCGAAGATTATATCGACACCGCTGAACCTGTGGGGAGCAGTGCAATCGCACGTCGTCACGCCCTGACGCTTTCACCTGCGACCGTGCGCAATGTCATGGCACATCTCGAAGAGATGGGGTTTCTGACATCGCCCCATACCTCGGCCGGCCGGGTCCCTACAGAAAAAGCCTACCGTATCTATGTCGATTCTCTGGTTGCCCTGCGTCAGGTCAGCCGGGATGAAAAGCGTCAGATAATCAGTCGCTGCCGTCAGGCCGGTATCGGCCTGTCCGGAATTCTGAAAGAGACCAGCCGGACGCTGTCGCAACTCTCGAACTATATGGGCATTGTGGTTGCCCCCAGTTTTACCGCGGATGTATTTCGCCATATCGAGTTTATCCGTATCGGTCAGCGTAAAATTTTGGCCATCCTGGTCTCCAGTAAAGGGGCGATTCAGAACCGTTTGATTGAGACTGATGACGACTACGCTTCCGAAGAACTTATCAGGATGAGCAACTATCTGAATGACAAGATGCAGGGTTTGACGATCACCCGGGTTCGCGAGCAGATTCTGGCGGAGATGGCATCCGAGAAGGCGCAGTATGATCAGCTCCTGTCTCGTGCTCTGAAGATCAGCGAGCAGGCGGTGAGGGTCGAAGGGGATGAAATTTTTGTCGAGGGGCAGGCCCGCATTCTTGATCAGCCTGAATTCAGTGATGCAGGCAGGATGAAGGAAGTCTATCAGGCATTCGAACAGAAGGGGCTGCTCGTGCAACTTCTGTCACGCTGCATGACGGCGGATGGTGTGCAGATCTATATCGGGTCGGAAACTTCGCTCAGCAAGTCAGCCGGCATCAGTCTGATTACCTCCCGTTTTGTAACCAGCAGCAACACGGTCGGAATGTTGGGGGTGATCGGACCGACCCGTATGGGATATTCAAGCGTGATTCCGATAGTGGATTACACCGCCCGGATAGTTAGCAAATTGTTAAGTGAAGTCTGATTACAATCATAAACTCAGCAAAAGGACACCACCATATGAAACCAGCAAAAGGACACCACAGCATGGAACCAAAGGATATTGCAGATATATCAAAACCTGAAACTGTTGCCGAAGAGGAGATTATTTCTGATTCTCAAATTCAGGAAACCGAATTGTCGCTTGAAGAACAGTTAGCAGCCAAGGAAAAGGAGGCCCGTGAAAACTGGGATCGCTTTCTGCGAGAGCGGGCTGATCTGGAAAACTATCGCAAACGGGTAGGGCGCGAAAAAGAAGAGTTACTGAACTACGGCAATAAATCGCTTCTTGAAGAGATACTGCCGGCCATCGATAGTCTGGAGCGGGCTCTTGCACATGCACCCGAGGATGGTCAGGGAGCTGTTGTTGAGGGTATTCGTATGACGCATGCCATGCTGCTGGCGGCGCTCAAGAAATTTAACGTCACTCCGATTGAAGCCGTGGGAACCCCCTTTGATTCGGCCTATCACCAGGCAATGGCCCAGGTTCCGACCGACCAGTACGAACCGAATACGGTTGTTGAAGAGTACCAGAAAGGGTACATGCTGAAAGAGCGCCTGCTTCGGCCCGCGATGGTGACCGTTGCGACGCAGGTAAAATAATTTCCCACAGACCTTGTTTTTTATAATCTCGATGAATATCTTGCAGACAGAGCATCTAAAAAGGAGGACTACACGTCATGAGTAAAGTAATCGGAATCGATCTCGGAACAACCAACTCTTGTGTTTCAATTATGGAGGGTGGTGAACCGATTGTTATAGCCAACTCCGAAGGGGGGCGCACCACACCTTCGATGGTAGCCATTTCCGACAGCGGCGAGCGCCTTGTCGGTCAGCAGGCCAAGCGTCAGGCGGTCACGAATCCGGAGAATACCCTCTACGCCATCAAGCGTCTGATAGGGCGCAAGTTTGATTCGGAGGCGGTCAGAAAAGATATCGCTATCTCGCCGTTTAAAATTATCAAAGCCGACAATGGCGATGCCTGGGTGGAAGTGCGCGACAAGCGCTACTCACCGGCGGAAATTTCGGCCATGATTCTGCAGAAAATGAAAAAGACCGCCGAGGACTATCTGGGTACCACCGTCACCGATGCGGTTATCACCGTGCCGGCCTACTTCGACGACTCCCAGCGCCAGGCAACCAAGGATGCCGGCAAGATCGCCGGTCTGAACGTATTGCGTATCATTAACGAGCCGACCGCTGCTGCTCTGGCATACGGTCTGGACAAGAAAAAGGATGAGAAAATTGCCGTATTCGACCTTGGCGGCGGAACATTCGACGTTTCCATTCTGGAGCTTGGTGACGGGGTATTCGAAGTTAAATCGACCAACGGCGATACATTCCTGGGGGGAGAAGACTTCGACCAGCTGATTATCGACTGGATCGCCGATGAGTTCAAAAAAGACCAGGGCATTGACCTGCGCGGCGACAAGATGGCTCTTCAACGCCTTAAAGAGGCTGCTGAAAAGGCCAAGTGTGAACTTTCCACCTCGGTTGAAACCGACATAAACCTCCCGTTTATCACTGCTGATGCCTCCGGACCGAAACATCTGACCCTGAAGCTTTCGCGTGCCAAGCTGGAGTCTGTCTGCGCCGAACTGATAGCAAAGCTTGAGGGTCCCTGCCGTACCGCCCTGAAAGATTCCGGACTGACCGCCAGCCAGATAGATGAAGTCATCCTGGTGGGCGGTATGACCCGTATGCCTGCTGTTCAGAAGAAGGTGGAAGAAATTTTCGGCAAAGTGCCGAACAAGAGCGTTAACCCGGATGAAGTAGTGGCCATCGGCGCCGGCATCCAGGGGGGCGTTCTGAGAGGTGACGTCAAGGACGTGCTGCTGCTGGACGTTACGCCGCTTTCTCTTGGTATCGAGACGCTCGGCAGCGTCATGACCAAGTTGATTGAAAAAAATACCACTATTCCCTGCCGCAAGAGTCAGGTCTTTTCAACGGCCGCCGATAATCAGCCGGCTGTTTCAATTCACGTGCTGCAGGGTGAGCGCGAAATGGCCCGCGACAATAAAACGCTTGGAAACTTTGAACTTTCCGGCATACCTTCTGCTCCCCGCGGTCTGCCGCAGATAGAAGTCACCTTCGACATCGATGCCAACGGTATTGTGCATGTCTCTGCAAAGGACCTCGGTACCGGCAAGGAACAGTCAATCAGCATCACTGCATCTTCGGGTCTTTCCAAAGAGGAGATCGACAAGATGGTGCGTGACGCCGAACTTCATGCCGACGAGGACAAGAAAAAACGTGAAGCGATCGAAGCCCGCAACCATGCGGACAGCATGGTTTACAGCACTGAAAAGTCACTGAAAGAGCATGGCGATAAAATTGATGCGGTCGAAAAAGGAGACATTGAAAATAAACTGACCGAACTGAAAAAACTGATGGAAGGCGAAGACGCCGAAGCCATTAAAAAGGCCACCGAAGAACTTGCTCAGGCGTCTCACAAGCTTGCCGAGGCGATGTATGCCAAGAAAGATGGAGCAGAGGGAGAAACTGCCGCCGGAGCAGAACAGGCCGGAGCCGCCAAGCCGAAAGACGATAAGGTCGTTGATGCCGATTTTGAAGAGGTTAAGACCGAAAAGAAGTAGTCCGGCATCGATTGCAGAGTAGACGTGTAGGGGCGGGATTGAAAACCCGCCCCTACACGTATTTCAAGATATAAAGGAATGTATTGTGGCAAACGGCGATAAACGAGATTATTACGAGGTGCTTGAAGTTCATCGTAACGCCTCGGAAACTGAGATTAAAAAGGCTTTCCGCAAGGTGGCGATCCAGCACCACCCCGACAAGAACCCTGATGATAAGGCTGCTGAAGATCGTTTCAAAGAAGCAACCGAGGCGTATGAGATCCTTTCCGATCCCCAGAAACGTGCCCAGTATGACCAATATGGTCATGCCGGTGTTTCCGGCGCGGGTGGTTTTTCAGGAGGTTTCGGAGGTTTTGGCGCAGGAACTCCGTTTGGCGATATTTTTGGAGATGTATTCGGCGACATCTTCGGTGGTGGTGCCGGGCGAGGCCGCTCTCAGGGGAGGCGAGGAGACGATCTGCTCTACAACATGGAGATCAGCTTCGAGGAGGCGGCCTTCGGAGTAGAGAACAAAATAGAAATCCCTTTTGCAAAACGGTGCGCATCCTGTAATGGTTCCGGTTCAAAGCCGGGCACTGATCCGAAAGTCTGCCCTACCTGTCGTGGTGCCGGTCAGGTCCGCTATCAGCAGGGTTTTTTCAGCGTCAGTAAAACGTGCGGTCAGTGCAACGGGGAAGGCAAGGTGGTTGAAAACCCCTGCCCCGACTGTCGTGGCAAGGGGAGTACAAAAGATACCAAAACGCTCTCCGTCAAGATTCCAGGTGGAGTGGAAACCGGTTCGCGGCTCAAGGTTACCGGTGAAGGGGGGCAGGGCAAAGGCGGCCCCAACGGCGATCTGTATGTCGCGATCAATGTCAGGGATCATGCGATTTTTCAGCGCGAGGACAATAACGTCATTTGTGAAATTCCGATCAGTTTCATTCAGGCCGCGCTCGGCTGTGAGCTCGAAGTACCTACCCTTGACGGTAAAGTTGCCATGAAAATACCGGATGGAACCCAGTCAGGGAAAATCTATCGCCTGAAAGGGAAGGGGATCCATTCACTGCAGGGGTATGGTCGTGGCGACCAGTTGGTTGTTATCCGGATCGAAACGCCCACCAATCTCAACAAAAAGCAGAAAGAGCTGCTGGAAGAATTTGCCAGGATCAGCGGCGAGGACGTACATCCTTTGAAAAAGGGGTTTCTTGATAAAGTTATTGATTTTATCAGCTGACGACTTGTCCGTTTAAGGCGGGCTCATTTATTTCTTGCCTAAGCAGGCAATCTCTTTTACTATTTGGGGCAAAATAAGGCGGTTATTAGTACGCCAGTTGAAGTTATTTCCGCTTTTATTGAACGTATCAGGTTTATCAGGGCCAGGGGTATCCCATGGACAAACAGCTGTTAATCGAAAAAACCACCGAAACGTTGCGCCCGTTTGAAACTGCCAACCTGATCGAAACGTTAGAGCACCTGAGCGTGAAACAGGTTTTTTCAAACCCTTTGGTACTCATTCTGATTATCGCCATCTTCTTTTTCGGAGTTCTTAAACGCTCAAAAACCGTGCTTCTCAGCCTTTTTTCACTGTTCTGTGTCGCGGTAATCATCCGCTACGCCATGCCGGCTCCGGGAGACGACCTCTCCATGTCATCAATGTTTCCATTTATTGGCGGTGGTCTTCTGGTTGGCGGAGTGATCATCTATTTTTCACTCATAAAATCCGACTGATACGCTTACCCTTATGAACAGGATTATTACTAAAGGAATCGGGATGAAAATCGATAAACGGGATTGGATGTTTATAGCCGTTATAGTTGTGGTGCTGGGGATCTTTGTCGGAATATCCGGAAATGAGAAAACGACATTGGTGCCGAATAACCCGATGCATAAAATTTCATACGATGCGGCATTCAAGAATGCCCCCGGTCCCGATGCTTCGATTTTTAAACGGGCTTTCTTCAAGCCGGATAAAAAAGGCGCCGAAGTTTATTGTGAACCGTGTCACAAGGAAAAAGGGGTACCGTTTCCCCCGAATCATCCCGCAAAAAATCGTTGTCTGTTCTGCCATAAGTTCAAACGTTAATCAGGACTTCCCTCGGCGGTGAAAATATCGTATGACGCCGCGATTTCCCCGGTTTGTACCGGTTCTTCAAGGCTGATCCTTCCGATTTTGCCCGCTCGCAACTCCCGTAAAAAGGCCTCAGCAGCCCGGTGAACATCAATTTCTCCGCCAGTCATCAGGCATCCGAGGCGTCGTCCTATCAATTCGAGCAGACCGGACGGCGTTTCCGGGAGTTCAGTCAGTTTATATCGCGCCTTCAGCAGTTCCGGATACCTTCCCATCATATACTCTGCTGCATAAAGCCCGACACAGGTATAGTCAAGGGCGCTTGCCCCGATCGCACCGCTGGCCGCAAGGCGATATGCCACATCCTGGTCGTCCATATTCGGCCAGAGGATACCGGGTGTGTCAGACAGAACGATGCCATTCCTTAGGTCTATCTGCTGTCCGCAGGTGGTGACCGCCGGTTTGTCGCCGACTCTGGCCATACATCTTCCTGCCAGGGTGTTGATCAGGGTCGATTTTCCGGTGTTCGGAATGCCGAACACCATGACACGCAGCGGCCATCCCGGTCGTCCGCGATGCGGTACTGTTTTCTGACAGAGTTTGATCAGTTGCTTTGCGTCGGCGTGCACTCGAGCAGACACCGGCATGGCGCACACTCCGGTATCACGTTCAAAATGGCGTACCCATGCCCTGGTTACCGCAGGATCGGCCAGATCATGTTTGTTTAAAACTTTGATGCAGGGCTTATTACGGCGCATCTCCTCAAGTTGGTGATTGGAACTGGATGAAGGGAGCCGGGCATCAAGGACCTCGATAATCACATCGATCTTGCGGATCGCCTCGGCCATCTTTTCCTGCGCCTTCCCCATATGTCCCGGATACCATCGAATCGTCATGCAGGTAATTCCTTTTTAGTATAAATCGTACTTCAGCAGACGACACTCAATCGCCCCGTTATACAGAACGTAACGTCTTGAGGCCTTGAGGCCGATATATTTTGCCAGCTCAAGATTTCCGGTCAACACATATCCGGTCCAGCCGCGACACTGTTTCTTCATGACATCACCAATCTGACAGTACAGCTCCCGCAGATCATCATCTTCACCCAACCGCTTGCCGTAGGGAGGATTGAGTACCACTATCCCTTTGTCACCCTCCGGTTTGAAATCCTGCAGCGCGGCGTGAAAAAAATGGATCTGCCCATCCAGTCCGGCCTTTGCACTGTTCCTCCCGGCCAGCAGCAGTGCCCGGCTGTCAAGGTCATACCCGGTTATCAAGCCGGCCGGCAATCTGCGGATGCCCGCTTCAGCTTCTGTACATATTCTGTCCCAGAGCCCGTTGTCGAAATCAAGCCAGCGCTGAAACCCGAACGAGCGCTGCAGGCCGGGAGGGATATGTGCCGCCAGAAGCGCCGCCTCAACCGGAATGGTGCCTGAACCGCACATCGGGTCTGCGAGAGGGATGGAACCGTCCCATCCGGTCAGGGCGACAACCGCTGCGGCCAGTGTCTCCCGCAGTGGCGCTTCGTTCCTCTCCAGTCGATAGCCGCGACGGTCAAGTGAGTCGCCGGAACTATCCAGGCTGATCGTGCAAACATTCTTATGAAGATGAACGTTTATACGTACATCCGGTGAGGTTGTGTCGACATTCGGGCGACTGCCGCATGACTCGCGAATCCGGTCAACAACGGCGTCCTTGGTTTTGAGGGCAACAAAACCGGAATGGGTCAAGGTCGAATCTCGCAGTGAACAATCAACCGCAAGGGTCATGTCTGGAGTAATCAGCTCCTGCCAGGCTATCGCATGTACTCCGGCATACAGTTCTGACGGATTCGCACAGGGAAACAGCGCCAACTGAACCATCACACGACTGGCAGTCCGCAGCCAGAAATTGGCGCGGTACAGTCCGGACCGGTCGGTACAAAATGCCACCCCCCCCCTTCCCGGCTGAGCATCATGTATCCCGAGAGATTGAAGTTCCGCAGCGGCGAGCTCTTCCGCACCGCGAGGTACGGCGGCAAAGCAGTTGAGAGGCGAGACCTGTTTTTCAGCAGGAATTATTACAGTAGATATGTTGAGAACTGTCCGGAGTTCCGCTACGTGAGCGGGT
This sequence comes from Geobacter sp., assembly GCA_031396605.1. Lineage (GTDB taxonomy): Bacteria > Desulfobacterota > Desulfuromonadia > Geobacterales > Pseudopelobacteraceae > JACRCG01. The sequence continues at coordinate 10,531 of JANNLB010000120.1, read as the reverse complement.
ACTTTTTCATTTGGTTTGGCCCGGCGTTTTCCCTGCCGTAATATATGTGAGGCTTTAGTCATTGCTGCTCCCGATTTCTTTTTCAAAGACCGCTTCCAACACTGATCTTGTCTCGTCTTTGGTGCCGCTGTTGTCGATGACCACACTGCCGAAGCGTTCTTTTTCAAAGAGCGGCATCTGGCTGGCGATCATACGCCCTGCCTGTTCGCTGGTAATACCTTCTCGCCGCATGAGCCGCTCCAGCTGGACCTCGGGACGAACGGTCACAACCCAGACAGTATCTACCCGACCGGCGGCTCCCGCTTCAATGAGAAGCGGAGCCATGTAGATCAGTTGCCGATGTCCGGCTTCAGCCGCCTGAGCGATGCGCTCTTCAGCCAGTTTCTGTATTTCAGGGTGAAGGATGGCTTCAAGCCGGCGGCGTTTCCCGTGATCCGGAAAGATCAGCGCTCCCATGCGTTTACGATCAAGCTGGCCATCATGCGTCAGGACCCCACGTCCGAATTGTGAAATTATCTGCTCCAGTGCGGGAGTCCCCGGCAGCACAGCATCGCGGGCAAGCTGGTCAGCATCGATTACCGGTATGCCTTTCTCTTTAAAAAACAGGGCAACAGTACTTTTGCCGGTGGCTATTCCGCCGGTCAATCCGATGACTCTCATTCCGGGAGGCATTACTTGACTGCCTTCAGTTCATAAAATGCACGGCGGAAATTTCCATCGAAAAAAGCCCGAAATCCGGGCATATTCTCATACTGCGGCAGAGAAAATTGTCGTTTTGCCGCCTCAACCTCAAGACCTTTGCCGACCAGTCGAAGTATTTCCGTTGTGAAGCCGCGGAAGAACTTGATGAACTGCAGTATACCTTCCGTTGTCGTGACATTACCTAAGCCGGGAACTACGGTGCGGGCATCTATACCGGCGAGCATTTCCAGCGTACCGATCCAGTCACGGAAGGTGGCGTCTCCCATATACCCGGCCACATCATGATACACAAGATCGGAGGTAAAAAGAACCCCTTCCTCGGGAAGGTACACAAAGACGTCCCCTTCGCTGTGGGAGCGTTCCGTAGCATTTAAAACCAGAAGCGTGGAACCGCGTTTCATGGTCAAGTTGCGGTCAAAAAAAGTGACCTGGTTTTTTATCTGGCGGAATTCGCTTTTTAATGCCTGCCACGTTCGCCCGGAAGCTATGATTTCAACATGTGCGGGCAGATCAAAATCAATGTGGTTGAAACCGCGATGATGGTGGGTCAGGATGATGTGGCGCACAGGAATCGGCGTGACCGTTTTGACAAAATCCAGCAGTTCTTTGATCGTTTCCGGCACAAAGTGAGCGCCGGCTACAATAACCTCATAACTGGTGACAATTACCAGCGAATTGCTGGCGGCCTTGCTCCCCGGTTCGGCAATCGCCGCATATATCCCGTCACGTACATTTATGAAGGCGAAGTTGGCAGCCGAGGCCGCCAACGGCATCAGAACCATACAGAGTATCAGCAACACCGTTCGCTTCATGGCATTTCCCCTTGCCCGGCATCATATCAGAGCAGACAGTAAAAAGACAGATTTTTGACTTGAGTTGAAGGGGCAAATAGTGTAATGCTTCTAAACTTAAGATTTTTTTTGCAGATTGCTTCACGGGCGGTTAGCTCAGCTGGATAGAGTACAGGCCTCCGAAGCCTGGGGTCGTGCGTTCGAATCGCATACCGCCCACCATAAAACAAGGGGTTAGGCAATTTTGCTTAACCCCTTTTGTGTCATGTGTCATATCGTGTCAGAGAATGTCAGGTCTTTTTGCCTTCGTCATGATTTTCAGGAATGTCTTGTCAACATTGTCGTAGGGGCTAAGGGTGCTCACATTGTAGAATACCCAGGGTATACTCTCCAATTTTGCTTTTTCCCGGCATCTCAGCACTTTTATTGCCTGTGGACTTAAAGGAGTCCGAGCACTTTCATTGTTTTTGTCTTTATCAATGCAGTAATAGGGCGTGTCTACGTCAAGAAAAACTGTACCGCCTCAGTCGGAATTGGACTTTCAGGCCGCTTGATCTAAGGGTAAGTCAGCTTCCCCTGAACGTTTGATTTCAGGAAAGGCTCGTTGTCGTTTTTGTTTTCTCAGTTCTCTGGCTTCTTCAAGCTTTCTGTCTCGCTCTTTGAAGATCTCTTGGTCTCAGCCGTTCAGCTTGTCGGCTGGTGTCACGTAGCCAATGGCGCTGTGCAGCCTCACGGTGTTGTAGTGTTCGATGTACTTTTCTACTATCCACATCAACATGCCAGTGCTCGTGAGGCAGCAGTGGCTGAACGAAACCGGTTACTTTGAGAGATGGTTTCTGTTTCCACTTCTGAAGCAAACCTGCTTTTGAAAGAACGCGCCAAGTGCTGGATGGGCTGACAGCAACAATGTCCTGGTCCAGCATCATGAAGGTTAGCCCTCAAGAGGGTTATCTATAGCAAAATTGATGATGGTTTCCCGCTCCCAGAACTCAAGCCAGAAGTCGCGGGGAATAACCTCTTCGGTGTCCAGGTGATGCAGGAGGCCAAGGGTTACCGGATTGTCACCGCCAACATGCCGGATCAGTTGCGTGGTATTCTGCCAGACGGAGATATGGTCAGCACCAGCTGCAACTCGCCCGCGCCTTCAGGTTACCACCATATGGGGTGCAACCACCGCTTTGTGGAGCAGCTTTGTCAGCTGGTCATGGCAAACACGGTCAGCCGTGTTGACAAGCGTGCAGCCCGTACCCCTGTAATCCGTACTGGGCAGGTTTCAATCAAAACTACGCTTTTACTTTTCCGCTGCTGCAACGTCATTGAGGACCGGAAAGGGCATCAACAGGTAGTCGCTGAAGAAATGATCCTTTGGGGGTGAAAGGGCACTCCTCAGCAGAAGGAATATCTCAACCATGATCAGGCTCGTGATCTGTTGTCATCAGCCCGGGCGAGTTCGGATCTGCCAACACCAGCCAGGTTGAGCTACCTTGATAATGAACTGAAGCTTCTGCAAAGCTTTACGACTGAGTTCGATGGCGTTGCTGAACAACAGTCACAAAAGCTTGTGGAGGCCCACGAACGATTCAGTTCACTCATGGACGGCAAGCGCTTCCAGGTAGTACATCCGGTTCTGCCGATGGACCTGTTGGGTGTTTATGTGCTTTTGCCTTAGTAAAAACAATATGTTAGTTGCAGTTTGTTCACAAAAATAATATGTTCACAAAAAATGAACATATGGGTGGTGTGAACCAATGCCAATAGCAAACCAAGAAAAACACATTGTGAAGGCAGCCATAAATGCATTCATGTATCAAACGGGATTTGCACTGAAGTTGACCCAAAATGTGCAGGGTCAGCAGATGTTGTTTATCCAGGCAACTGAAGCAACCACTGAGCTCGAAGTAATGGTGCTCAAGGGTGGCGTGATGGGTGCCAACGTGGCATTTTTTCTGGCAAGAATGCTGACGAACATGCAAGGCCATGTAGTGATACTTGATCAGGTAACTGCTGACATAGCAGAAGAGCTCCGAAAGAAAGACATCCAATTCATAGATACAGTCGGCAACGGTTATATAAATCAGCCTCCAATCTATTTGTTTATCAATGGAAATAAAAGAAAGGGCATACCAAAGGCTCCAGCCGGCAAGAGCACACTGGTGCGCCAGGTGATTAATCATCTGATCCGGGACAAGGGTGTTCCGCCCCGCAACATCCTCTTTCTGAATCTGGAAAACCCTCAGTTCAGGCGCTATCGGAACGACGTCTCCTATCTGGAACGCGCATACGAAGATTATCTCAAGCTTGTTGCTCCGCAGGGCACCGTCTATTGCTTTCTTGATGAAGTACACTTTTTTACTGAGTGGCAGGTGTTTGTAAAAGCCAGATACGAACTACAGCAGATAAAATTTATCGTTACCGGTTCAAACTCTCATCTGCTGTCATCGGAATATATAACCCTGCTCTCCGGCAGGGCGCTGCCGGTTGAGTTCTATCCGTTTTCGTTCGCTGAATATGCGTGTGCCAATGGTGTTGAACTTGCTGATGCCGTTGCGGTCACACGAGAGCGTAACCGTCTGCGTAATCTTTTTGCTGGTTACCTCTGCCAGGGGGGATTTCCGGAAACAACTTCCATCAAGCTATCGGCTACCCAAAAAGAAGTCCTGGTCATGTCTGCCCGCAACATTCTCTATCAGGACATTGCACCGCGCTTCGCCATCAAAAAGGCAGTTGAACTTGAAAATATGTTTTTCTACCTGGCATCGAATATTTCATCTCTTTACAGCTTCAACAAGCTTGCACCGCTAGTCGGGCTTAAAGACAAGACGGTAAAGGAATATATGAGCTATTTCAGCGATGCTTATCTGCTGTTCACCCTCGATCTGTTTGCCTTTTCGGTCAAAGAACAGATCAGGAGCCCGAAGAAAATCTATGCCATTGATACCGGCATGGCCGGAGCCGCAGGCTTCAGTTTTAGCGAGAATCGCGGACATCTGCTGGAAAATCTGGTCTATCTTGAACTGAAGCGCAGGGGCAATGAGCTGCATTATTACAAGACTGCCAATGGTCACAAGGTTGACTTTGCCTGCAGCCGTAAGGGAAAGATCACAAACCTGATTCAGGTAGTTCTCGATCTCGGTGATGACAGAACTCGCAACCGCGAATTGCGCGCACTGGTGAAGGCGCTTGATGAAACAGATTTGAAGAGTGGTGAGATTGTTACGTATGAAGAAGAAGGTGAGTTGAGCGTTGACGGCAAGCAGATCAGGCTCGTTCCGGCCTTTCAATATCTCCTCAACCCGGGCGTCGCATGAACTACCCCTACATTCGCATAGATAATTTCCATCCGGAAACTCCGGATATCCTCGAAAAGCTTGAGGATGCCAACGGTCAACGCCCAGCTGACTTCGGGCTTGAGGCAACTGTATACAACAATATCGGAGCTGAAATATGGGGCTGAAAGCAAAAAACTCGGGAACCTTACCGGCGAAACTCCTTTCGGAAGCCACCAATCTGGCCCGTATATTTAAGGAAGTTCCCATCGGTCTATCCATATTTGACAGCAGTTTGCGATATATCCACGTCAATGATCAGATGGCGGCGATAAATAGAAAATCAGTAGATCAGCATACCGGCAAAACGCTTCAGCAGGTCAATTCCTGGGTCGCATTGGCCCTGGAACCCATTGTTCGAAATGTGATCGATGGGGATAAAGCTATAGAGGAGATGGAGACGGAGGTTTTCATCTCCTCGACTGCCGATACTCCTGAGTCCAGTTATTTGCTGATCAGTTGTTATCCGCTCACGTGTGAGGGTGAAAATGTGCAGGGGGCTTTTGCCCTTGTGAGGGACATCAGCGGGCAAAAATTGAGGGATGCGGCCCAAGATGAACTGCTGAAGTTCGAAGCACTCCTCTCCGACTTGTCAGCCGCATTCATCAACATTCCCGTCAGTGAAGTGGACAGGAAAATCGTGCAGGGGCTTCAAAAAATTGTAGAATTCCTGGGCTTTGACCGGAGTACACTCTGGCAATTTTCATCCGACGACGGGCACCTGCATCGGACCCATTCCTATTCCCTCCCCGGAATCAAGCAGCCGCCCCTCATCGTGGATGATGAGGTTCCGGTCTGGACCAGTATGTGCCAACGGGGAGAAGTATTCAGAGTGTCCGATATCGAGGAGTTGACGGATGACTTCTGGCGTGAAAAAAAATACTGCAGCGATATGGGGGGGATCAAGTCGTTCTTGTTTATCCCTCTGAATATGGGGGGCACTGTCACCGGCCTTCTCTCCTTTGCATCCAGCAGGGTAAAGAAATCCTGGCCCGATTTGCTTATCCAGAGGCTCCGCCTTTTCCTGGAAATATTCGGAAACGCCTTGGAGCGTAAACGCGCCGATCAGACGATACAGAATGCGCTAGCCGAGATCAGAATATTGAAGGAGCGCCTGGAGGCCGAGAATCTCTATCTGCGCGACCAGATAGAAATCGAGTATAAACACGAGGAGATTATCGGCAAATCGTCCGCTATCCGCAAGGTACTGCAGCAGGTTGAACAGGTTGCGCATACTGACTCTACAGTACTTCTTCTGGGGGAGACCGGAACCGGTAAGGAGCTGATGGCCCGCGCCATACATAATCTGAGCGGCCGCAAGGCCCGCGCCATGATCAAGTTGAATTGTGCAGCATTGCCGGCGACATTGATCGAAGCTGAACTTTTTGGCCGTGAAAAAGGTGCCTACACAGGAGCCATGTCTACGCAGATTGGTCGATTTGAGTCCGCCAATGGCTCGACGATATTTCTCGATGAAATTGGTGAGCTGCCGCTGGCGCTGCAGTCGAAGCTGCTCAGGGTGCTTCAGGAATCCCAATTCGAGCGGCTTGGAAGTCCAAGGCCCATTAATGTGGATGTGCGGGTAATTGCTGCAACAAACCGTAATCTTGCTCAAGAGGTCAAGGAGGGGCGATTTCGGGAGGACCTGTACTACCGTCTAAATGTATTTCCCATATCGGTTCCCCCTTTGCGGGAGCGCAGGGAGGATATACCTGCCCTGGTCAGAGCCATGGTCCAGGAGTTCGGGACTGTTCTTGGAAAAATTATCGAACGGATCCCGAAAAAAAACATGGATACCCTGGAGAGTTACCACTGGCCGGGTAATATTCGTGAACTGCGCAACGTTGTCGAGAGGGGCATGATTTTGAGCAACGGCGCAACATTGGTGGTTGACCTGCCGGACCACGCAGCAGCATCACCCTCTAAGACGATGTCATTCGAAGAGATGGAGCGTACGCACATTGTCTGCGTTCTGGACGGCGCCGGTTGGCGCGTACGCGGCAAAATGGGCGCTGCGGAGATATTACGTCTCAAGCCTTCAACTCTTGAATCAAAGATGAAAAAATTACATATCAAGCGTAAAGCCACAACACACGAAATATAGTGGGCATACACGACATTTCGTGCATAGCGCAATAACATCCTCCTCTTTAGATATTCCAGCCACTTATATCAATTTATGTCGCTTACGATGCATCTTCCCAACCTCAAAAGTTACGATATATCGTATATTATCGCTACGCTGTTTCACTTATTTTTTTTATAGAAATATTTTATATCTGATAAATATCAATATTATAAGGATGTTGTCACATATATTGTTACATGATATGTAATGGGCACCCATATTGCAAAACACTTTTATATTCCATTGAGCGCTGTTTTGGTTTATCTTGTGTACGAACGGAATTCAGCGTCAAAAAAGTACCAGTTAAGGAGATTATCTGAATGACCGTTATGTGTGATGCCGAAATGATGAAGAGAATCAGGCGAACCGAGCTCCATGCAAAAATCACACTGGCGGATGCGACAATTCCTCTGTTCAGGGATGGCATGTATCTCGGTTTTTCCGGTTTTGCCGAGGGAAACCCCAAGGCGGTGCCGGCCGCGCTGGCCGACCACGTCGAAAAGAATGGCCTCGTCGGCAAGCTGCGCTTCAATGTTTTTACCGGAGCCTCCATCGGCATAGATGTTGATGACCGCTGGGCGGAACTTGGCATGGTGGACCGGCGTTGGCCCCATCAGCAGGGGGATTCTATCCGGAAGGCGATCAATAAAGCAGAGATCAATTTTGGCGACCGTCACCTTGGCATGTACGCCCAGGATTTCGGCTACGGTTTTTATACCCTTGAAAACGGAGGGAAAATCGATATCGCCGTAATAGAAGCCAGCTGCATAACCGAAGAGGGCGCTATTGTGCCCACGCTCTCCATCGGCATCACCCCTCAGATCATAGAGCGGGCGGAGAAAATCATTATCGAGATCAATACCTGCATCCCTTCGCTGGAGGGGGTCCACGATTGTCTCGGAGTGGACCTTCCACCCAATAAGAAGGTCTACCCGATTCAACGTGTGCATGACCGTATCGGGACGACCTGCATTCCGTGCGATCCAGGCAAGATTGTCGCCATCGTCGAATCCCGCAAACCCCCTCTCGGACGGCTGTATGGGCCCAATGACAAAAAATCGGAACAGATTGCCGACCACATTGTCGATTTCCTTAAATTCGAGGTTAAACAGGGGCGACTGCCCGCCAATCTTCTGCCGTTGCAGTCGGGGGTGGGAACAATCGCCAATGCCGTCTTCGGTGGTCTGATCAACAGCCCTTTCACGCATCTGACTGTCTGGACTGAAGTGTTTCAGGATATTCTTCTGGACCTTTTCGACTCCGGCAAACTTGATTTTGTGTCAGCCGCCTCTTTTGCTTTTTCCGAGCAGGCTATAAATCGTCTGTTTGCAAACTGGGAACAATACAAGGATAAGATTGTTCTGCGGCCTCAGCAGATCACCAACCACGCCGAACCGATTCGTCGTCTTGGACTGATCGCCATGAACACACCCATTGAATTCGATATTTACGGTCACGTCAACTCTTCGATCGTCAACGGTTCACGCATTATTAACGGAATCGGCGGATCTGGCGATTTCATGCGGAACGCGTATCTCTCCATTATGCACACTCCCTCGACCCGGCCTACGAAAACAGATCCGGACGGTGTCAGCTGTGTCCTGCCGATGGTGACCCACGTGGACCATACCGAGCATGACATGGATGTACTCGTGACTGAGCAAGGTTTGGCGGATCTGCGAGGGCTGGCACCCCGGCAGAGGGCTCAATGCATTATCGATAACTGTGCATACCCTGATTACAAGCCGATTTTGCAGGATTACTTTGATCGTGCCTTGAAGGAATGTCTGGCGGGCCGCAGTGCCCATGAGCCGCACATGCTGGAAAAGGTCTTCAAGATGCACAGTCATCTCAAGCAACACGGCACAATGAAGGTAGATAACTGGGACTGATCAACTATCCGGATAGCAAAACAAAACGCCCATCTAGCGGACATTCGATAAAAATCATTTTTTTACAAGGAGAAGCACTATGACCGTAGAAAAGAAACTGTACCCTTCCTACTTCAACCCCTACCTGGTCCAGACCGATCGTTCCATTCCCGATGAGATGGCGGTTATCGGCGCCGGCCATATCGGTCCGGATATCGCCTTCTATCTGAGGACCGGCGCACCGGATAAAAAGCTCTATCTGGTGGACGTAGCAGAAGAACCGTTGAAAAAAGCCGAGAAGCGGTTTCAATCCTATGTCCAGAAGGGGCTCGACCGCAGAAAAATGACTCCTGAACAGGCAGAACAGATCTTGGGCAATATTGTCTATACTACCGATTACAGCCAGCTTAAAAACTGCGGGCTGGTCATTGAAGCCGCCACTGAAAGCCTGCCACTGAAACGGAAGATCTTCGCCAGCCTGGAGGAGATCGTTGACGAGAAATGCGTTCTCACCTCCAATACCAGCGGCATCCCCGCCCAGCAGATCTTCAGCGGTATGAAGCACCCTGAAAGATCAACGATCACCCATTTTTTCGCCCCGGCCTGGCGCAGCATGGCTGTTGAAGTCATCAACTGGGACGGCGCCAGCCGGGAGCTGCTCAACTACCTGATCTGGTTCTTCGCCAACACCGGCAAAGCTCCGGTCGTCACGGACAATGTATTCTCATTCCTGCTCAACCGCATCTTTGAAAACTGGACCAATGAAGCCGCATACCTTGTTGACCGTGCCACCACCTACCAGATAGATGCGGTTTGTGAAGAGTTTGCAAGCGCAGGTCCCTTTTTCGTGCTCAACATGGCCGGCGGCAACCCCATCACTTATGAATCCCAGGTTCGCCGGACAGCAGAACGCGCCTGCTATGCTCCCTCTCCGATCCTGTTGTCGGTGGATAAATGGAACGTAGCCAAACCGGGTACCAAAATCGATGTTCCCGAGGATCTTAAAGAGTGGATCCGTGATCGCATGATCGGCCTGGTTTTCTCCCAATGCTTCGATATTGCCGACCGCAATATCGGTACCCGCTCGGATCTTAACTTCGGTAGCCTGATCGCTCTGGGTTTCAAAAAAGGGGTCTTCGATGTCATGGAAGAGATGGGTGAGAGGGAGGTGGAACGGATCATGGCCGCCTTTGCCAAGGAGCGTCCCGGCTTCCCCCAGCCGAAAAAACCGATTGCCGAATACCTCGATTTCCCCCGCGACATCCTCGTCGATGACAAGGACGGCGTCCGGATCATTACCATCCGTCGCCCGCAGGCAGCCAACTCCCTGGGTGGAGGCACCTGCAACGAAATCCTCCTTGAACTGAAAAAAGGGACAAATGATCCGTCCGTCATAGGCTTCATCATCACCGGCTACGGCACCAAAGCCTTCTGCGCCGGCGCCGACATCAACGGCTTCATCGCCACTATCGATAACCACACCGCCGGTGTAAACCTCGCCCGCGGCAACTCCGAAGTCCTGCACTTCATGGACACAATGGACAAACCGGTCGTCGCCGCCGTCAACGGCCTGGCCATGGGAGGCGGAGTGGAAGTGGCCCTCCGCTGCCACAGTCTTGTAGCCGACGCTGCCGCCTTCTTCCAGCTTCCTGAAATAACCCTCGGCATCCTGCCCGGCATGGGTGGCGCGGTGATTCCGTATCGCAAATGGCC
>JANNLB010000119.1:0-2904 GCA_031396605.1 Geobacter sp. | reverse complement strand
TGATGGAACAGATGACACGGTAGTCGCCCATCCGGTACTTCCAGAACTGGCCCAGCTCCTTGCCGGTCAGCGGTTGTCCGAGAGAGCAAGGATCATCCAGAGGAGCGATCCTTTCCCGCAGCACCTTGATAATACGACGTTGAACGACACGATCAAGTTGACCGAGTTCGTCCATAGCCTCAGGCTTGAATTCAATTCGCCAAGCCAAGGCGCTGCTCCACTTCATCCAGCGGGATGCTCTTCGTTCCTGACTTAATCCGTTCTGCGGCCAGGTAGAAATCCTCAAGGTCTTCGAGGTGTTCCATGATCGCTTCCCGTGCATAAAAGGATTTGGTCCGACCGGTAGACTTTGCCAGTGCATCAAGTCGGGCTTCCACGTCTGAATTTAGTCTGATGGCTAACATAAACAGCTCCTTTTCATTCATGCAATACATGTATAGCATAAATGTGGCAGGGGTGTCCGTCAATGGAAATCACAAATGTTTATCCTGAAAAAAACAGTTAACCGCAGAATGTGTAGCTAGCCCCCTCTCTTTCCCCACAGCGTCAGTAATGCCGGCAGGAAGGCCAGAAAGACCGCTACGCTGGCGGCCATCCCGAGCGACATGACCGCGCCGATGCTGAACACCCCCTGGTGATGAGCCACCATCAGGGCGCCGAAGCTGAACAAGATCGTCAGGGCGTTCAGAAATACGCCGATGCCGGCGCTGCGTGTTGCAACCTGGCCCGGGGTCTCGTTCCCCTGGCGATAGCGATTGATGATATAGATGGCCGAGTCGATACCCACACCCAGAATCAGCGGCAGCACGATGATATTGGCCGAGTTGAAATGTACCCCCATCAGCCGCATGCCGCCGATCATCAGCAGCAGGCCGGCCGCCAGCGGCAGCGTACCGAGCAGGGCATAGCGGATACTCCTGAAGTTGATCAGCAGGAGCAGGACAATACCGATAAAGGCATAGATGAATGCCTTGAGATAGGCGCTCCTCAGAATCGAGAGCGATTCATAGACCATGACCGGTTCACCGGTGGCATTCGGCACGATACTCTTGACTTGTGCTACAAACTCCTCCAGCGGTTCCCGTTCGAAGATTTCCTTTTTTGCCGCCACCTGCAGCAACAGTTTGCCGCTCGTACCGACAAAACGTTTCAGAAGCTGGGGAGGAACATCAGCTTCCGTGACCGGAGCAGCCTCCAGGCTCTCCTTCAGCAACCGCAGTTTTTCAGGTAGTCCGGCAAACATACTCCCCTGAAACTCCCGCAGCATCCCCAGAGCGCTCTTGTCCTTTTCCTTTTCCAGTGTCTTGAAAAAACCGTCCAGCGTCGACAGGAAAGCCGCTACAGGTCGTGCTTCCGGAGCTTTTTGGACTTCAAGCGCTATTTTGAGTTTCTCCACCCGGTCGCGGAAATTTTCAAAGACCGCCGGAAGGGCCATGACCTGAAGGTTCTCTTCATAGGGAACCGGTTTGACCTCGGCCATCACCTGCTTCAGCGCCGCCAGCTCGGTCAGCTTTTCACCCTGATGATCCGGTATGAACGAGAGCGTGCTGACGACATGATCGACGGAGGGGAGCGCTTCCAGGCGCCGGGTCAGTAGTTCCGCTTCTGTCTTGTCCTTTGCAGTGACCACGGCAAAGTAGCCCGAGTTCTCCTTGCTCCGCATCAGCTTGTAGGCGTACTCCACTGACTGCAATCCCCTGGCCTGCAGGTTCATAAGGTTGTAGTCGAAACGCATCGTCAGGGTAGGGTAGATGCAGACCAGTGACAGCAGCAGCGTGGCGGCGATGACAGTCCGCGGCCTGCTGAATAACATGGTGTGAATGAGAGATGTTGTCTCGACGTTTCTCTCTCCCGTCAAAGGAGGGGGGATCGTTACTTTCCGGAACCGTTCCAGCAGCACCAGCATGGCCGGCAGGACGGTAAAGGTTGCCAGTACACAGATAAAGACGCCTCCTGCGGCGATGATGCCCAGTTCGGCAATCCCCTTGAAGTCGGTGAAGGCGAAGGTTGCGAAGGCCAGAGCCACAGTGGCTGCAGCCATGATGATTGAGCGGATGTTGGTGGTCAGTCCGATTTCGATGGCCGCTTCGCCGGAGGCGCCATTTCTGAGCTCTTCCTGATAGCGCAGTACCACCTGGATGCCGTATTCTATGCCCAGTCCGATCAGCATGATGGCGAAAACCATCGAAAGAATATTCAGATGCCCGACGGCAAGAGTGGCAAAGCCGAAGGAGAGGCAGATACCGACGAGCAGTGAGACCATGGCGGCAAACACATTCAGCAGACCGCGGAACGCGAACAGGAGCAAAAGTACGGTCAGAGTCAGCGAGAGGATAGTGGCAAATTCCAGATCACGCTTGCTGGTGGCCATCTCTTCATATTCCAGCACCGGCACTCCGGTCAGGCCTCCCCGGACTCCCGTGAACTCCGGCTTTTTAAGAATTTCGTCCAGGGCCGCCCGGGCGGTTTGTATCGGCTTCTCCGATGAGACAAAGCTTCCCTCATCCTTGATAGGCAGCATAGTGATGACCTGCTGTTTCCCGGCATTCTCCAGCAAGGAGGGTTTACCGTCGCCGCTCCCTTTCAGGAAGGAATCCATCGACAGCCCGCTCGACTTGCCGTCGAAGGCCTTGAACCCCTTGTCCAGCGTCGTCAGCATGAAGGTCAGATTACTCAGGGAAATTGTGTCGTTATTTACGAGATATTCATCTATCTGGCTGGTAAGACTGGTGAAAAGGGTTTGCACCGAGGGCGCGGAGGCCAGGTCCTTCAGTACCGGCGCGGCCATGGTCAGGGTGGCGCGGAGCCGCCGGATGTCTTCGAGCGGCATGAACAGCAGGCCATTCTTCCGGAAGAAGGGGAGGCCGCCGGGGTCCAGGGCACCCTCCGCCATGGATCGGGCAC
>JANNLB010000036.1:0-3370 GCA_031396605.1 Geobacter sp. | reverse complement strand
CCGTGTCAGCAACCAGGCGAGCAGCACCAACACGCCCCAAGCCGTGAACAGGTACAGGGGTAGAATCGGGATCCCCAGAAAGCTGCCTGGACGGTTAAACGCCCCCAGCAGAGGCGGGAACAGGGCCAAAAGTCCTACGGCAAAAAGGGCGGCAAGTCTGTGCGAGTTCACTTCCATTTTTTACCCTCCCTAGCCCTGATAAACAGGATAAGTGCGTTAACTAAGTTATTTTCTGCCGGCCCCAATAGACGGAATAAGTACGATCACGAAATAATTTCTATCGTACTAAAAGCGCAGAAAATAACTTCTAACTTACTAAAATCGAGATGACTGCCAACGCAGGAGCAATTGCCGGTCGCAGAAACCCTTGGCTTCGGCCAAGGTTCTCACTCCCCGACCCGGCAGCAGTGAAAGAAAACCCAGGAAGGCATGGGCGGTGGCACGGGCGTCTCCCAGGGAGGTGTGTCGCCCCTCGATGGTGATGCCCATCCGTTCAGCCATGGCGTCGAGGCTGTGCCCTTCGGCGCCCTCGTGAATGCCATAGGAAAGGAGAAGGGTGTCAAGGATCGGATTGTCGATCAGGGGAAGTCCTGCCTCGGCGGCTGCAATTTCAAGACATTTTTTGTCGAATGCCGCGTTGTGGGCGACCAGAATCGAGTCTCCGACGAATTCGACAAACTGTGGGTAGACCTGGCTTATGGAGGGAGCATCTGCCACCATGTGGTCCTCGATGTGGTGAAATTGTATGGATTCGGGAGGAATTGACCGACCGGGGTTGATCAGGGTGTGAAAGATGTCGGCATTCTGGACACGTCCCCGGCGAATGCGAATCCCGCTGATGCTGATGGCTTTGTCTCCCTGGGAGAGCCGCATGCCTGTGGTCTCGGTGTCGAACACCACGTAGTCGAGATCCGCCAAGTTCGCCTGGAGTTGATCCGCCCGTTCGACAACCGGTCGCGGCAGGAACAGGTCGAAGTCGTAAAATTCCGGCTCACCTTCAATCAGTCCATCCGCACGGCGCCCTTCGGAAACGGGGCTTGCCTGCAACAGGGCCAGACGTATCTCATGGAAATTGCCGGAAGAGCGGATCCACAGCTCCCCCCGGTTTCTGTGCACCGCATCTCCCAGGGGGAGGGGCTCTTCGCCGTCAGGGCATACCTCCAGGGATTCCAGTTCGGTCGGGTTGCCATTGAAGGGCCCCTCGATCCGAAAGGTAGTAACTACGGTACCATCCTCCACCCGAAGGTTTGCTCTGATCGGCAGCTGCCCTGGGTTCATCTGCATGATCCACTGAAGGACACGCCGCAAAGAGGCCACCCAGGAGAACGGTTCCACCAGTACGGGGGGGACCGGGGCGTCGTCGGCTTCGATCTCAACGCGAATCCCGGGGACCAGAAGCACTGATTCCTCGACGAGGTCGCGGGGATTCGAAGGGATGGCCGGCCATCGCGAAGTATGGGCAGCGCTGGTGGCCTCTTCTATTGCCATTACCCGTTCGCTTAAATGATTCATTTCCTCTGCCACCGCCGCCAGAAACGTCAGTTGTTTCTCCGCGGGCATCTCACGGTGTCGCTGGAGTGTCTCGACCAGGGAACGGGAGGCGGCCAGCGGCCCCCTCAGGAGCTGGGGCATTTCCCGCAGGGTCTCCTCAAAACGTTTGATCTCTTCGCTGGGAGCGCTCAGGTCCCGAAACACGAGGAGGAATCCGGACCGTTCTCCTTCGGGTCCGGGTATGATTGAAAGCGAGCCCTTGAGGAGTTTTCCGTCCCGGAGCGGAAAAACTACGTCTTCCACGGTCTCACGGCCTTGGTCCCATCTCAGGCGAAGTCTTTTCAGGTGAAAATTGAGACGGTCGCTGGGGAAAATGCGCCCCAGTGCGGTTCCGATGCCGGATGTATAGCCCATGTCCAGAATGATCCGTGCACGGGGATTCATCAGGATGGTCTCCGCATCCTCATTGGCCACTACCACACCGTCGACCATGGTGCGAAGCACTGTAGCCAGGCGATTACGTTCCTCCTGCAGCGTCCGGGTCGTTTCACGCACACGCTCTTCGAGCTCGTCGTAAGCCTTGCCCAGGTTCTCGGCCATGTGGTTGAACTCCTGGGCCAGCTCCTGCAGCTCGTCCCCGGTATCGAGCTCGATCCGGTGGCTCAGGTTAATGCGGGCGACGATTTCGGCGCCGCGCCGGATCTTCAGGATAGGGCGGAGAAACTGGCTGGCCATCTCCCACGTCAACGCGGAAATCAGGATTGTGACTACGGTCAGGAGAAAGGATACCTGGATGGTCACCGAGATGAACTGCTCGTACACTTGAGAAGCGGGCTGGAGCTGCTGGAGCTCAGCCACATAATCTCCGACCACGAAGAACAGGCCGATCATCGTGGAAAACAGGGGGAGGAGCGCCAGGCAGAGCAGCGCGGTAACCATGCGGCGCCGCAGGCTTTTTTCTTTCTGGATCGGCTGTTCCGCCTGAACCGCTCTCATGGTTCGAGACAGGCCCGAATAGTCCGGAGCAGTTCATCGGCGCTGAACGGCTTGGTTACGTAGTAATCCGCGCCCACCTCCAGCCCTTTCTTCTTTTCGAGAGACTGCCCCTTGGCCGTCAGCATGATTACCTTTGTTCCGACCATATCCTGCCGCTCCCGCAGGAGTCTGCATACTTCGTAGCCGTCTTTGCGCGGCATATTGATGTCCAGCAGGATCAGGTCCGGCCGCACACGTTCGGCCACTTCCAGGGCTTCATCCCCGTCCCGGGCCGTATGGACTTCATACCCCTCCATGTCAAGAATGAACTCGATGGACATGAGAATATTCGGTTCGTCATCTACGGCAAGAATTATTTTTTTACTCATCTGCTGGTTCCCTCCAGTCTCAACCGGTCATCTTCCGGCCCGGGATTATATCCTATAAACAAAGCATGAAAACGATTTTTTCATGACACATGACAAAATTTTCTTCAGAAGGGGTGGATATATGTGCATAGTGTCACTTTTTTAATGGAATTGGTGTAATTTGCAAGGGGGATACGGGTTTATTATATTGTCAGTGGAACTGTCGTGGAACTGTCGGGGTCGTGTTTGACATTTAAACATTATCTACATCAAAATAATCATTGAACAATAGTAACGTATAGGATACCATTCGCTCATGAGCTATAAGGTTGAAGAATACCTCCGTGAAGATGGAACAAGCCCTTACGAAGAGTGGTTCATGGGATTGGACACCGTCGCAGCTGCAAAAATTACGATTGTTAAGCTCAAAATGGAACAGGGCAATCTTTCAAACGTGAAATGGTTTGGGGGAATTGGAGAATACCGGCTGGATTGGGGGCCGGGCTATCGGGTCTACATCGGCAAGGACGGTGAGA
>JANNLB010000006.1:0-11819 GCA_031396605.1 Geobacter sp. | reverse complement strand
TCCATTACGTTCCAGCCGCAGGATTTTCTCGCTTCCTCTTTTCTCCACACCGAGAATTTTCACCCCGAGTTGCAGATCAATCCCTTCACGGACAAAGCCTGAGTGCAGTATCTCAGCCGCATCGCCATCCTCCCTCCCCAGAATTTGCCCTGCAAGTTCGATGAGTGTCACCCGGCTGCCAAAGCGGGCAAAAGACTGGGCGAGTTCGCAGCCGATGGGCCCGGCTCCGATCACTGCCAGCCGTGGCGGAAGTTCGGTCAGGGAGAATACAGATTCATTGGTCAAGTAACCGGTTTCTGCTAAACCTGGGATTGGCAGCGCAGCAGCTCTTGCGCCGGTACAAACAGCCGCTTTTTTGAAGTTCAGCTTCTTGCCGGCCACTTCCACACAATCAGGCCCGATAAACCGGCCCTGGCCGATAAACACATCGATCCCGAGTTCATCACGGAAGCGGCGGGCCGAATCGTGACGGCTGATGTCGGCCCGCAAGCGGCGCATCCTTTCCATGGCGGCTCCGAAATCGAAACTGATCCCGTCGCCATGTCGCACACCGAATTCATCGCCGGCCCGGGCATCGAAAATCGCCCGTGAGGCCCGTATCACCCCCTTTGACGGTACGCAGCCGACATTCAGGCAGTCCCCCCCCATCAGGTGGCGTTCGATGAGGGCTACCTTGGCACCCAGGCCGGCGGCTCCCGCAGCGGTTATCAGACCAGCCGTGCCGGCACCGATCACCACAAGGTTGTAGCGTCCGCCCGGCTCCGGATTGACCCAGTCTGATGGGTGGCCATTAGCGGTCAGCTCCCTGTTTTCCGGAGTATCAGGTTGGATGGTTAGGGGATTGTTCAAGATTTTCAATTGCTCCTTGATAGATGGCAGAACATATTCACCACACTTGTCCTCGGTCAGCGGATACTTTTAAGGTCGTTAGCTTTCCAGTCGTATATGCCAATTGTTTTTTTGTTCCTGATGCTGTCCACCGGATAGTGGTCAACTATGGTCTTTATAACACCTATGTTGTACACATTTGCCCAGAAGGCAATCTTCTCCTCACGACTGTCGTATCGAATGCCGCCAGATCCTTGAGAAGAAGTCTGTAGTCAGAGTCCGGTTGCTTCACCTCTCTTGTCAAACGTCATCGCCGTTTTCATTCAAGAACTTTGTAGATTCCAGCCATAAATCGCTCGATTCTGAAGAATGCCCTCAGTACCGCTGGATCAAAATGCTCTTGAGGACATACTCTGGCATCACCGTTACGGAAAATATCGATCACCTGCTCATGACTCAGGGCAGGCTTGTACCTTCTCTTCGAGCGGAGTGCATCATAGATATCGGCAACCTTGACAATCCTCCCGGAAAGCGGGATTTCTTCTCCCTTCAAAGAACCGGGATAACCGCTGCCATCCCAGTTTTCGTGGTGCGAGAGGGCTATCTCCCGAGACATTGCAAGACGTGGCGCATCACCTATTATTCTGGCGCCAAATACGGGATGCTGTTTCATAATCGCCATTTCTTCACCATCAAGCGGTCCTTCTTTTCTGATGATGGATATTGGAATGTGAACTTTTCCGACATCATGCATCTGGGCACTGAATGCTATGGACTCGACAAAATGACCTGCCATGCCGAGCGCATTGGCCAGTGCCTCTGAATACCGGTTTACCCGTACTATATGACTACCGGTGTCCTCATCAGCGGCTTCACATGAGCGTGCCAGCGCTTCAATGGTGTAGATGAAGGCATTTTCCGTTTCCTGCATCTCGGTAGAAAGCGTCACCAGGGATCCGATTACCACCGAGAGAATTTTCAGGACATCAGCGTCGTAGCTGGTCGCTTCTTCAGGATAGTTGAAGGCAATTATGGCACCTGGCGGGTCTCCGCTAATCCGTTTGCAGACAAAATTGCTTATGGGTCTGGAAAGCACACTTTTGACTGAAGGGTGAAATTTTTCCTGATAGCTCTCGATAGACTCACAGGTGTCGCACCAGTTGGAACGCACCAGATCTTCTCCATACAGGTTTATGGCAAATGTGGTTGCCTGGTTGATGGCTATCATCTCTGACCGTTCGACAAGACCACCACTGTTCAGGAAGAAGACCCGGCCCTGAATGGCATCTTTCCCCGGGACGTTGAATACGATGAACACACTCTCGGGGCCCCGCCTCTCCTTGTTACCAAGAACCTTTTGCAGAGCTTCAACGTACAGCTCCTCACCGGAGAACTTCTTGCAGCAGATTTCCTTCAGGGTGGTGTCTACCAGGTGGAGAAGGTCCTGCATCTGCCGCAGCGATATTTCAGAAAGTTCATACGCAGAGTTTTTCTTCATACAAGACACACCCTTCCATTGAGTTTAAGGTAGTAGTCACTGCTTTTGTTTTTGATTTTGCTTCTACCTCTAAACACTTTTTTCGTTCTTTGAATTTGTCAACGATTCTCGCTCCACCGCCGCTGGCCGTCTGATAGACCTGGATCGGCGTGAGGTCGCCTAAAGATTGATGGGGCCGTTCCGTGTTGTAAAACTCAAAATACTCCGTCAGGCCCAGTTGTAATCCAGGCATTACGACAACGCCCCAATGGAAAGTTTCTGGGGAACACTGAAAAACGAACTCGTCCATCACAGACAGTACGCCATCAGACAGGAAGCAATCCGGGAGATTACTGAATACATCGAAATATTTTACAACCGGCAACGAAAAAAAGCCAAGCTTGTCTATCTGTCTCCGGCGGCATATGAAAAGCAGTACTATCAACAATTGGCAGCAGCATGAATTCTTTCGTGTCCACTATTGACAACCGAGGTCACTTTTTCATACGGCACCTCCTGAGTGCGGATTTGTTACACAGTTCTTAACTAATGGGCCTCTTTGCGTAGTTGTCGCTCCCTCAAGTCGTCTTTCCACTGGTACGGTAGATCGACTACCGTACCCGCCGAAAGTTGTTGCTCAGCGAAACGCAAGCAATCTCGCAGCACCGCTTCATGAGTCGCAACATCACCTGTATCGCCGAGCGTCAGACCAAAGGGGTGTTGAATATACAATGCCTTTGAGGGTTTGATCAAAGCGGTCATCTCTTTCACGAGCGTCAGTGAAATAGTCGGGATTCCAAATATATCGAGCACACGCTGGACCAGTCCCACGGACTGGGAACAGACCGGTCACGACGGGACAAGAATTACCAAATCGACCTCGTCATCTCGCAGCAATCTGGCCACCTGAGGCGCCCGGTTCCAGAGCAGTCGTTCGGTGCGGGGAATGTAGCCCATGAACGAAACATGATGTGGGGCAACCTTGCCGATGACGCCAGACTCGCGGAGTCGATTAAGTAGCTGAAATGGAAAGACCGTATCTAAATCCGTTTGAGCCCGTTTGGTGTCATAACCAGGATGAGACAGAGCTATCTCCGACGTCGATATATCACTTGGTATAATCCGAAAACTGTCATCACCAAGAGGATTGCGAATGTCAAAGCGGGGTTGGCTGTCGGCTAGGTAGGCGCCGGCGGTTACTACCAACGCTACACTACACTCCGAAATAGGCCTCGTGAGTGGTGTTGGCACTGTCGGTTCGGCAAAGGCGGTCCAAGCAAAATCAGGAAGAATTTTCCCTCTGACATATTCACCTTCTACATCTAAAAAACTCATGACATTCTCCTTTTCTCTAATAACTCGGGATACACAGATCCATCTTGCAAGATGCCTCTATTTTCCATCCGGAAGGAACTTCATCCAGAACCGGTCCGCTTGTGAAGCTTATCATGACAATTTTTCTTGTCCATAGACACCTTGTTTGAATCTGCGCGTAGATATCCAGGTATTTTACAGTTCCACGTTGAGTCAACGTATGATTATAACGGCCGTTACACAACGACACTGCAAATACCATCATCCTTGATACCGGGGCGCCAACCGGGCAACGTCCAATAAATGCAGCCGCCAACGAATCCGCTTGCCAGGTGCTTGTCCAACGCGCACCGAAAAAAGTATAGATGCCCCGTAATTCGGAACACTCTACTTCACAAATTTCATGGCAGCAGAATTCATGCAGTAGCGCAATCCCGTCGGCTTCGGTCCATCATCAAAGACATGTCCCAGGTGGGCGTCACAGCGGCTGCAGACAACTTCTGTACGCTTTGAGAACAGGCTGTTGTCGGCACGGGTTGTGATATTTTCCGGGGCGATCGGCTGCCAGAAACTGGGCCAGCCGGTACCGGATTCGTACTTGTGCTCTGATCGGTACAAATCGTTGTCGCAGCAGATGCATTGATATGTTCCGTTCTCGTGATTGTCCCAGGTGACACCGGTGAAAGCCCGTTCCGTTCCCTGTTCCCGGGTGACATGGTACTGTTCCGGTGTCAGCTGTTTGCGCCATTCATCATCGGTTTTGATAACCTTGTCGCTCATGAAATACCCCCTTTGGGCTGCGGAATAGAGCCGTACCGGTGATGTCCGTGCCGCTCCGTCAGCAGCTGAATTAGCCGTCGCTGCCGGGATCGTCCCCCTTCTGTTACAAGCCAGGACTAAGGTACTCAAACCGCCGATAATAAATAATCTGCGTGAGATCATGGCTGTCTCCTTTAAACCGTCAGTGTCCCGCCTCGCTGCCCCACAACTCCTTGAGTCGCTGGTCACGTCCGCAGCCGTTCCGGTAGTATTTATACCTGATCGGGTTCTTTTTGTAGTAGTTCTGGTGGTATTCCTCCGCCGGGTAAAACTCACTGGCCCTGGTGATCTCGGTTACGACCGGCTCCCGGAAGGGCTTGTTTCTTTCAAGAGCTTCCTTTGACTTCACGGCTGATCGTCGCTGATCATCGGTATGAAAGAAAATTGCACTCCGGTACTGATTGCCTGAGTCACAGAACTGCCGGTCCTGCGCAGTCGGGTCGATATTGTGCCAGAAGACCGTCAAAAGTTTCTCATAGCCTATTTTTGCGGGGTCGTAGACAACCTGCACTGACTCTGTATGGCCAGTCCCGCCAGCCGATACTTCCTTGTACGTCGGGTTCTTCTTTTGTCCCCCGGTGTATCCGGAGGTGACTGAAACAACTCCCGGAAGTTCGTCAAACGGGTGCTCCATGCACCAGAAGCAGCCCCCGGCAAAGGTTGCCTTTTCAGTGGCGGCTGCCACTACTTGATGAAAAGGGACCAAGAGGAGAGAAGATAATAAAAGAAAACGTGACATGCCATTCATTGTGGCCACCTCGCTTTGAATGCATCGGTACATAATAGATTGGGGACTTATTTAGTCTTATTCTAGCATAATCTCCGTACTTGTGAAGGACGAATCTGTTAAAACCAAAATATCCCACGACAGCGCCGTGGGATATTTTGAAAAAGACAGTTATCATTAGTGCTTATTACAGTATTCCGATCACTCCACCGTAACACTCTTGGCCAGGTTCCTCGGCTGATCGACGTCGGTACCTTTCAATACGGCAATGTGGTAGGCAAGAAGCTGCAGCGGCACAGAGAGCAGCAGCGGGTCGAGATCTTCATCAAGATTCGGTATTTCAATGACCGTTTCCGCACGGCTGCGCACTTCTTCATCACCGGTCGAGCAGACGGCAATCACTCGACCGCTCCGGGCGATAACCTCCTCCATATTGGAGATCGTCTTTTCGTACGAGTTCCCTTTCGGCACCAGAACTACTACCGGCACATTCTCATCAATCAGGGCGATTGGACCATGCTTCATTTCTCCCGCCGGATATCCTTCGGCATGAATGTAGGAAATCTCCTTGAGCTTGAGCGCGCCCTCAAGGGCGATCGGAAAGTTTTTACCCCGGCCGAGATAGAGAAAATCGCGGGCGTTCATATATTTCTTAGCTACTTTTTCAGTATATTCATTCAGTTTCAGCGCTTCTTCCAGCAATCCCGGCACTTTCTTGAGCGCCGCGATCATTCGCTGTCCATGGGCAGCGTCAATCGTGCAGTTGGCGCGCCCCAGTCGGATCGTAAAGAGATACAGGGCGGTCAACTGGGTAACAAAAGCCTTGGTTGAGGCAACGCCTATTTCCGGGCCGGCATGAGTGTAGATAACGCCGGCTGATTCGCGGGCGATGGAAGAATCCACCACGTTGCATATCGCCATGTTCATCGCACCTCGCGATTTAGCTTCGCGCAGGGCCGCAAGAGTGTCTGCCGTTTCACCCGATTGCGAGATGACAATCGCCAGCGTGCTTTCGTCAACGACCGGGTTGCGATAGCGAAACTCGGAAGCGATGTCAACCTCAACCGGAATGCGGCAGAGCCCCTCGATATAGAATTTACCGACCAGGGCCGCATGCCAGGAGGTGCCACAGGCGATGATGACAACCCGCTTGACCGCGGCCAGTTGGCGATCGCTGAACTGAAGATCTTCAAGGTACACATCCCCCTCTCCCTCAAGCAGCCGACCGGCAATAGTGTCGCGTACCGCACGCGGCTGTTCGTGAATTTCCTTCAGCATGAAGTGCCGGTAGCCCCCTTTTTCGGCCATCATGGGCGACCAGTCGATATGTCGCGCTTTTTTATCCAGAGGGGTGCCTGAAATAGTTGAAAAATGAGCCGAGCCTTCCCTGAAAACCACCAGCTCGCCATCCTCCATGAATACCATCTCGCGGGTATAGGCCAAAATGGCGGGGATATCTGACGCGACGAAAAACTCTCCCTCACCGAGCCCAACAACCATCGGCGAACCCAGCTTGGCGGCAATCAGGCAGCCAGGGTCCTTTTCGTTGATGATACAAACTGCAAATGCGCCGCGCAATTGTGCCAACGACATCCTGACGGCTTTTTCAAAATCCGGCTCGGCGCGGAGCGTTTCTTCGATCAGGTGTGATATAACTTCCGTATCGGTTTCACTCTTGAACGAATGGCCGGCCTGTTTTAATAGTTCTTTGAGCTGCAGGTAATTTTCTATTATGCCGTTATGCACAAGAATAATCGGTCCGGCTTTGTGCGGATGGGCGTTTATCTCAGAGGGTTTGCCATGCGTTGCCCAGCGGGTATGACCAATGCCGACTGTTCCTGTGAGCGGCTGTTCGGACAGGATATGTTCAAGATTAATCAGCTTGCCCTGGCTTCTGCGAATGGCTGACTCACCATCCCCCAGAGTGGCAATTCCGGCTGAATCGTAGCCGCGATATTCAAGTTTTTTAAGCCCTTCCAGAATAATCGGTGTCGCCTGTTGGCCACCGATGTATCCAACAATACCGCACATATACTCTCCTCGCTAATCTTAATAACTCGTATTAAACATGAACGTAGTACCATAAACAGGCTCCCTATGGCACGGTTTTTTTGATTCCGAAGCAGATAGTGGTATGATCGGCCACGCGGCTCCACGTCTGAATAAGCTTGAATTCCTGAGATGATATGTTATTTTGCTGCAGTCAGAAACAGCGGTGGATGTGACTTCGGAGTTGTTCATCGGTTCTTCAGGAAGGTTTGTTCAATGCAAAGAAAGAAGCCGTCTCCCCACGCAAATAATCGTTTCTGGTCAACAGTTCTGCTGTTTGCAGTGACGCTGGCTGTTGTTGCCCTTCTGGGTGCATCCGGCTACGTGTTTTATCTGATGGCAAGGCTTCCCCGTGTGGATCGACTGGCTGACTACAAACCTCCCATCGTCTCACAGGTTTTTGGAGATGACGGAAGCCTGGTAGGGGAATTTTATCTGGAGCGCCGTATCGTGGTGCCGGTCAATAAAATGCCGCGAAAGCTTATTCAGGCCTTTGTCGCAGCAGAAGATTCAAATTTCTATTCCCATAAAGGAATCGACTATCTGGGGATTCTGCGAGCGGCCTTCAAAAACGTAATTTCCCTGAGCAAAAAAGAAGGCGCTTCCACCATTACCCAGCAGGTGACAAAATCCATGCTGTTGTCACCGGAGAAAAAGTTTTCGCGGAAAATCAAAGAGGCCATCCTCGCCAAGCGGCTGGAGGAACGACTTTCCAAGGACGAAATTCTATACCTGTATCTGAACCAGATATACCTCGGGAGCGGCGCTTACGGTGTCCAGGCGGCAGCGGAAACCTATTTCGGCAAGAATGTCGAGCAGCTCAACCTGGCCGAAATGTCCATGCTTGCCGGCCTGCCGAAAGCGCCCAACGCCTATTCCCCCATCAAGCACCTGGAAAAAGCCCGTGAACGCCAGGGGTATGTCCTCGATCGCATGACGATAGAGGGCTACATAACACCCGTCGAAGCCGACCACGCCAGGAAGACACCCATCATCCTTCAGCCGATGAAGAAGGTCAATAACGACCAGTCCGCCTATTATCTTGAACACCTGCGGATCCAGCTGGAGCAGAAATACGGTGAAGACCAGCTCTACAAGGGGGGGCTGAAGATCTACACCACCATGAATGCCAATATGCAGCGGGCCGCCTACGACAGCCTCCGCAAGGGACTAAAAGAGGTGGACAAGCGCCAGGGTTTCCGTGGCCCGGTGAAGTATTTGAACGAATCAGATGTCGACGCTTTCTGCAGTAAAGTTGAAGACTCTATTGACTCTGTCGCACTAAAATCCGGCGTGACCTATCAGGGTGTCGTGGTCGGATTCAATCCGGAAAAAGGTGAGGCCCTGGTCAGGGTCGGGGAACGCAAAGGTATTCTTTCCCGAAAAAACATGGAATGGGGCGGCAGGATCGGCATGACCAACCGCTACGGCAAACCTGAAAAGGGTAACAAGGGGCTGACACTCGGTTCAGTCATCGAGGTTTCAGTAGTAACTCCTGAAGTCAATCTGGAAGGTGCCCGGTTTGCTCTTGACCAGACTCCGGAAGTGCAGGCCGCGCTGGTATCCATCGATCCCCGCACCGGCGGTGTCAAGGCGATGGTTGGTGGGTATGACTTCAAAAAAAGCCAGTTCAATCGCGCGATGCAGGCCAAGAGGAACGGCGGTTCGGCTTTCAAGCCGATTATTTATGCAGCGGCACTTGACAAAGGGTTGACCCCGGCAACGATAATTGAAGATGCGCCGGTCGAATACCCGGACGGTGCAGGCGGCATCTGGAAACCCCAGAACTACGACCACGAGTTCCGTGGCCGTGTGACCATGCGGGAGGCTCTGACCTATTCCATCAATATTGTCAGCGTGAAGATCATGGAACAGATCGGAGTGCAGTACGCAGCAGAATACGCGAAAAAGCTCGGGTTCACATCACCGATTCCGGCCAACCTCGCATTAGCACTGGGAGCAGCCTCAATATCCCCCTTTGAATTGACATCTGCGTACGCCGTCTTTGCGAATAATGGCGTACTGACCCCTCAATACTTCATTAACAAAGTAACTGACACTGATGGCAAGGTGCTTCAGGAGACACCTCCTCCCGTTCCGGTTCCGGTAATTTCACCTGAGACAGCATATGTCATAACCAATCTGATGCAGAGTGTCGTCTCCAGCGGCACCGGACATCGCGCAGCCATCATCGGCCGTCCGGTAGCAGGGAAGACCGGGACAACCAACGGTTCAAAGGATGCCTGGTTTATCGGTTATATTCCGCAACTGGTGACAGGTGTCTGGGTCGGCTATGATCAGGAACGTTCACTGGGCAGCGGGGGAACCGGCGGCCAGGCGGCCGCACCGATCTGGGGTGATTACATGCAAAAGGCAATTTTATCCCTGCCGGCGGAAGATTTTGCAGCACCGGAAAATGTTTCGTTCGTTCTGATAAATCCGAAAACCGGGAAGCTGGCCAAAGAAAACGCGGCTGGGGCTGTGATGGAATGTTTCATCAAGGGGACGGAACCATCTTCGTACGATTAGTTCCGCCGCTCTACATCGAAATATCCTCGGCAATGCCACTTTTCTGTTTTACAACTGCATTGAATTTTTCCCAATCGATCAGATCCGACAGATTCTGCCTTTCAACCATCTGCCTGGCTTCAGCAGCAAGGCTGGCACTCCTGTTATATACATCATGATGCACCTCCAAAAAAATCCGCCCATTCTCGGTCACCGCTAGCTTGACCGGCTTGTAAATTATCTCACCCCTCGTATTCACTCTTATCTGCGGAAAAAACTCTTCCATCTGGTTCGGGGAGAGCCGAACACAGCCATGGCTGGAGAAACTGTAAATTGACGCCGGCCTGATTGTGCTATGGATCATTATGCCGGGAATAGAGGTTTTGAAAGCATATTTGCCGAGCGGATTTTCCGTACCGGGAGGGAAGGTGGTAATAACCTCCTTGCCCTGTTCTTCCATTTCACTCTGTATGGATTGAGGCACCGTCCAGGTCGGATCTTTCATTTTTGCCGTGATTCTGAATTTTCCGACCGGTGTCTGCCAGACATATTTTTCATTTTTTGTCGCCAAGCCGAGCGCGACAGGAAGTGACGTGACGAGAACCCCCTGCTGAAAATAGTACAGCGTCCGGTCCGGAATATTGATGATAATGCCGTCCGGGATCCGATGCGGGATGATTTTGCGATTATTATAGACAAGTTTCTGCCCCATTTTGAGGTATGCTCTGGCATCCAGGTCGTTCATGCTGCGAAGGAGCTGCGGGGTAACCCCCAGCTTTGCAGCGACAAGGCGAACCGTATCTGCCTTAACGACCGTGTAGACACCCCTTGTACCGACAAGTCGCCCTGAAACCGGCTCTGCAGGCATTTCATCTGCAGTTGGATCAAGCGGCTGTATCGGATCATAGGGGAGTGCCACGTCCGCTACATCGGGCAGCGGCGCCACATCTGGCGCTGCGAGCATCGACTCGATTATCCGGGATTTTTGAAGCACCAGCAGGTAAAATTTGTCGGCGTTTTCCGGTTCGTTATTGGAGAAATAACGTTGTGCAACCTCAAAAACGAGATCGAGGCTTTTCATATCGTCCGGAAAATTTTGGGCGTCAACATTCTGATGCAGGCTTGACACCGAAGACTCCGCGGCCTCCCTGACATCGGCTCTCGCAGGAGTGGCATACAAAAGGAGTGCAGGACACAGGGCCAGAGTCAAACTAATATATGATGCCGGCAGGTAATAGGAAGATTTCATAGAGGCGTTTTGTACATTATTACCGGCAGGTAATGCAAACATATTCTAATCCCACTAAAAAGTGCGGGAATGAAGAAAAACAAACGCCCCCGCTGGAATCTCCAACGGGGGCGTCGTGGTACGGGTTATGCGGTCATTCTAGCCAAGAATCGCCTTCATATCGGCTTCAACCGTAGTGATCGGAGCGATGTTGAAGTTCTCAACCAGGAAGTTGAGGACGTTCGGGGTGATGAAAGCCGGCAGTGTCGGCCCGAGCTTGATGTTCTTGATGCCGAGGCTGAGCAAGGTCAGCAGGATAACAACCGCCTTCTGCTCGTACCAGGAAAGGATCATCGACAGCGGCAGGTCGTTGACGCCGCATTTGAAGGCGCCTGCCAGGGCGAGAGCAATCTGGATTGCCGAGTAGGCGTCGTTACACTGACCGACATCGAGCAGACGCGGGATGCCGCCGATATCACCGAACTCCAGCTTGTTGAAGCGGTACTTGCCGCAAGCCAGCGTCAGGATGACTGTATCCTGGGGGAGCTTCTCGGCAAATTCGGTATAATAGTTGCGGCCCGATTTGGCGCCGTCGCAGCCGCCGATCAGGAAGAAGTGCTTGATGGCACCGGACTTGACCGCAGCGACAATCTTGTCAGCCACGCCCAGTACGGCATTGTGGCCGAAGCCGGTCAAAATTTCCTGGCCGGGGTTATCCGGGAAGCCGGGCAGTTCGAGGGCCTTGTTGATGACCGCCGAGAAGTCCCAGCCGTCAACGTGCTTGACATCCGGCCAGGCCACCAGACCCCAGGTGTAGAGGCGGTCCTTGTAGCTGTCGGAAGGCTTCTGGATGCAGTTGGTGTTGAAGA
>JANNLB010000291.1:0-11022 GCA_031396605.1 Geobacter sp. | reverse complement strand
CACTCTTCACTCTTCACTCTTCACTCTTCACTCTTCACTCTTCACTCTTCACTCTTCACTCTTCACTCTTCACTCTTCACTCTTCACTCTTCACTCTTTTTCGCCGTAATAACCACTCACGGATCAGCATCCCTGCAAACACCACAAAGGAAGTCAAAGTCAGATATTTGCCGATTTTGAAAGGGAGCGGGTCAAACCGGAATTCGACCTTATGGGCTCCCGTCGGAACATACACTCCCCGCAGTACATGATTGACCGGAACAATTTCGGCCTGTTTGCCGTCAATCTCGGCATTCCACCAGCGGTAATGCTTTTCGCCCAAAACCAGCAGAGCATTGGCTGTTGCCCGCACGTCAACTGTTATATGATTTGCTTCGTATCTGGTTACGTGCGCGTCTCCCGCGGTTCCGCCACCAAGCGCAAGGCCGGGCGGCGTTTCAACCAGGGCATGACGGGCCGGATCAAACATCGGTGACGTGCTGATGATCCTCATTCTCATTTCCGGATTAGTCTCTACAATCGCCTGGGAAACCAGCCACGCCTTGGGCAGCACCGTGCGATTCCGCAGCACCGTTTCGTTGCGTACCTGGTCCTGGAACACCACCTCATACTTGGAACCAAGGGCCGACAATTGCTGCGCCACCTGATCACTCTCCATCACCAGATAGCGGACGTTCATCATATCCGGCATCGCAGAGTTCAGGGAAAACGCATCCAGAAAATCCTGCCAGCGCTGCATATTTACGGGATTTGGCGAATACAGGACGGGGATGCCCTGGCTGACATACTTCATCGGGTCGATATTATTAACCGGCAGGACACGATACGGCGCATCTTGCGCAACAAATTCCATGACGGCTGTTTTTTTCTCCGACCCGCGCATCGGAACATCCTGCAGCAGCATGAATTTGTCGTTGATACGCCAGATGTCGGTCAAAAACAACCCCAGCAGCACCAGCGGCAGATATTTAATCGGTGCATAACGTCTGACAAAGAAGACGATGGCGGCAACATGGGCGGCAATTACTACGCAGGCTATTCCCGCTTCCCGTATCAGGTTATCCCATCGCTGCGTTACAAGCTGTAGTCCCTGTTCATATCGGGTCGGCTGAGACAATACTTCAAAAAACTGCCTGATTAAGCTTTCTTTGGCGACAAGGACTACGGCAAAAAAGGCGAGCATGCCGACAGTAAGTCCACCCAGACCCCAAAAATACCACCTGAAACGTCTTTCCTTCCGTACCTGGTCATCCATGAGCGCATCAAGCCCTCGGGCGCCAAGCACCCCAAGACAGAGGGCCGGGATGATCATCATCATTTTCGGCACCCTGAAATTATTGATCCCGGGAAAATGATCGAACAAAAACCAGTAAAAGGGGGTGTATTTGCCCATCGAAAACAGCAGCCCGAGCACAAGTCCGGCGATCGCAAGGAGCGTATATTTGTCACGTCTGAACATCAGTGCCAACGGCAGGAGCAGCCATGGCAGCGCCCCAAGGTAATCGGTAGTCTGGGTAAAGGTCATTCGCCCCCAGTAGTATGCCTTGATATCGGCGGTGTTATACCCCCCCTCCTGGCGCGAAAGGCCAAACAGACCCGGCACCAGAAAAGTCGCCACCTCCTCCGGAGGGAGGGACCAGGACATGGCCTCGTCAACATTCAGGCCGCCAGCCCCCTGGTTGGCGCCGCTCTTGGCTCCTCTGATCGTCTCTTTCGACCAATCGGCAAGCGGAAGCAGTGAAATTGAAACCGTCGTCAGAAAAAATGCGAGTATGACAAGGTTAAGTCCGGCAAGCTTCCAGGCAACTGCGGCCCGGTTATCACGTTCGGCAACAACCATCGCTACCGTCCGGCAGAGTCCGTACACTCCAAGGGCGAGGCAGGTGTAAAAGGCGATCTGCCAGTGCATGTTGAAAAACTGGAACGCGAGAACAACGGCCGCAGTCATGAACATCAGCACCTTACGAGTCTGGTAACCCCGTTCCAGAAAGTAAAACGCCCACGGAGCAAACGAGATTGTGGCGATCTTCTGGACATGGCCGGCATTGATCAGCGACGCATTTTCCGGTGCAACGGCAAACACCAGCGCCCCGAGAAACGCGGCGAAACGACCCGCGCCGATAAGTCGGCAAAACATATAGGTGCCTGCCCCGGCAAAGAACAGGTGAAATACGATAAACCAGGCGATATTTACCGGCAGCGGAATCAACCAGAACAGCAGGCTGCGATACAACATAAACTGCATGGAAAGAGTACCACCACCAACGGTACCACCGCCATTCTCGTTCAGATCCCAGGCAGCCTTTAGTTGTATGCGAAAGAGGTCACTAAATGTAGACGTACTGAAGTGCTTTATATTCCAGATGAACTCATTGGTAATATCTGGCGCCCTTATTATCAGGTCGGTGAACAGGATGCGCTGAAACATCAGCACCATCACTCCTGCAAGAGCCAACAGAGCCAGAAGGTCTTTTCGTCGTTCGGTCATGAGTAATTACTCCCGTTATGTGAGCCCGCGGCATTTCCTGAACTACAGTATAGACCATTGAGCCTGGACGCATATATGTTCCAGTCAAATGTATCCAGCAGGAATCTGCGCCCTGCGGCGCCGAGAGACCGGCGAGTGTCCCGGTCAGAGAGCAGCCGCACCACCTGCCCCGACATTTCGCCCCAGTTTTCAGGATCACAGAGCACGCCCGATACGCCGGGCTTGACGTATTCCGCCAACTGCCCCACGTTGTCGGCAACGACCGGCACCCCGGCCCGCAAAATTTCCGTCAGCTTGGCGGGGCATTTGGAACGGTTGACCAGCGTATCGCTGAACGGATAAATCGCCACATCCGCCGCAGCCAGATATGACGGAATATCCGAAGGGTGAAGCCACCCTCCCATTACCAGGGAACTACCAAACCCCTTCGTATTGCAATAATCCACCAGCAACGACTCCTCATAGTTGCGCCCCTTGCCGACCACGAGAAAGCGGACATCCGGAACCTGACGCCAGATTTCGGTACAAACGAAATAGAGCTTATCCTGGCTGAATTCAAAAAAACGCGTATAGAGGAGAACAACCGGTGCCCCGGGGGAAATGCCGAGTTTTTGCCGTACCGCCGGGCCATCTCCGGCCGGAACGTCTTCGATACAATTGGGCAGATAGAGCACCCGCTCCGGAGGAACCCCCATGCCCCACACCTTTGTCTGCAGGGCGCGGCTTGCCACCGTCACGCCTGCCGCCCGCGGCAGAAGCCAATCCTCCTGGAACTGAAAGACAAACCGTTCGGTGGCTGAATAGGAATGGAGCGCATTCATCCCTCCCTTCCCCTCCCAGTCGTCGGTGTCTACGAAAAGGTTGGGAAACCGGAGGCCTGACCGCTTCAGGGCAAGCTGCAGCATGGCGGCGAGTCCACCGAACCCCTTTGGCTTGAAAAGGTGGACAAGATCAGGTTGCTCGGCCATTGCGTAGCGGAACATGCGGGCAGCCAGTACGGGTGCGCTCAACACCCTGTTCTGCGGACCCAGCCGGATATTGCGGATGGCAACACCCCTGACGGTCTCCACCTTGCCGGAATCCTCCGGGTTGGTGTAGGGAGGAGCGACAATCACTACCCGGTGGCCAAGCGCCTGGAGCCCGACCGCCAGGGGGAGCATGCGAGCGATCAGCGTACCTTTCGGCCTGATGCCGAACGGTGCAAGAAAAACAATTTTCATTGATGCTCACCCGCCATATTTTCCGAACCTCCCTCGCCGATAATCACACCAGCCTCGCCACATCATGGTCAGTTTTTCAATGCGCTCCGGTTCAAAGAGGAGCAGACGGCCGAATTCAAGAAGAAAGCGGAGACGATCCCGCCACACGTATCGGGGATTCAATCGGCCGTATTCTTTCCACACCTGCAAACGATTGCGCGTTTTGTAATACTTGCGCAGCGACGAATGAGTGGTCACACGGAACCATTTACCCGGGCCGATCAGCGCACCGACAGCATGCTCGAGACATGCTTTCTCCGCCAGAATGACCTTGTAGCCCCGCTTGTGAAGGCGCAGACAGTATTCAATATCGACGAAGTCGATGAAAAACTCATCGCGAAACGGTCCGGCTTGACTGTACGCAGCAAGCCTGAGCAATGACCCTGACGTCATCGCGGTCAGTACGGGCCGGCTCCGGGTTCGACCCGGGGGTTTCTGGCCGGGACGCGTCAGCAAAATGGGAGCAACCATCCCGACAGAAGGGTCATAACAGGCCATGAGGGCATCGACCATGCCGGGAAGCGGGCGACTGTCCTGATCCAGAGTCAAAAGGAATTCAAAACCCCGATCGAGAGCAGAACGTGCGGCTTGATTAAGAGCGGCCGCGATCCCGTTATTGCCGCTGTTCTGAAGAACTGTGACGTTTTTCTGCAACATCAGCTCCGCAAGGAGCGGTGATTCACCGGAGTCTGAATTATCGACAACAAATAGCGCTGCAACCCGGTTTTTTATGGATTCCAGATTATCAAGAACCCCTTTTCCCGGGTTGTAAAGCACAACAACTGCTGCGATAGAATGATGGATGTCCATAGTCAGTTGGTGCTCGCAATAAACGCTTTAATATCTTTCCGTACGGTCGGTACGGAACGGACTCCGTGAATATAGGGGTGAGGCCGAGTCCAGATATGGCTGGTTGACGTCGTCAGGCATGTGCGGCGTTTTGTGCGCAACGGCAACGATGTGGCACGGGCGGACCGTTTCGAGCGATAGAATCTGGAGCCCGGCACGGTCAAGCAGCCGGGCGACGGTCAGCGTTGAAAAAACGTGATGATGCAGCGAGCGTTCCGTGGCGTTGTTTCTGAGCCGCTGTTCAAACTCCCCGCGGCCGCTGACGCCATCATCGAAATTCAGGTCATGCAGTCTGAGAGTCTCCTCCATGTGCGTTTCATCAAGTTCATCCCGGTCCAGCGTATAATCCTCAAGCATATGCTCGATCGCTGTAACCGGCCTCAGGTGATCAAACGTACCATCCTTGTGCGGCAGGACGATTACCAGAGTGCCCCCCTCTTTCACAATCCGCATCCACTCGTGGAGCCCACGCAGCGGGTTGGCAAGATGTTCGAGCACGTGCGAACTCAGGAGAAAATCATAGGAGCAGTCCACAACCTTTCGTAAATCGGTTGCATCCAGTATGAACTGCTTCCCGGGGAGTTTATCGGCATCGAAGTGATACTCCATATCGTGTGAAAGCTCACCCTCCCAAATTGTTCGGGTAGCGAACGTTACATTATCCAGGGAAGCAACAACAGGATAGAGCGGGAAGATTCCCCGAGCAGAGAATATGCGGCTCGGTCCGCCGATCTCCACCCCTTTCCGCCCGGCCAACCTGCCGCAATACGCAGAAAAACTTTTCGCTTTGACGGGGCGCACCCTGCGGTACAGTGCGGACATCAGACCGACGGGACCAAGCAGTTTGAAATAGCTGCTATATTTGAGGAGTATTCGTATGGGCATGGTGTTATCGGCATCTCATGCTAACAGCGCATGATATATCTCCATATATTTTTGCGAGTTAGACTCGTAATCGAAATAATCGAGGGCAACCTGCCGACATTTTTCAGATACGGCACGGTAATTATTCTCGATCAAGCAGATTCCTTCCCGGATATCCGCAACACCGTCGGGATTGAAGACAACTCCGACTCCATATTTTTCGACCAGTGCGGAGGCAGCTCCTACATTCCCGTTGACAATCACCGGCAATCCGCAGGCGAGATACTCGCCGGTTTTTATTGCAATGACGGTGCGGCTTATCTCTTCTTCGATGCTCCCATGTATTTCACGATAGGAAAACGCCGCATAATCTCCCCGCTGCAGGTAAAAGCTGACCTCTTCCAGGGAATTCCCCGGAACGATCAGATAATCATTCCGACCCAGCCCCCTTGTTTCGAGCCGGGCCGAGATATTCGCCGCATCGCTTTTGCTTACCACCAGCAGCTTCGATTCCTTGAAACATTTCTTGAATGAAGTATATACATCCGCGAGAAGGTCGGGGCTATGCCACCCTTTCTCACCGAGAGATCCAGCATACACAAGAACTTTCACGTCGTCGTCAATTCCGAGAGATTTATTTACCCTGCTTCGTTTTTCGGGGTCGCGAATAAACAACCGGGTATCCACTCCGGTATAAATCGTGTGCATGCTGCTGTTGGCACTGATTCTTCTGACATGCCCGGTAAAACTGTCGGAAACGTTGACCACGGCATCGGAGTCGTCCAGAAGGCGTTTTTCTATCCATTTCCAGAAGCGGTAACTTACGCTCCCCTCCCGGTAAACCCCGATCAGTACCCCTTCTTCAGGTACCAGACCTCTTGTATCAAACAATACCCTATACTTCATGCGGAAAATTGTACGGGTCAGCACTGCGAGCAGCGCGGCATGATAACTGCGACAGTGAACCAGATCGATCTGCTGCTTTTTGACAACGTTCCGGAGGAAAAACAGATGAGGGAGATGCAGCACCCACAAAGCCCACCACTCGGCATGAAAATGCGGCGATATCTTCAGAACATTTCTGTACCTGAATGAAATGCCGATGGTAGAAAATCGTGCCCGTATGTCATCAATTTTTTTCCGATATGATCCGGTATTTGACAGATACTTTATCCCCACCGGTATTCCGGACAGCACGAAGAAGTTATACGTAGCGCTTTTACTCAAATACTGCAGCTTTCTGAATACCTGCGATTCAAAAATGCCGTAATCGACAATATTTTCACACCACGTCAGATAGAGGATGTTCTTCATATCAACAACCGGTCCCGATCTCAACCGAGAACCGCTTGATCCATTCGCCGAAATTAATCATGCGCCAGGGCAGAAAACTGAACTTTGCCGATCCGGAGATCATTTCTTCCAGAACCAGGCGGGAGTCTTCGGCCCGCAATACCCCTCCGGAGACTTCTATAGCTTCATCGAGCTTCTTCCTAAATAGATCGGGAGCACGTTCCCGAAGCCAGACCTCCTCAGGCGTTACAAAACCGAGCTTGTCCATCCGGTCGCGAATCGAATCGGGAAGAACACCGCTCATCCCCTGACGTAACACCCGTTTCGTGATGCCGTCTGATAACTTGAACTCGTCAGGAAGACCCACGACAAACTCAACCAGGCGATAATCAAGAAAAGGGACGCGGGATTCAACCGAGTGCGCCATGGAATCGCGATCTTCCCAGTGCAACAGTTGCTGCAGGCAACTTACTGTCAGTTGGGCTATTGAAAAATCCCGGATTGATGACGGATTTGATACACCAGTTGCAACAAACGGACTGCGCGGCTGACAACCCAGCTTCCGACAATCAAGCCATTGAGGCTGGACAAACGATGCGCGCCCCAGCGCACTAATCAACAAATTCTTTGACCACTCCGGTAACACGTTATGGGCAAGATTTTCCGCAGAACTGCGCAGGGAGTAGCCATGCAGCCGCTGCATAGCAGATATTTCCCTCATCATCCCGCCCAGCTGTCCCGAACGGAGTAACTGTGCCAGACGGATTCCAAAAAATGAGTGATACCCGGCAAGCTGTTCATCCGCCCCCTGACCGTCAAGCATGACTTTTACCTGGTTTTCCGCGGCAAGCCGGAACACGTTCCACTGGGCATAGATACTGGTCGAGCCAAACGGTTCATCCTGATGCCACGTAATATCAGGCGACTCTTCAAACAGCCCACTCAGGGAGGGATAAACATAATGAGCATCGACTTTTGTCGCATCAACGACAATGTCAATCCAGCTCCGTTCGTCAAAGCGGGGGACATCCGCACAGGCGGAAAAAGTCTTCTGCAGCTCTGTCGCACCCTGCTCTTCAAGAAGACGATTCATGATGCAGACGATAGACGATGAGTCGAGCCCTCCGGAAAGACATGAACCAACCGGCACATCAGCGCGCAGTCGCAAGCGGACCGATTCGATGAGTTTGTCACGAAATTCTGCGGCGGCTTCATCCCTTGTACCGGAGAACGGGGCCGGATTCAGCTTGTACCAGACAGTGTGCACCAGCTTTTTCTGTTCCAGTTGTGGAGCGCGTTCAGCAATTATCTGCGGCACATCAAGTTGAAGCATTTCACCGCCGCGCAGTTGAAAGACATCGCGGAACATGGTTTCGTCAGTGTGATCGGTAATGGCCCAGGCGAGAAAGTCATACGCCCGCTGTCCGTTTATTTGGGCGCGCCAGCCAGGCAGCGCCGTAAACTGCTTGATCTCGGAGGCAAAAGCGATATCTCCGGCAGGGGAAATCCAGTAGTAGAGCGGCTTGACGCCGAATCGATCCCGTGCGGCGAAGAGCTTCTTTTCTTGAGAGTCATAGAGCAGAAAGGCAAACATGCCGTTGAAATGCGACAGGCAGTCCGTACCCCACTCCTGATAGGCGGCAAGGATAACTTCCGTATCCGAATGCGAGCGAAACTGATGGCCGCGCTCTATCAACTCCAGCTTCAACTCAATATGGTTATAGACTTCACCGTTGTAGACGATCCAGAAACGGCGGTCGGCTGTACACATGGGCTGGTGTCCGGCAGCGGTAAGATCGACGATCGACAGCCGCCGGTGCCCCAGGGCGAGGCGCACCGGCTGATCTCCGAGATTTTTGATGTCGCGGCTCGGCTTAAACGGAATTTCCGAGCAATAGATCGACTCCGGAGTATCACTGCCGCCGCAGACCAGAAATTCACCGTCCAATTCAGGCAGCAGCAGAAACCCCTCGTCATCCGGGCCGCGATGGCGCACGAGAGCCGTCATGGCGCCGATAGAGGCGGCAGGGAGTGATTCTCCGGCTATGAACCCGGCTATGCCGCACATGAATAACATCCCGCATAATATTTATGGATTAATCGATGCTGCACCGCATATTCCTTATAAACGCATCGCCGAATCTGATGAATTATGATTATTGATCCTCAAGAAAGCATCAGTAACCTATCATTTTGCCAATCAGGTGTTTCACCCGATGAGCACCTAACTGAACCGCCACTTTTCTGAATTTTCTTATCATGCGCCGCTTTTTCCAAAAGGCTTCAACCGTACTTACATACTCGATTTGATACCTTTCAATTAACCGTTCAACACCTTCTGTTTTTGGCGCCAGTACATTCCTGGTTGATGAGCCATTTGCAATATCAATTATCATTTTTGCAACATGATTTCTGAAACGCAAATTGTTGACAGAGAGAATGGCCTCCTTGCATTTACGAGCAATATCATGAACTTTTCCAGAATCCCGCATGGTTGTCAAAACCTCAGAAATGTTTGAACAATCAGCTTCAAGAGGGATATAGTGTTCTTCACAATGCAAAATCCCGTTATAGTTGCCAACTGTAGCTATTTGCACGGTTTCTGCCAAGGCGGCTTCAATATTTCGTGGTGAAATAGCAGTAAAGTTGTACCGACCGTCCTCACCACTGAAACAACTTTGTTCAACCTCTTCAAATGTTGCTTTGGGATGCAACGCCAAATATCGAGCTACCTTGGCACGTATTTCTCCATGCGCATCCAGTAAGCTACTGCCACTGATTGTGGCCAAACAGAACTTTGAATTTTCAATGAATGAATGCCATCTAGAGCCTGGAATCATATCTTCAGGATTAGTTGAAATATCAAGCTTAAGATTAGCTCCTGCTACTTTAGATGTGAATATCCCACCGATCTCCCCCTTGATCTTGCCAATACGACCAAAATTAGGGGGGAGATTGTTTGCCCGATAGGATACATCGATAGAACGCTGGTCAATGGGCTTGGGATTTTGCCACGACTCAATCATAAAATCGGATACATATCCTGTATATCCAAGTCTTATACAATTTGTCTTAGAATATTCGGGATAAAGAATCGGCCAGTTATTTGGGCATACGCTGAAGACCAGATCTACCCGCCAATCCATCATCCACTTGTCTAATATTGCACTGCAGTCATAATCATCTTGAGGCAAAGCAACTTTATACGCATTTGAGGTGCGTATAAAATCGTAGTCATTCAGGCATTGTGCAAATATTTTCGGATTATATCGATTACATAAAAATGTGGGGCCTAATACAATTCCATGAAAATTAACATCTTTTATGTAAGCCGGCAAAGGACGTTCACCATCATGTACGATATAATTATGATCCGGAGCATATGTCGGCAGCATATATTCCAGTTCTCGTACTGCTTGACGCCAGTACAACGGATCCCCCATCCTATGCAGCACAAGGATGTTCATTTTATCAATCATGCAGTCTATCCATCCCTTGTCCGTAGGCAGCGACTTCCGGAACAAATATTTTGTGCGTTAACATACAGCGACTAATAAGTTCTTCATTTTTTCTTGTCCAATCTACAGTTTGCCTCAACCCTTCTCGCATGTTTACTGAGGCCTCAAAAGAGAGCCTGTTTCTGGATTTTTCAGTCGCGGCGAAACGTTTTCCGGATCTATCCCAATCTCTAGCTGGCTTGAGATCGACGTGAGCTGTATTTCCGGTTATTTCATTAATCAGATTTGCAAGCTGGAGTATTGTTGTTTCAACTCCGGATGCAAGGTTGTAGGCTTCGCCCACTTCACCACGCAAGGCGCATGCGATCAGCCCGCGAGCCATATCTTCAACAAAGATAAAATCTCGACTAGTATTGCCGCCATTGTCTAATGGTAACGCCTCATTGTGCAATGCCTTCCAAATAAACGTCGGTATCACATTACGCCATACCGTGTGCGGAGTGCCTCTCCAACGTCCGGCGCCAAGTATTTCCCGAGGACCGAATACATTTGAAAAACGAGCTTTGACAAAAGGC
Organism: Geobacter sp.; assembly: GCA_031396605.1. Taxonomy (GTDB): domain Bacteria; phylum Desulfobacterota; class Desulfuromonadia; order Geobacterales; family Pseudopelobacteraceae; genus JACRCG01. The sequence goes on along the minus strand of JANNLB010000291.1, from coordinate 236 downwards.
AATCCATAGCAAAGCTGATAATAGTTACCGTACAGTTCACCAATTAACTTTGAAATTGAATAGGGGCTATCGTGAAATAACGACACCGGCTGCTCTTCAGTCGTGGCAGTTGGTGTGTCATAGGTTTTTTCAGCAACGGCACACGCGGCGGCAGCATACACAATTTTTTTTATGGATTTCATATCCTTCAAATAATCAAAAAGACACAGCGAGGTATAAGTATTGTTGTCATGATC
>JANNLB010000281.1:0-11572 GCA_031396605.1 Geobacter sp. | reverse complement strand
GCCGCATCAACACTGTCATCGGCTATGAAATCAACAATGCCATCCAGGTCATCCTCTGCAGTTCTCGTCCAGACAACCCTGAAAGAGCGTTTTGTCGTCATGCAACCTGTTCCCTTCGCGCCGCCAGCCGCGCCTCAATCCGGGAAAAGACCGTTTCCTGATCGCCCAGACGCTCGGCTCGAATATCATCCTCGCCCTGAACCATCAGCTTGAGTAAAGCTATGGCATTCCGCATACTTTCATAACTTACAGGATCCTGTAAAACCGCACGGGCCAAGCCGTTCTGAGTGATGATCACCGGCCTGCGCGTTTCGTTGACCTGATGGAGCAGGTGGGCTGCGTTACCCTTCAGGTACGTTACCGGCTGAATATCTTCAATAAGGTTCATTTTTTACCTCCGATACTAATGACGTACCATATTCGGTCATATCAGCGCAAAGTATAATCTCAGACCTCGTAGATTGTGGAATCAAGCATACTTCCCCGCATGATACGAACTCCTCACATACGGCCCGCTCTCCACATGGCTGAACCCCATCTCCAGCGCCTGTACCCGCAGTGATTCGAACAGCTCCGGGCTGACATACTCCTGTACCGGGTAATGCCGGCGACTGGGGGCCAGATACTGGCCGATGCTGAGATAGGCGCACCCGACATCCCGCAGTTCTCGCAACACTTCCAGCACCTCATCCCAGCTTTCCCCCATCCCGAGCATGACACCGGACTTGGCACGAATGTCCGGAGCCAACCAGGCGCACAACCGCAGCACCTCCAGTGAACGGTGGTAATCCGCGCCGTTGCGGATCTGATACAGCCGCGGCACCGTCTCGACGTTGTGGGCGACGATATCCGGGCGTGACGCAATTACTGTTTCCAGACTTGGAACGCTGCCTTGAAAATCGGGAATCAGCAGTTCGATCCGCGTAGCCGGAGAGGCACAGCGGATGGCTGCCACCGTGGCGGCATAGATCCCGGCGCCGCCATCCGGCAGGTCATCACGGGTCGGACTGGTGATGACCACATGGGAGAGTTTCAGGCGATGAACAGCCTCGGCCACCCGTGCTGGTTCATCGCTATCAACCGGCAGCGGCGCGGTCTTCTCCACGTTGCAGAAGGAGCAGAGACGGGTACAGTTCCTCCCCAGAATCAGGAAGGTCGCCTGACCGCAGGCAAAACACTCCGAGATATTGGGGCAGAGCGCCTGCTGGCAGACCGTATTCAGCCGCAGTTCACCCAGCAACTGCCGCATCTCGTTCTGGTCGCCGGGATTGACCTTCTTCCGCAGCCACTCCGGTTTTCGCTGAATATTCACTCCTCCACCCCTTCCAGGTTCCAGAGATCGGCAGTATACCTGCTTGAAAGTAATCTCTTCATATCCGCCTGCTCCCGTTCAGATTGAGTATCATTCAGGAGTTTCACACCGAAGTGTGTGCTGAATGTAGCGGCAAGCAGTTCAAGCAACTCTTGCCGATCGACGGAGACCCCGCACTCGGCAAAGCTTGCCGTACCCTCGGCATGCCCGGCAATCTGTTCCCTCATGTACGTCAGTCCTGTCACGGCACGATTTTGCAGCGGGATCGAGCCGTGCTGAAAGATCACACCTTTAAGCCTGCGCTGGGCGTTGCCGCCGATCTTGCGGCCATTGGCGAGGATATCGAAGCTCTCCCTGCCGGCAAAACAGAAAGCGGTGCGCTCGCTCAGGCGTATCCCATCAGGCGCGGCATCCACCGCATAGACGGCATCAAGACCCAATGCGCGGTAGAAGGCCAGCAGAAAGCCGGTCAGTACGCGGAAGGAGTCCTTGATGGATGATGCCGGGGGAATCTGCCCCGGTGCGCAGACCAGTGAGTAGGTCAGTTCGTCGGCATGATAAATCACACCGCCGCCGGTCATCCGCCGCACGACCGTTACGCCATCGGTCCGACAGCGTTCCAGGTCGAGCACCTCGGCTGCCTTCTGGAAGCGCCCCAGTGATAATGTGGGAGGATTCCAGCCGTACAGACGCAGTACCGGCAGGGATAAAGCGGGATCGAATGAACGCAGCAGCGCCTCATCGATAGCCATGTTCTCCGCTCCGGAAAGCGGGGAGGTCACGATGAGGCGCCAGGTTGCAGATTGTAACGCGGTAGTTTCCATGAATTGTTACGGAATGGAGTATGCGACCAGCGGCTTGGGGGGGTGAAAATATCCTTTGATGCAGTTGAGATTGCGGATACAAATCCGGATTTGATTTTTTTCCCGGAACCCGGCATTTGGATACAGTACCCTACCTGCCCGGAACACCCCTCGAACCGTGTCAAACGGCTTTTTTCTCGTATCCGCGTAATCGGATTCACTTGTCACATTGGGAATGGCCGCCTGGTATTCTGCTGTTACGGTTGAGTTCATGTAACCCTCCAAGACCAATTCCCTTGCTGTTTAATGGTAGTGTAAGGGGCTATGCTTGTCAAGGCATCACGCGAAAGGGGGTCTGCGATATACGGTTCCAGAAATGAAAGACGACAAGGAACTGGTCGCGCCCAAAAAAAATTACAGCAAATGTTTATAGCGAAGCACAAAAAACCTGGTGTAAGCCACGGGAAGGTTACGTCCTCAACGTTACCACCGTGGCACCATCACGCCCTTCGTGCGGTTCTCCCGCCCGGTGCCCCTCAACAAGCGGATGCCGCTCCAGCTCTTCCCGCACGGCATCCCGCAACCGGCCGGTGCCGATACCATGAATGACCCGCACTTCGCTCAGACCGGCAGCGGCAGCATGATTGATGAACGGTTCCAGTTCCGCCAGAGCCTCATCAACCCGCATCCCGATCAGTTTCAACTCACGCTGGTCACTCTCGACGACATCCACTTTCCAGGGAGCGGTGGCGGGCTTTTTCCCGTTTCGCCCCGCAGCTCCCACGGGTGCAGACAGATCCGCCACGGGAACGTCCATCTCCATCCGCCCTGCTCTCACCCGCGCCTTGGTATGGCGGGAGTCAAGTGACAGCACGACGCCATCATACCCCAACGAGCCGATATGAACGGGGTCCCCCTGTTTGACTGACTTCAGCGACATTAGTTCCGTGGTAGCCGCCCCCGGCTTGAACTGTGCCGTCAGAGCCGCCTCGACCAGGTGCAGCTCGTCGACAATTTCGCTCCGCTTCTCCCGTTTCAACTGGTCAAGCAGTGCGTTCGTACGCCGTCTCGTGTCGGAAATAAGCTCTCTGGCTTCATTCCACCCCTTTGCGGCAGCCTCTTTGCGGATCTGGAGGACTTCATCCGCCCGGGCATCAAGCTCGGCGCTCCGCTGGTCAAGCGACCACTGGCGCTCCTGGAGAGATGCGCGCAGGTCCTCAAATTCTTTGCGCTTCTGGCGCAGTTCGGTTAAAAGCCCGGCGAATTCACTTCCGGCATTGCCGAGCATCTGACGGGCAAAAGCGATCACCCGCTCCGGCATCCCGAAACGGCGGGCGATCTCCACGGCATGCGACTGCCCCGGTTCGCCGACAATCAGTCGGTAGAGCGGCGTGAAGCTGGCATCATCAAACTCCATCCCGGCGTTGATCATGCCGGGTGTACAATGGACAAAACCGATGATATCGCTCAGGTGCGTAGTCGCAATCACCAGGCTCCCTTGCTGCTGCAGTTCATGCAGTACACCGCAGGCGATTGCCGCTCCCTGCAGCGGTTCAGTACCCGCTCCCAGTTCGTCCAGCAGGACAAGAGTGGAAACGCCGCTCTGCTGAAGGATGGCGGTTATCCGGGCGGCATGGGCCGAAAAAGTGGAATGGCTCTGCTCGATCGACTGTTCATCACCGATATCGACCAGAAGTGAATCGATCAGAGGAAAGGTCGAGCGCGGTCCGGCCGGCACCGGGAGTCCGCAGAGCGCCATCAGCGCCAGCATTCCGGCCGTCTTGAGGGCGATGGTCTTGCCGCCGGCATTGGGACCGGTGATGACCATGACTGAATCGGAATCCGGAGTAGTTCCACCCAGCTCCAGACCGAGCGGCTCAACGTTTTTCAGGATCCCGCGCCTCTGCATCATCAGCAGCAGCGGGTGACGGGCTTCGACGAGGCGTAATTCGCCCTGTTCATTAAGCGTTGCGGGTTCCAGCTCGAACTCGATAGCAAAGCGCGCCATACTATTCAGCAGATCCAGCTCCAGCAGCGTTTCAAAGCAGGCAGCGATCTGACCGGCATCTTCGCGTAGCCAGCTTGAGATCTGGCGCAGGATGCGGATCTCTTCGGACTTCTCTTCAGCGGTCAGATTTTCCAGTTCATTGACGAAGGGGATAATCTCCAGCGGCTCCATGAAGGCGGTTTCACCGGAGGACGAGACATCATGCACGACCCCTTTGACCATCCCCTTGGAATCCATGCGTACCGGGATGACCCAGCGCCCGGAACGTTGCGTGATGAAATCGTCCTGCAGAAATTTCTCGATGCCGCTGTCCCGAATAATTTCCTCGATTTTTTTACGTATTCGACCCGCCAGACTCCGTTTGGCGCGGCGGGTTTCCCTGAGCAGAGTCGAGGCGGAATCCATGATGCTGCCATCGGCATCAATTGAGGCCACCAGCGGTTCAAGAATATCGGAAAAGCTCCGCAACTGCGGCTCAATCGATTTCAGCAGCGGGATATCATCCCGGTGCATAAATTGGCGGTCCAAAGACGCATATAGTCGCAGAACCGGAATAAACAGGAGCAGTTCGAGCGGCGACAGGATGGCTCCGACCGGCCTCAGAAGTTCAAGAAATGGGCGAATATCCTCAAAACTTCCGAGGGCAAGCGAGATGCCGGATCGATCAAGGGCGCGAATCTCGCCGATACGTCCCGATGTAGTTCGGATTTCCTGTAGGTCACTGAGCGGCCGGATGCTCCGGATGCGCTCGGCGGTACAGGAACTGTGGGCATGCCGGGAAATTTCAGCAAGAAGCTTGTCAAATTCAAGTCTGACAAGCGTTTCAGAAGCTATCATGTTGGTAACCTGTGTGATATTAATTGTTCAGAACTTAGAGGACCGGCAGTGTATCATAATCCATCGGCCCGTTGCCACATTCTCACCGGCAGGAGCAGCAAATACCGCCATGCATCTGGAAAAGCTACAAGCCTTTGTGCTTTCAAACTCCGACTATGGTGAGAGTGACCGGATCGTGTCACTGTTCACGCTTGAACATGGCCGGTTGAAAGGTTTTGCCCGCGGCGCACGGAACAGCCGCAAACGTTTCGGGCCGGCCCTGGAGACGTTTGCCCGGATCGAACTCCAGTTGAACCACAAAGACGGCCTCTCTTCCCTGCGGAGCGCTGATGTCATTACGCTCTACCCCGGGATCCGGAGCGTACTCGGCGCAATTGCCCATGGGCTGTACGCCTGCGAGCTGGTTGAATGTCTCACCCCGGAAGGTCAGGCGCTGCCGCGCCTGTACCGTCTTCTGGCCGCCTATCTTGAACGTCTCGATTCCGGCCATATAGGCGAAGCGGATCGACGGATGTTTGAAATCAATCTGCTGAATATTCTCGGATACCGCCCTTCTCTGGATGGGTGCAGTCGCTGCGGCTCTGATTTTGGCGAGCGCGGTGCAGTGGTGCAGCAGGAGGGTGAACTGGTGTGTCGTTTCTGTGCCGCCACCGGCCGTCGACTGTCGTCAACTTCCCTTCAGATGCTGAAGTTATGTCTGTCTACCAGCCGTTTCGGACAGACGACATGCGATGAGGAGTCGCTGCTGATGGTTGGTCTGCTGCTGGATGAGTCGTTGGCTGCTCACTCCGTCAGAAAGTTGAAAAGTCTGGAGTTTTTGCGGCAGGCGTGTGGAATGGGGGAGTCTTGACATTTCACGAATCATTATTATAATTCCAATAGCAGGGCATCATCCCAATCACAGCCATTCAAGGGAGGATACAGTCATGGCACTTGTAAAGTACAACCCGCTCAGAGATTTGCGCACCATGCAGGATCAGATGAACCGGCTCCTCAACCTGTCGTGGAATCATGATCTGCCCAGTGAAGACATTAAGGAGGGTCTCTGGCAGCCGGCGGTCGATATTTATGAAACAGCTGATTCCATCATCATAAAAGCCGAACTGCCTGATGTAGATCAGAAGGATATCGAAGTTCGCATCGAGGATAGCACCCTGATTCTGAAGGGGGAACGCAAGCACGAAGATGAGGTAAAAAAGGAGAACTATCATCGCATCGAGCGCTACTTTGGAACGTTCCAGCGCAGCTTCAGCCTGCCGACAACGGTCGATCAGGAGAAAGTCGATGCGCGCTGTGAAAAGGGGGTCTTGACGATTACGCTCCCCAAGAAAGAGGAAACCAAGCCGAAGCAGATAAATATCCAGGTGAAATAGTGACAACTGAATATGAGGGAAGCAGAACGAGAGCCGGGGATATCCCGGCTCTCGTTGTTTACGGTCTCGAACCTGAAACGGAAATCAGGCGTGTGGAGGAGCTTTTTTTTCAACAGGCTGCGGCTCTGCTGCCGCCTGCGGAGTAACCGGTTCCGTCACCGAAGCTGTTTTCACCTGAGGCGCCGGATCTTTTATCGCCTCTTCTGTTTTTCTGGACTCTTCCTGAACATTTTTCTGGAAATCCTCCGTGGCTTTTTTGAATTCAGCCAGTCCCTTTCCCAGTGATTTGGCCAATTCAGGCAGTTTATGCGGCCCAATGACAATCAGGGCAATCACGAGGATAATAATCATTTCCGGCATACCTATTCCAAACATTACAGTTCTCCTTGTGCAGATAACATGAGTTACATGCATTAAAAACGGAAAACGGCCTGTTGGCAATAAAAATCTGTTTTTAGCTCTTGTTATTTGTCCCGGCTGTGCTACTATGCTCAAAAATTAGGCAATAGTGTACCGTTTTTCTCCCTCCCGGTTCGTATCGTCAGTGTGTATCATGCTAAAACCATTAACAATTGGCTCTCTCGCCCTCAGGCACAACGTCGTGCTTGCACCCCTGGCGGGAATTACAAATCTACCGTTCCGCCTGATCTGTCGCGAGGCCGGAGCTTCACTGGCCTACACAGAGATGGTCAGTGTCAACGGATTGGTGCGCGAAGGGATCAAGACACTGGCCCTCCTGAAGAGTGCGGCCGGAGATCGTCCGCTCGGCATTCAGCTGTTCGGCGATAATCCTGCTGATCTGGCTGAAGCGGCGCGCATGGCAGAAGGATACGGCAATCTGCTGGACATCAATATGGGCTGCCCGGTACGCAAGGTGGTCGGAACCGGCGCCGGCAGCGCACTACTACGGGAACCCAGTAAAATCGCCGCCATTGTTCGCGCCGTAAGGGCTGCAACTACACTGCCCCTGACAATCAAGATCCGTTCCGGGTGGCACTGCGGCGACAATGTGTTTCCGGAGGTGGGACGAATTGCGGAGTCCGAGGGGTGTGATGCCGTCACCCTGCACCCCCGCAGCCGGACTCTGATGTTTTCCGGCCAGGCTGACTGGACTCAGCTGAAGGAAATGAAAGATGCCCTTTCAATTCCCGTATTGGGGAGCGGAGACCTGTTCACACCCGAAGATTGCCTCCGGATGCTGCGCGAGACCGGTTGTGACGGCGTCATGATAGCTCGCGGAGCGCTCGGCAACCCCTGGATTTTCAGACAGGTTCGGGAACTGGAACAGTCCGGCGGCTACACTCCGGTCAGCACCGCGGAACGAGCCGATACCATTGAAAAACATCTGAACCTGCTTATTGATGATCGGGGCGAAGCGATAGCCGTTCGGGAGATAAAAAAACATATCGGCTGGTATGCCAAAGGGTTCGCCGGCGCATCAGAGATCCGCCGGGCAGCCAATTCTGCTGGTTCGATTCAGGATCTGCTGTCATTAACAGAAAGGATTCGGAGCGTATCCGATAACACGGGCCATGCTCCAGACTCAGATGCGAAGTGAACTGCAGAAAACACGTGATGATTACTACGCGACCGTCATAGACAGCGTTGGGGATGGCGTTATCGTTGTCGGGAGTATCGGCAGGATCACCCTGTGCAATCCTGCGGCCGAAGAGATCACCGGATTCTCGCAAAAACAGGCTTTAGGAGCGGAGTTCAATAAACTCTTTGCCCTTGAGACGACCATCATCGAGATGCTGGCAAAAACCATGCGAACCGGTATCACCATCTCGGACCATGAAAATGTTGTTGTCCGCTCGACAGGGAAAATTACTCCGGTCGCTGTTACCTGCTACCCGCTTGTTGAAGGGAGCGGAGAAAATATCGGTGCGATACTGACGCTGAAAGATATCACGTATATCCGCGAGTTGGAAGCTGCCGTGCGTCAGGCGGATCGCCTTTCCACGCTCGGCACTCTGGCCGCCGGACTGGCTCACGAGGTTAAAAACCCGCTGGGGGGCATCAAAGGTGCGGCGCAGCTTCTGGAACGGGAATTCGAGCCTGAAAGTGAAATGCTTGAATATACCCGGGTTGTGATCCGCGAAACCGAACGCATCGACCATATTATCCGAGAGTTGCTGGAACTTGCCTCGCCACGGGCGCTTAAACTTTCTCCTGTCAATCTGCACAGGATTCTGGGAGATATTCTGCTGCTGCAGAAGCAGGCCGTAGCCGACCGGGAGATAGCTTTCATTCAGCATTTCGACCCCAGTATCCCGGAAATCATGGCCGATGAGGAGATGCTGACCCGGCTGTTTCTGAACCTGATCCGCAACGCGATCGATGCCATGGGTGTTGACGGCCGCCTGACGGTATCAAGCAGGGTGCTCTCCGATTATCGCATGACTCAGAACGAGCGGCAATCCCGGATGGTCGCCATCGAGGTGGGCGATGACGGTCCCGGAATACCTCTGGAGGATCTGGTAAACATCTGGACGCCGTTTTTCAGCACCAAATCGGGTGGCACGGGCCTGGGGCTGACCATCTGCCACAAGATCGTCTCGGAGCATCGCGGCATGATCAAGGCCGAATCGGATCCGGGGCACGGAACAAAATTTACGGTGCTGCTGCCGCTGGTACGATAAAAAGCTCCCGTTTTTTAAATTTTATTACTTGATTGAGGTCCCCTATGCCGCTCAACAGAATACTGGTTGCCGATGATGAAGAGAGTATCCGCTGGGTACTTTCAAAGGCGCTCAAGCAGAAAGGTTTCAGCGTGGATCTGGCGCATGACGGCCGTCATGCCCTGGAACTGATCAAGGACAACTGTTATGATCTGGCCATCCTCGACATCAAGATGCCCGGCATCACCGGACTTGACCTTCTGGACAAGGTTCGGGAGTTAAACAACGATCTGCTGGTGGTCATCATGACTGCAGAGGCCAGCATGAAAAATGCGGTGGAAGCGATGAAACGGGGGGCGTACGACTACATCACCAAACCGTTCGATCTGGATGTCATTGATGCCATTATTGAAAAGGTCGCCAGGGCGCGCGACATTGCCGGGCAGGTCGTCACTCTCAAGCAGGAGCTCAAAGAGCGCTATCAGGTCGAGAAAAACATCGTCGGCAATTCATCGGCCATGCAGGAGGTTTACAAAACGATCGGCAAGGTGGCCGTAAGCGATGTCACTATTCTGATACAGGGGGAGTCCGGAACCGGCAAGGAGCTGGTGGCGCGAGCCGTCCATTTCAATTCAGGGCGCCTCGGGAAACCGTTCGTTGCGATCAACTGCGCCGCCATACCCCGTGACCTGCTTGAAAGCGAGCTGTTCGGGTCGGAAAAAGGTGCTTTCACCGGCGCCGGTGAACGGAAACAGGGCAAGTTCGAACAGGCCAATCACGGCACCCTTTTTCTGGATGAGATCGGAGATATGCCGCTGGATCTACAGGCCAAAATTTTGCGGGTACTACAGGAACAGGAGGTCACCCGGATCGGGGGGAACCAGAATATTCCGGTGGATGTCAGAATTGTCGCCGCGACAAACCAGGCGCTGGTCGATAAAGTGCGGCAGAAAGAATTCCGGGAGGACCTCTACTATCGCCTTAATGTCGTGCCGATCACACTCGCACCGCTTCGCGAACGCCGGGACGATATCCCCGACCTGGTCAATTATTTTCTGTCACGCTCCTGCGCGGAGATGTCGGTTTCCCCCAAACGGCTGACTGATGAAGCACTGGCGCTCCTGAAATCATATTCCTGGCCCGGCAACGTGCGTGAACTGGAGAATTCCGTCAAACGGGCCGTGATATTGTCTAACGATCCGCTGCTGACAGTGCTTGATTTCGGAGGACTGTTCCCGCCAAGCGAGCCGCCGCAGACCGGGTCGTCACGGGAAACCTCACTGGAAGCGCTGGTAGATCTGAAGCTGCGCTCCTGCATGAACGGGATTGAAGGTCTTGATAAGGGGGATATTTATGCCATGGTGCTGGAGCAGGTCGAGCGCCCCCTGATTCGCCTTGTGCTGGAGAAATGCCGCTGGAATCAGGTAAAGGCCGCCGACGTACTGGGAATCAACCGTAATACGTTGAGAAAGAAAATATCGGAATTGCAGATAGAAATGAAAAGGGGCTGAATAATTTCAAGGTGCATTCAAAGCGACATTTAAAATGCCGTGTGTGAGTATATTCTTTCGGTTATATCTATTTATGTCATTGTTTTATTTGTTTTAATATCTCATTTGATCTGTAAAAGTTGCAGCCCGTATTGTATACAACATTTACAAGTTCATCTTTGTTTATATCAACAATTGTGTCCATATATTCTTCATAGACTGAAAGGGATCCCGGTCATGGCTGACATCGGGAGTGGCTCCCTGCTCGGCCTCTCAAAATCTGGAATAGTCGGTGGGACCCCGGTTCAGGAGTATCTGAAGGCAGGCTGGATATCATAACCTGTAGCGGAGACAAGATGCTCGGCGGGCCGCAGGCCGGCATCATACTCGGAAAACGGGATTTAGTTTCCAGGTTGAGAAAGAATCAGCTTTTGAGAGCTCTCCGAGTAGACAAGCTTACCCTTGCTGCGCTTGAAGCAACATTGAGATTGTACCGTGACGAAAGAGTGGCGTTGGCAGAGATACCCACAATCCGAATGCTGACAATTCAGCCTGAAGCACTGAAGGCAAAGGCTTCGTCCTATATCCGCAGGATTCGCCCGAAAATCCCATCTTCGCTCCAACTGAAAATCATCAAGGGGAGCTCACTAGTAGGGGGCGGATCATGCCGCTGCTCGATCTCCCTACATTCCTCATCACTATAGAGGCGGAAGGGTGGTCTCCACAGAAGATAGAGTCGGCATTCAGGCAGTCCAGGGTCCCTGTGCTCGGGAGGATAAGCTGGGGACAATATCTGCTGGATATTCGCACTCTGCAGGATGCCGATATTCCCGATCTGATTGATGCAATGAACATAATCGGGGTGACATGACTTCTGTTGCTTGAGCATCCCATAGCGGGTTAAAAAGGGGGAACCAGTCACCTGGCCCTGGATAAATATCCAGGGCCAGGATCATGTTTTGATGGTTGTGATGACACCAGTACGCTTTACCAGCTGTATTGTTCAATCGGGAAGCTGGGGTTTTTCATAAAATCCTGGCTGCTGCCATCATACATAGCCACATTCTTATAGCCAAAAACCTGGGTCAGCATGAACCACCAGGTTGAGGCGAGCCGGCCTGTATCACA
>JANNLB010000268.1:0-6041 GCA_031396605.1 Geobacter sp. | reverse complement strand
ACCGATGACCATGGCTACTTTATGGTAGTTCTACCGGCCGGAACGTATGCCATCGGCAGCGGACCGTTCACCGCCGAGATCACCGTCGAACGCGGCATAACGACACTTGTACCGCTCAGGGCCGGTAAAAGGATGGTGGATGGTGGATTGATGAACCGTTTTCTCACTCGCCTTACGCTCGTCATAGTCACACTTCTTCAATTTTCTGTCTCTGTTTTTGCCGGACCTCTGGATGATTATTACCTGCAGCAGTTCGGCGAGACTAAAAACATTCAGCTGCAGAAAGCGATACTGTCGGTTTCTGCTGATGTTCAAGAGTCCGCCAGGTGCGGTATGCCCCTCAAACATGGCCTGCGTCGCGACTGGAATCTGCTGGAACAGACGACACAGAAAGTACTGGCAAAACAACTGGCACTACCGGTACTGACTGGCGAAGCGACTTTCACCTCCGGCGCCGGACATTTCAAGGTGCATTACGCCACCACTGGCACGGACGCCCCGCCGCTCACGGACATCAACGGCATAGTCGGCGTACCTGACTGGGTGGAAACCGTTGCCGCCACTTTTGAAAATGTCTATTCGAATTACAGCACACTGGGGTATCGACCTGCTCCCACCAATTCTGCGGGTGCTCCATACGACGTATATCTGAGCGATCTCGCCCTGAAAGGATTTTACGGAACAACTACCAGCGACCTGCCCGCTTCTTCCGCAGGTTATCCCAACGCTGTCACCAGCTGGATGGAGATTGATAACAACTTCACTGATTTGATCTATAAACCGAATCTCTTCTCACCGCTCCAGAGCCTGCAGATCACCGCCGCTCACGAATATCACCACGCCATTCAGTATGGACATACTGTTTTTTTCGATGTCTGGTATGCTGAAGCAACGTCCAACTGGCTGGAAGATGAGCTTTATGACGGTGTCAACCAGCTTTATAACTATATCCCCGCCTGGTTCAGAAACAGTACTACGTCTCTCGATCTCGCGGTCGGAACAGATGCCGTCACCAGCGGAGCCGGCTATGGCCGCTGGATCTTCAATCGCTACCTGGCTGAGAAACACGGCGTGGACATGATCCGCGGCGTCTGGGAAAGAGTCGGCGGCCTCCCCAGCCCAGGAAACAATGCCGATATTCCGATGGTTCCGGTGCTGGAGAGCATACTCTCCTCCTCCACCTTCGGCACATCCCTGAGCGCTGATTTCTTTGCATTTGCCAAACGCGTGTACCAAAGGGACTGGACAACACATACCTCTGATACGGGCAGAATACATCCCTATTCACCTGTCGCCTCATTTGCTGTGCACCCGGTAGACAGCACCGTCAGCACCCTGACACCATCAATTAATCTTCCTCATTACTCATTTGCATATTACAAATTCACCCCCACAGATGGGGTGACATCACTGATAATCTCCGTTAACAGGGACAGTGGTATTCAGACCGCTCTGTTCAAAAATGGAAGCGAAATAGCCCCCGAAGCGAACGGCTCCTCCTATGTTGCGAGTGGCCTCAGAACATCAGATGAGGTGGTCCTCCTTGTTATAAACTCATCCAATACTGACAATCAAAGTGCCAGTTTCAGCACCGACGGCAAGATTGTTGTCACTTCCGGAACGGCAACCCCTGCGCCGTCAACTTCCAGCGGTAACGGCTGCTTCATCGCCACGGCCGCGTACGGCAGTTACCTGCATCCGCAAGTGCAGCTGCTGCGCAATTTCCGTGACGAATACCTGCTGACCAACACTCCGGGTCGGGCTTTTGTTTCGCTTTACTATCGCCTCAGCCCGCCGCTGGCCGATTTCATCTCCCGGCATCCGATTTTGCGAAGTGTGACCCGCCTGGTTCTGGCACCACTTGTCGTCGCCGTTGCTCACCCGCTGATCTCGGCTACTTCACTTTTCCTGCTGGTTGGAGCGCTGCTGATGTCGCTGCTGCGCCGCATCAAAACCGCCCGTTCAAAGGAACACCCATACTTTATTCGCACCACATAATCCCAATTAAAAGAGAGACAAAATGCCCACTGATTTCAAAAAAATCCTGATAGCCTGTTTAATTGCATTTCCCTCTCTCACATTCGCTGCCGAAAACACAGCCGAGATAACACCGTCGGCTCCACCGCGGACGGCAATGTCTGCACCGGTCGAAGCGGCACCAAAACCGGCGGTGGTTCAGACCGCCCGCATCGGCTATGTGGATATTGCCCGAATCGGCGTTGAATCAGAGCTGGGGAAAGCGCTCAAGACCCTGCTCACCACGAGGAAAGACATACTTCAGGGGAAAATTGACGGAAAGAAGAAACAGCTTGATAAGCTGAAAGCTTCCATCGAGGCGAAAATTGCATTAATGAACCCGCAGCAGCGTGAGGCCAAATCGAAGGAATTTCAGAAGAAGCTGGAAGAGTTCCAGAAGTTTGCCCAAGAGTCGGAAAAAGATTTTTATACCCTCCAGGACAAAGAGACCAGCGCCCTCTACGAAGCAATTGAGCGATCGGCCGTGGAACATGGCAAAGCCAACGGGTTTGCCGCCATTGTGGTCAAAAAGGAACTGCTCTACGTCGGCAGCTCTGTCGACGCGCAGGATGTTACCGACGCCCTGATCAAAGCGTTGAATCAGACCGGCCAGTAAGTAGTAGCTTCCGCAACAGGAATACCCCGGGTTGTTTCACTCAGAATGCTGAACATCCGGTCGCGTCAACCGTTCCCACCTGGCCAGTCTTTCCATAGCTTCGGCATCGTTGGCCCCGCACATCTCCTCATTTGGCCGCAGGTTGCAACAGACCGCCGGTCGTTCAGACCGCCCGAAGATCCGGCAGCGGTTGTCCGGCGTCAATTGAAGACAGCGCACCCCGGCCGGTTTTCCACCAGCCATGCCGGGAATCGCCGACGATATCGTCGGCGCTATGCAGCAGCCGGCACAGCCAATTCGGCACTCCATACATTACCACCTTGATTATTTAATCCTGCAGACGACATTCATGTCCACGAAAGACACGAAATACACGAAAATTAAAACGTTGGAGACTCTTTCAAAAGTCTCTGTCATCCCCGAACGCCTTTATCGGGGATATGGTTTTTCAGGCAGTTACAACCGGATTCCCGATCAGAAACGCTTCGGGAATGACAGTTTTGGAGTTTTGCAAGAGGCTCCAATATCTTGAATATCCTTTTGCAAGAGGCTCTCCTGTATCTTGTTTTTCCCACAGCAACTTGCCTTTTGCAAGTCACTATTACTATTGCGCCAGGAGGATCACATGCGTCACATCAACGTGGATCAGGAAAAATGCAAACATGACGGCATCTGCACAGCGGTATGCCCGAGAAGCATCATCGAAATGAAGGACGGTCTGACGCCGCAGCTGGTGGCGGGGGTGGAGGATCTCTGTATTTCATGCGGCCATTGCGTCGCGGTTTGTCCGCACGGCGCCCTGTCTCTGGATGAGATGAAAGTGGCGGATTGCCCTCCCGTGAGGGCGGAACTGGCGCTCGGCAATGAACAGGCGGCGCAGTTTTTCCGCTCACGCCGATCGATTCGCACCTACAGCCCTGAAGCAGTGGAACACGATAAACTGGCCCGGCTGATCGACCTGGCCCACTATGCCCCGACCGGCACCAACAGTCAGCAGGTGCAGTGGCTGGTCATCAATTCACGGGAGCAGCTTCATGCCATGGGCGCTATGATCATCGACATGCTCCGCAATCTGATTAAAGCAGGGCATCCAATGGCGCAGGCGTACCGGCTGGAGCGCTCCGTGGCAGCGTGGGAGGCGGGGCAGGATCCGGTTCTGCGCGGGGCACCGGCGCTTGTTGTTGTTCATGCTCCCAAGTCGTACGCTCTGGCTCAGGTGGACAGCAGTATCGCGCTGACATTCCTGGATCTGGCTGCGCCGACTGTCGGCCTTGGCGCCTGTTGGGCCGGGTTCTTTATGATGGCGGCAGCCCAGAGTCCTCCGTTGCAGGAACTCCTTGCCTTGCCGGAAGGGCATGCCTGCTGCGGGGCGCTGATGATCGGCTATCCGAAATATGCTTATCACAGGTTGCCGACGAGGAAAGAAGCGGCGGTCGGCTGGCGGGAGTAAAGCAGTGGGAAAGCGCTGTTCAAAGGGGGTACTTGTGTTTCTTGCAAAAAGCCTGGATAACCACATCGGCCTGATTAAGCCGGGAAAGTTTCATATTCCGCGCCTTGATGGTCATGACATCATCCAGCGGAATCACCACTTGACGCAGTTCGCGGGTAACGATGCCGATATTGACGACAATGATTTTAAGATCAGCCGGAGAATAGTTCTTCAACAGCGGCGGAGTAAGCATTAAATATCCTTCCGCAATATCCTGCGCAAGTTTTTTAGGACTGCCGGCAATAGACATGGTTCCTCCATAATCGCCCAGTGGTGTTAAGAAACTTTGAATATCTTTACTTGGTTATGCCAGTTGGCATATTCCGGGGACATAATGACATTTACGATAATTCGATTATGTCCCCGGATTTACCCCGGATTTCCCATGCGTAGTAAGTGATTGTCCAAGTCATGGTTTTCAGTATAGCGTATTTGCTATCCTATCAACACTGAATTGTTCCTTCCCGCCGGGGACCGGTTTCATCGCTCCTGTCAAAAGTATCGTTCGACATTTCCATCTATTACAAATAAAAAGGGACGAAATCCTGCGATTCCGTCCCTTTTTATCGACTGATTACACCTCGTCAGTAACGATACTGTTCAGCCTTGTAAGGCCCTTCCTTCGGTACTCCGATATAGGCGGCCTGTTCGTCGGTCAGCACGCTCAGCTGCGCGTTCAGCTTCCTCAGCTGAAGACGGGCCACCTTCTCATCCAGGTGTTTGGGGAGGACATATACTCCGACCGGATATTTGGCTTGATTGCAGAACAGCTCGATCTGGGCGATAGTCTGATTGGCGAAGGAGGAAGACATGACGTAACTGGGGTGGCCGGTGCCGCAACCCAGATTGACAAGACGTCCCTTGGCCAGCAGGATGATGCGTCTGCCATCCGAGAAGATGATGTGATCCACCTGCGGTTTGATCTCCTCCCACTGATATTTCTCCAGCGAGGCGACCTCGATCTCGTTGTCAAAGTGGCCGATGTTGCAAACGATGGCCTGATCCTTCATCCTGATCATGTGATCATGAGTTATGACATGGTAATTACCGGTGCAGGTGACAAAAATGTCGGCCTTGTCGGCGGCATATTCCATGGTTACGACACGGTAGCCTTCCATGGCGGCTTGCAGAGCACAGATCGGATCGACTTCGGTTACCCATACCTGGGCCGAAAGTGCGCGCATGGCCTGGGCCGAGCCCTTGCCCACGTCACCGTAGCCGCAGATCAGGGCGACCTTGCCGGCAATCATGACATCGGTGGCGCGTTTGATGCCGTCCACCAGCGATTCGCGGCAGCCGTAGAGGTTGTCGAATTTGGACTTGGTGACCGAATCGTTGACGTTGATGGCCGGGAATTTCAGATCGCCGCGCTCATGCATCTGGTACAGACGATGAACACCGGTGGTGGTTTCCTCGGTCACACCCTTGATCTGTGCCAGACGGGTTGAGTACCAGGTCGAATCTACTGCCAGCTTGGTCCTGATGGCGGCGAAGAGGATCGTTTCTTCTTCGGAACCGGGCTTGGTCAGCACGGAGAGATCCTTTTCGGCCCTGGCGCCCAGATGCAGCAGCAGGGTGGCGTCTCCGCCGTCGTCCAGGATCATGTTTGAGAAGCCGCCGCCACTCCATTCAAAGATGCGGTGGGTATAATCCCAGTACTGCTCCAGCGTCTCGCCCTTAACGGCAAAGACCGGCACTCCGGAGGCGGCGATGGCGGCTGCGGCGTGATCCTGAGTCGAGAAGATATTGCATGAGGCCCAGCGCACTTCTGCCCCAAGAGCGGTCAGGGTCTCGATCAGCACGGCGGTCTGAATGGTCATGTGGAGCGAGCCGGTGATACGAGCGCCTTTCAGTGGTTGCGAAGCGGCAAATTCCTCGCGGATAGCCATCAGTCCCGGCATCTCGGTTTCGGCGATCCTG
>JANNLB010000227.1:0-2723 GCA_031396605.1 Geobacter sp. | reverse complement strand
GATGTAACAGCCCTTGGAGGCGTAGCGCTGACCGGGACCGAAGCTGATGCGCTCAAAATCGATACTGTTGCTGTCGGCCATCATGCCGATGACATCGAACAGGTAGTCGCGGTAATAGTTGCGTTTGACATGCATCATCATTTCGAACTGCTCTTCCATAATCACCAGGCCGTTGCCCCGGCCGGCCGGGTTGAAGTCCCGCTTTACGACCTGGAACGGTTCCAGCAGTATTTTTGTCAGTGAAAACAGGCGGGTCGAGACCCGCGAACTGCTGACCGGCAGCGCGCGTTTATCAAGCCAGGCACGGGCATTGATATGGTACCGGTCGCCCCCTTCCGCAAGCCGGTAGGGATAGCTGATGTAGGTGAAGGCGCGTGCTTTTTCCGGTATCTGCTGGAGATTCTGCTGCAGCAGGGTTGCCGAGACATGGACCCTGGCCGGTGGCGCGGCCTGGCCGGCAAGGCTTGCCAGGGCGGCTCCTGTTCCGGCCGACGTCCAGAGCAGGATGACGGACGGCTGATGCTTCTCCGACAACCTGCGAATCGTAGTAGCGGAAATCTGTTCTCCCGGGGGGAGTTTGACGCTAACCGGCGCAGTGAGCTCCAACTCCTTCCAGGCATCCTGAAATCCGGCGGCCACGGCCCGGGCACGGGCCGAATCATCCACAATCTGGAGGACGGGACGACCGGCGACCGGATCGGGGCTGCGGCCCAGATAGCGGGCTGCCGTCTCACCTTCCTGGTAGGCTCCTTTGGAAAAATAGAGCGTGTACCAGTCGCTGCCGGAAATTACCGGAAGATCGGTGATCGGCAGAAGACAGGGTATTTTGTTCTCTTCGCTGAATTCGTGGACCGGCTGCCAGCCGGTAGCCGAGAGCCCGCCCAGGAGGGCGAATACCGGCTCTTTGCGGTAGTGCTCCTCCAACTGGCTCCGCCAGGTAGCGGGGGAGCCGGTCAGCTCCCAGCGCGACAGGGTGAAGAGCGGGTAATTGAAACCGGCCGCTTTGACATGGGTACCATAGTTGAGATATCTGTTTTTCTGTTTGGCCTTGCGATTGTGTTCAGTTACGACCGCTTCCAGCATGGCGAGCATTTCCGTGCGCTGTCCGGACGGGACATCACCGGCAATGACCGTGGCAAAACGGATCTGCTGTTCCGATACCCCGGGAGAGGGCTCTGCCGAGAGTGTCTTCAGGTAGGCGATCAGGATCGCCATGTCACTGTCTTCGAGCAGGTAGCGCGGCATGATGGCGTTGAGCCGGCGGCCGGCCGGGTTGGTTCCGCCGATGATTGCCCCGGCAAGGGTCGCGTCGGTATAGGCCGGGCGGTACAGAGGTTTTGCCAGAGGGTTGTCCATCATTGATTTTCGCGGCGCTGACGGATCAGGAACGACAGGATTGTACTGGTAATAGGGCTTGTACAGTTTCAGGCCGTTGGTGGGGGGGGAAAGTATCTGCCCCTCAACAGAGCCGATACCGCTGCGCAGATGGCAGCTGACACAGCTGAAGGCCGAGCCGGGAACCTGGACGTCCTCGTTGATGACGGCCTGCATCTCTTCGCCGGAGGGGAGCAGGCCGTCGCGGTACATTTTTTCTCCCAGCCGGATAATTTCTTCAGGCGGCAACCGGGATGCATCTCCCCGGCCGGAACTCCAGCAGGGAAGTGAGATGATAAGTAGCAGAGCTGTTGCTGCCGCGGTTGTTTTTGTCATGCCGGGATACCTTGATTTGAAATTTGGTTTAAGGTTTTGGACGGACCGGGGTCAGCTCGCGGGCCCGCGTGTTCCTGGTGGCCGGATCATGCGGGTCGGCATTTTTGGCGGCCAGAACGTTTGCCGTGAGTATGTAGTCATCCTGGTAATCAGCTTTTCCGTCACCGTTCAGGTCTATGCGCTGCTGCAGGTCGGTTTCGCTGTTCTTCAGATATGCGGCAAAACCCTTGATGCCGAGATCCGTGTTGACGGGAAGCGGCGGTGCAACGGTCAGCCCTACGGTACTACTGCTGCCGCTCTTCCGGATGAGCAGGGCAGACTTCCAGGAACCGGCGTCCGGCAGCACCGCCAGCCGCCATACTCCGGTTTCAGTCCGTTTGATGGAAATCAGGCGGGCCTCGATACAGGCGAAGTTGGGGGCCGTAGTATCGGTGACGTTGATCGCCACGGTGAGTTCGACAGGCGTTTTCCCATCGCTGAGTACAATCCGGGGCTTTTGTTGCGCGGTATCGGCTGCGCCGGGAGCGTAAAACAACCGGATCAGGTCATCGGGCGTTCGCTGACCGGTGTGGGTCCGGAAGCGCTCAAGAACAGATAGCTCCGCTTCGGCGGCATCGGTGCGGCTGTTCGTGGTGGGAGCCGTTTCCGGTTGGGCGGCGCTGGAGCCCAGGGTGGTGATCAGATTCAGCAGGAGTGCGGCGGTTATTTGAAAAACATGGTTTCTCATCTGTTTATGCTCCATTTCTTCTGCTGAATTGCCGTCGATAGAGCAGTTCTTAGTCAAGTAACGTGCCTGATCGCAGATACTGCCGATAGTGCGTTCCTTCAATGGGATTAAGTATATCAAAATTCCAGCCTGTTTCAAGCCGGCATGTATTAATTATTTTAACAGGCGAGCCTCTTGCAAAACTCCAAAAACTGTCATTCCCGAAGCGTTTCTGATCGGGAATCCGGTTGTAATTGCCTGAAAACCATATCCCCGATAGAAGAATTCGGGGATGACAAGCTTTTAG
>JANNLB010000141.1:0-2413 GCA_031396605.1 Geobacter sp. | reverse complement strand
GAACGGCAATAATGCGGCGTCCCAGGAAGATGTTCGACAGTCTGACATGGTTGCCGTTCTGGAGTGTGACCTTCTGAGCGAAGCTCCCATGATGGCATTGGCAGTCCGTCAGGCGTGGCGCGGCGGAGCAAAGGTTTATCTGGTCGGGGGCGAAGGGGCGCAGGACGCCGGACACCGGCTCTATGAGCCGACGGCCGCCCTCTCCCTGGCCGATGTCCCATTTGCGAGTGCCCGCAGGCCGGTTCTGGTCTCCGGAGCAAACAGGAAGGGGTTGAGCGGCGCCAGGGAGGCAAACCTTGAAGGAGTGAAGCTGGCCTTCATCATGAACGGTCCCAATGCCTTCGGCACCGCCCTGCTGGCGCATGAAACGGATGCTGTTTCGCTTACGGATGCTTTGGCAAGCGGTACCATCAAGGGGATTATCGCCATGGAGGCCGATCTGTCGCCGGAACTGCCGCCGGAAATCAGGGTACTGGCCGCCGCCGACTGGCTGCCGACCCGCCTGCTTGAGCGGGCCGAGGTGGTTCTGCCGGTCACCTCCTGGGTCGAGATGGACGGCACCTATATTAACCATGAAGGGCGCGCACAGCGTTTCAAGCAGGTGATGCGGTCCGGTTTGCCGATCAAAGGGCTGACACCGGAACTGCACCCGCCGCGGATACACCGCCATGACCCGCCCGGCGGAGAGATGCTTCCGACATGGAAGATAATTTCGGAACTGTTGAAACGATTGGGAGCGGGTCCGGTTGATGATCCGTTCAACGGTAGATGGGAAGAATTGCGAAAGCTTGATCCGGAAAGTGGAGGAATTAAATGTTTTTGTGGGGAAATACTGCCAATTGTCCGTCCATTAAATAAGTTACCAAGCGAAATTTGATATCGAGTCAGAGAACTATCGGGAGGTTCCAAATACGATGGCATACACTGACAAGGAACAACTAAAGCGGGAGCTTGTGGCCGCCTTGCAGATGGATGACAAAATCGAAAAGATCATCATTTTTGGTTCTTTCAACCACTCTGCCAGTCCGCATGATATGGATGTGGCCGTGTTTTGCGACTCCAAGGACGATTACTTGACCCTGGCGCTGGCATTCAGAAAAAAATTGCGCAGCTTGTCCCGGATTATCCCCATTGATCTATTGCCGATATCCATTCCATACGATCCCGCAGCGCTGTTTCTTCAGGAAATCAACAAGGGGGAAGTGGTGTATGAGAAAAGACACTGAATTGTGGTTGAACTACGCCGATGAAAATCTGAAATCGACCAAGGTGCTTCTGGATAGCTATCTTTACAATCCCTGCTTGCAGAATGCCCAGCAAGCGGTTGAAAAATACCTCAAGGCTGTTCTTGTTGAAAAGGCGTCGGAATTGCTCAAAACCCACAGCATCAGAGAGCTTGCAGGTCTGCTTGAAGGGCTTGGTATTACGCTTTCCATGACCGACGATGATATTGATCTACTCGACTCCATCTATCTGCCCACAAAATATCCTGCCTTTAGTGTACCGCCCCATTTTATGCCCGACCAGGCTATCTGCATGCAGTGTCCGGAAATTGCCGGGCGGGTAAGGGATGATGTGATGGGTGTGGTGGAGTGAGTGGCTCGTTACCAAGCGAGTTGTTGACAAGAAGAAGTGATATATTTCAAACAGTGTAAAAATGCGCTTTCGTAGGAGCGGCTTGCAGCCGCGATTACTGCGATTGCCAGCGCCGTTGAATATTGCGGCAATCGCGTTTGTAAAACGCTCCTAAGAGTGGTTTAACAATCGCATGTGAAGTGTGGAACTATTGAAATTGAACTTTTACTTTAACGAACGACAGGAAAAATCATGAAAACAGCAATTTTAATGATGGCCCACGGCAGCCGTATTTCCGAGGCCAATGACACTGCCCGCGAAGTTGCGGCAATGGTGCAGGAGATGACCGGGTTTGAAATCGTTGAAGTTTCTTTCCGGGAAATGCACGAACCGAATATACAGCAGGGGATCGATGCCTGTGTGGCAAAGGAAGCCGGGCGCATCCTGCTGATGCCCTATTTCCTCTTCATGGGCGCTCACGTCCAGCATGACCTGCCGGAGGAGATCGTAGAGGCACAGAAGCGACATCCCGGATTGATTATGGAGATGGGTGGGCACCTGGGGTCGCACCGCAAACTGGCGGAGATCGAAGTCGAACGAATCGGAGAAGCGCTTGAAAGACTGGGGTGGCACTGATGGACTCGTTGGGCATGAAACCTGAGGAGATTGAAACCGAATCATTCCGTATCATCGATGACGAAGCGGGTGATCATGGCTGGCCCAGGGCGGAATGGCAGATTGTGCGCCGCGCGATCCACACCAGCGCCGACTTTGAGTACGCCCGGTCGATGATGTTTTCGGACGACGTCGTCGAAAAAGCGGTCGCCGCGTTCCGGAG
>JANNLB010000104.1:0-4585 GCA_031396605.1 Geobacter sp. | reverse complement strand
TACCAGATCGGACCAATCCTGCTCATCCTTGCCACGCCAGACCAGCTGCGGATCAAGATCGCGGTTGCGCCGCTCGTATGCAATACGTACCGCGCTTTTGTCCGCATCGTACATAAGCGACTGATGCTCGGCAGTGGGGATATTCTTGCGGGTTGCGTCATCGTGAGTGAGGGTTTCGACAGCTATCTTGATTGGTGCTTTTGCCATATTATTTTATCCTTCGTAGTTCGGTTTATGTCGGGTTTGTCGCGTTCCTGTCTGGTTTTCAAATGAGCCGTTTGAGCCCTTTATGAGCCGATTGGCGCTATTGGCGTATTTATGGTGCAATCAAGAATGTCTCAATTGTCCCTATTATGTCCCATTTCTAAAATGCCCATTTTGCCCCTTTACTGCCGATTCGATTGGTTTGACGGGTTCATGACGGGTTCACCAGTCATGACGGGTTTGACGGGTTCACGACGGGTTCCCACCCTGACCTTCAGGGATTGGCTTTGCTTTAACAATTGCATAATATGCCGACTGTCCGGTCCCCCCCACTTTCTCAAAAACGCCGATAGCGGTGATTTGCCGAAGTTCCCTAAGGGCTGTGCTATCTGATACCCCTGTCATCTCTCGATATTGGGCATTATTGATGCGGCCAGTTGTCTTCGTATGTAAAACTGCCTTCAACTGCCGCTCGTTTAGAGTGTACCCGGCCAGCACCTCCGACGTCAGCCAGTCACGCCAGACCGTGGTGGTAAACTCTCCACCACGCATAATAAAATCCGGTTCCGGAAGATCATGTTCCAGGCTCTCGCGAATCATCATGAGGGGTCCTGTGCCATATTTTTCGATATAACCGGCAAGAAAGAGAGCCTCGCAGGTACGGGGGTTACGGGCAATTGAGCCGTGGGGATGGCGAAGACCTTCCGGGGTGAGAGGCGGAGTCAGTAGGCCGGGATTCCATACCTCTACCCGGTCGGCAAAGACGGAAACCTGCACGGCCCCGGCTGATGTATAGTCACGATGAGCAATGGCGTTGACGATGGCTTCCCGGATCACATCCGGTGGAATCTCGTAGCGGACCGGCGCCTGACTGCTTTCGGCGCGGGTGCCGACACTGCGGTTAAGCTTGGAGAGAACAAAGTCCACTGCCATATCCACCTGCTCGAAAATATTCCCCTTGAAAATGCGGTAAAATGGCACCGGTCGCAGGATTTCAGTACCATGGAAATGCATACAGCGCACCTCGGCGGCAGGAAGAAAACGCTGCGGATCACGACCGAAGAGGAGGATGGCGGCATTTATTGGCTGGCCATCGGAGAGCAAATGCAAATGAGCAAGCAGATCGGTCACAGGGGTATTATCCGGTAGTGGAAACTGACGTTCCATGCGGGCCAGACGTAGAAAATTCGTAACAGAATGAGGATCGATGTCTTCAAGTGTGGCATCACGGCAGGGTCTTTCTTCAAAAGGGCGGGATTGAATAGCGCCACACCCTTCAAGATGATCCACAAGACTGGAATAGAGAGAGGCAGTCAATTCCGGGATATCAGCAAACCGTCGCCGTATCAGCTGTTGGCCTGCCTTACGGATGAGAGACAACATTTTCGGCTTCCGGTTTTGGTCATCCGAGCCCTTTACAAAGATCAACCGTGGTTTACCTGTTTCGGTGGCCCTCTCAAATTCACGCTCTGTTGGGGAAACACCCTCAGCATCTTCAAATCCATATTCGTAGCCGAAGATGCCAAGGTAAACGGCACTCCGATCAACCTCGGCAATATAGACGGCATCTGTCCGACGATCACTGGCAGGAATATCTTCGAATAGAAATACCGTGAAGAAACGCCGCAGAAGCGGATCGCTCTCAATGAACGTTTTTACCGCCCGCCGTTCTTCCGCCAGTTCATTCTGTACACTGCTGACAAAGATTTTCATTTCACCATTCACTCTTCAATTCTTCAACAATTTGCTGTATAAAATTCTGCATGAAACCGCAGCCACTCAGCCAAACCAACATCTATCTACGCGACCCAGAAAAGCGGAAGCAGGCTCTGTTGCGCTCCGTGATTTCTTCATCAGCCGTTGAAGGAATCAAGATGACTGTAGAAGAACTGGAACAGTTACAGAAAAAAGCCACGCTGCCTGCATAGGATCTCTTTCACTCTTCACTCTTCACTCTTCACAATTCCATCAATCATTTTATTGAATTCAGCCTCTACCTTGGCTTCAAAGTCAGATTCGATCTGATAGACTTCAGTAAACTCGGCAAAGGCCCAACGACCATAGCTCTTCAGATTGTTCACTCCAGGCACCCAATACACATCCATGGTGCTTTTCTTCTCTTTGGCATCCTCACGGCGATAGCCTTTTATCTCGACTATCAGGTTGAGCAGGTCATCTTCACCTTTACCATCATCAATCTTCACAATGAAGTCGGGAAGATATTTGCGTGTCTCGGAACCGTAACGGTAGGGTACTTCCAACCCCAGGTTATGATTCTTGACGTAAGCCACAACCTTTGGATGTGCTTCAGCTACACGGCAGAATTCTGCTTCCCAGTCGCTATCCAGGATGACCCAGTTGACGTGGCAGCGGCGAGCATCGGTTTACCATGCTCGTCGAAGTTGCGGAACAAAGCCAAGCGACCATTCTCCAGGGTGGTTGAACCATCCTCATTTTTACGCTGAAACCCGGAGATGTAGTCATAGACCAGTTTGGATGTTGAGGTGTTATTACAGACGACAATAAAGCAAGGCGGTACCTTGATGCCGCTCTGCTCCCAGAGGTTGTAAGTCTTTTCATAATGACCGTAGAGTGCCTCCAATGCTGTTTGGAGTTCGACGGGGATGCTTAACGGATCAAGAGCATTACCCTTACCACGGCCTTTCTTGGGCATCCTTTTGCGAATATGCTCCCACAAATTACGGAACTTGGGCATATCGCCACCGGGTATATTGTCAGCCACCGGGACACGGGGCAGTTTGACAATTCCGCATTCAATGGCATCCATCAGCGAGAAATCGCTCATCGTCCAAGGGAAGAGCGTCCCCTCGGCATAACCCGAGCCGCTCAGGAAGAACGGGGTAGCCGACAAGTCGATAACGCGTGTCAACCCCAGCTTCCGGTTGACTATTTCAAGGCCGGAAATCCAGAGGCGGGCAGCCTCGCTATTCTTCTCGGCTTCCTTCTTGTCGTCGCCGGTCAGGTCATCATCTTCATCGTCATGATTAGGTTTCTCACGGTAGCAGTGGTGCGCCTCGTCATTCAGGACCATGACATTCTTCAGTCCCATCAGATCAGGCATTACCCGCTGGAGCATCTGACCTTCAGTTTCCAGCGTATTCAGCTCCTCGCCGCCACGTCCTTGGAGTAGCAGGCGACCACCCTTTGATAACTCTATCCGCTCGCGCAGCTTAAAGGCGTGGTAGTTGGTGATGAGAATCTTCGCCCGATCAATATCACCCAGCATGTCACTGGGTACAATCTCCCGACTTTTGTAGTAGCTATAAGGATCATTCGGCTGCAGTACGCGCAAGCGATCCTTAATGGTAATGCCGGGTGCAACGATCAGAAAGCCTCTGGTAAACCGCTTGCTACCTGGATGCCGAACAGAATTGATGGTCTGCCAGGCAATCAGCATGGCCATAACGGTTGTCTTGCCTGCACCAGTAGCCATTTTCAGTGCCAGGCGCATTAATTCAGGGTTGGCGTCATTGTTGGCATTTGCTAGGTGCTCAAGGAATCCTTCACCCGTTTTGCCGAGATTAGGGGCAACCTCGGTCAACCAGATGGCAGTCTCTACGGCCTCAACCTGACAAAAGAACGGGCGGACGCCATTGAACTTGTGATGCCGCCAATGTTGCAGCAAGCGGACAGTTTCCGGCGTTACCTTCCAGTCATTAGGGTTCGGGATGCTGCGCCACTTGTCTACCTGGATGCGAAGCGCATTGATAATCGAGGTGGGATCGTACTGTTGTTCCTGAGTCGAAAGACCTTTGCCTTCGTCAAAGACAAGCCCTTGCTGCTCAGCCGCAGTCCTGCGCTTTTTAGGCTTGGGAATTGGTGTAATGAATTCCGCGCGACGACGTTTTTCGATTATTTGCTGGGTCGGCTGACCTGATGAATCAAGCTCCCAATGACGGGGTGGGTACTCATATGGGGAATTGAGGATTGGCTGCTCGAAGAAACGGTTATCCATTTTATGTTCCGCTCCTGACAGTGACAATTAATAAGCTGATTAATTGCCTGAATATCAAAATTTACATTGATTATTAATGAGGGGCACACCATACCACAACTACCTTCACCATCCAAAGACTTACCCAAATTTTTCTTTGAGGGTTATTGCAGGTTACTTGTGGGGTGGCTTCCTCTTTCGTTTCGGTATATCAATACCATGGTCATTTCATAGTCATTGACGTCGGACAGAAGGTCACCACCAATTCGGTTAAGAGGTCAGCAGATTCTAAACTTTTATTTAACACGCCCTCACTGAATAAAAAAGTACTATTTGGAGACTAGCAAGACTGGAAAGTGTTTAGATGAACTGACCGGAAAACATACAACTGTATGCTTGCCGGACAACAGTTCTGCCCGACTGGTG
>JANNLB010000061.1:0-3087 GCA_031396605.1 Geobacter sp. | reverse complement strand
GTCCGGATAGGCGTAGAGCAGCCGTATCCAGCGTAAGTTTTCAATCGCGGCCAACCGCCGGACCAGCATTTCCAACGTGGTACCGTCACTCATGTCACTGCCGTATCGGGTGATGTCCTGGGAGATGACGTTGATCTCTTTCACACCTCGGGCGACCAGTCGCTCCGCCTCGGGGCGACCAGTCGCTCCGCCTCGGCCACCAAGGCGTCGATCGGACGCGAGCGGTAGGAACCGCGCAGTTTGGGGATGATGCAGTAAGAGCAGCAGTTGGAGCACCCCTCGCCGATCTTGAGGTATGAGAACCAGGCCGGAGAGGAGTTCAGTCGAGGCAATGTTTCGTCATAGATAAAATCGGGATCGCCGATATAGCGCAGTTGACCCTCGGTGCCGCTCTTTTCGGCAAGAATTTCGGCGATACGGGGATAGTCGCCGGTGCCGATGAAAATATCGACCTCCGGCAGTTCCGCCGCCAGTTCTTCTTGATAGCGTTGCGGCAGGCAGCCGGATACGATCAGGGTATGGCAGCGCCCGTCGTGCTTCCGTTCGGCCAGATCGAGGATGGCGTCGATACTCTCCTGCTTGGCTTCCTTGATGAATGAGCAGGTGTTGACGATGATGACATCGGCCTCCTTCTCGTTCATGGTGATCTCGTAATCCTGCTTCGAGAGCACTCCCAGCATTACTTCGGCATCCACAAGGTTTTTCGGACAGCCGAGGCTGACCATGCTGACTTTCTGTTTTGCGATTTCGCTCACGTGTTCCTCTTCAGGTCATGTTTTTTTGTAATTTGTTTGTTTATACGGGAATGGGCACCCTGACGGCAATTCGCCAGGGTGCTTTCACATCATACATAACAGCCAAGTATCAAAATTAACCTACCCCGGACAGCAGACGTTCTGCTCCCTGGCCGCCCTGGTCTCGTCCAGCCGCGAAATCGGCATGGTCAGCGGCGCGTCGAAGAGCGCCTGCGGGTTGCTCTCGGCGGTCTGGGCCGCTTCGATCATCACTGCAATGAAGGCGTCCATGGTGGCCTTGCTCTCGGTCTCGGTCGGCTCGACCATGATGGCCTCTTTGACAATTGCCGGAAAATAGACCGTTGGCGGATGATACCCCTTGTCGATCAGGTATTTGGCGATGTCGATGGCGTGTACGCCATGCTCCAGCTGCCTGGATGCGGAAAAGACGCACTCGTGCATGCAGGTCATGTCGTAGGGGAGGTCGTAGTAGGGCTTGAGCTTTTCCTTGATGTAATTTGCATTCAGCACCGCCTGCTCGGAGACCTGGATCAATCCTTCGCGTCCGAGCATGATGATGTAGGCGTAAGCCCTGGCCATAACCCCGAAGTTGCCGAAGAAATTGGCCGTGCGGCCGATGGTTCCCTGGTTGGCGACCTCCAGCAGCAGCTTGCCGCCATCATCCATGACGATGCGCGGCTGCGGCAGGAAAGGAATCAGCGCCTTTTTGACCCCTACCGGCCCGGAACCGGGACCGCCGCCGCCGTGGGGCGTGCCGAAGGTCTTGTGCAGGTTGACATGAATCACGTCGAAGCCGACGTCCCCGGGCTTGACCTTCCCCATGATGGCGTTCAGGTTGGCACCGTCGTAGTACATCAGCGCATCGTGACCGTGGGCGATGTCGCTGATCTCCTTGATGTGCGGATTGAACAGCCCCAGTGTATTGGGGCAGGTCATCATGACCGCAGCCACCTCGTCGGTCATCGCCGCTTTAAACAGCTCCAGATCCATATCGCCATATGACGCGGTCGGAACGGTAATGATCTCGTATCCGGCTATCGCCGCCGAGGCAGGATTGGTGCCGTGGGACGAATCCGGGACGACCACATATTTCTTTTTGCCCTTGTTCCCTTTTGCCGCATGGTAGGCGGCGATCAGCATGATGCCGGTCATCTCGCCATGGGCGCCGGCCAGCGGCTGGGTGGTGACCTCGTCCATGCCGGTGATGTCGGCCAGCATCTGTCCCAGATCGTACAGCATCCCCAGGTTACCCTGGCATAATTCCACGCCACCCGGCAGGAGCGCAGTCATCGGGTGAAAGGGCGCGAACAGGGCAGCCGCGTTTTCAAGCACCTTGGCGTTGTATTTCATCGTGCAGGAACCGAGCGGATAGAAGTTGGTGTCCACCGAAAAATTACGGCGGGAAAGGTTGGTGAAATGCCGCACCAGATCGAGTTCGGAGACCTCGGCCAGTCCGGCGCGCTCCGCACGAAGCAGGGTATCCGGCAGAGCTGTGGCGGCCGGGACATCGGATGCCGGCAGCTTGACGCCGCGGCGACCGGGGACCGATTGTTCATAGATCAGTTGCATAGCGCCACCTCCAGCTCCTTGGCAAACAAATCGATTTCCTTTTTGGTCCGTTTCTCGGTGACCGTCACTACCAGACAGTTCTCCGACCCCTCGTAATACTGCCCCAGCGGCACTCCGGCGGCAATCCCCTGTGCAAGCAGGCCTGCCACCACGACATCGGCGTTTTTCGGCAGGGAGAGCGTAAACTCGTTGAAGGTGACAGACGATTGCAGCACGCTTACCCCCGGAATCCTGAGCAACTGCGCCTTGGCGTACTCGGCCTTGTCGCGGTTCAATCGGGCCAGGTCGGCAAGCCCCTCTTTCCCGACCGAGGAGAGGAAGATCAGCCCCCGCAGGGCGTACAATCCCTGATTGCTGCAGATATTCGAAGTGGCCTTGTGGCGCTTGATGTGCTGTTCGCGGGCCTGCAGCGTCAGCACATAGCCGCGTTTGCCGTTTTTGTCCACGGTCTCGCCGCTGATGCGGCCGGGCATGTTGCGGATATAGCTCTTTTTGGCGGCAATGAAGCCGAAGGAAGGGCCGCCGAATGAGAGCGGGTTACCCAGACTCTGACCGTCACCCACGGCGATATCGATCCCCATCTCGCCGGGAGAGTTCAATATGCCGAGCGAGATCGGGTAGACCGAACCGATCAGAAGCGCCCCGACGCCATGAACCTGATCCGCCAGAGCCGTAAAATCTTCGATGCTGCCGAAGAAATTAGGGTTCTGCACCAGCACGGCAGCCACGCTGTCATCCAGGACCCTCTCCAGCTCGGCACGGT
>JANNLB010000071.1:0-1658 GCA_031396605.1 Geobacter sp. | reverse complement strand
AACCCGCATGGCATCCATCTGTTCGACCGTAAACGGTTCCGCTTCGGCGGTACCCTGCACCTCGACAAAGCGATCACTGGCGGTCATGACGAAATTCATATCCACTTCAGCGGCCGAATCCTCCGGATAATCAAGATCCAGTACCGCCTCGCCAGCAACGATTCCAACACTGACGGCAGCAACGGCCTCTTTGAGAGGAATCCGTGAAAGCAAACCCCTGTCCCGCAAGGTTCTCAGGGCATCATGCAAAGCAACGTAGGCCCCGGTAATGGAAGCTGTACGTGTTCCACCATCGGCCTGAATCACATCACAATCGATGGTGATGGAGCGCTCGCCCAGAGTCGCCAGGTCGGTAACCGCCCGCAGGGAACGGCCGATCAGGCGTTGGATCTCCAGCGTACGACCACTCTGCTTGCCCTTGGCCGCCTCGCGGGAAGAGCGGGTGTGGGTTGCCCGGGGCAGCATGGAATACTCCGCCGTCACCCAACCGGTGCCTTTGCCACGCAGAAACGGCGGCACCGACTCCTCAACCGATGCGGTACAGATTACCCGTGTATCGCCGAATTCAACCAGTACGGAACCTTCAGCATGCTTTGTAAAATTTCTGGTGATGCGCACCTGACGCAACGCGTCGTTTGATCTGCAATCATTTCTCATTTAAAACCTCAGGAATATTATTTACCGTTCCACCCCTTCCGCGAGGGAAGCTCAAACGGATAAATTCAATAGACCTTCAAAGCGGTTCATGTCAAACAAAAAGGGAAACCCGTTGCCGGGTTTCCCTTTTTTTACTGTATACTTCAGTTGTATCGTGTATCAGCCGAGATGGGTGTTGTTGCTACGGGCGCGGTTGGCAAGAATTATAGAATCCAGCACTTCCCCGCAACAGGTACACTTCCAGGCATTAAAGGAGCGGACAAAATCATAGAATTTTTCTGCGAACATTCGACCTTTGCAGCGTGGACATTGCATAGCAAGCCTCCCGATGATAAATTAGCACTCATGCTTTCAGTATCGGTTGACAATACATCATGCGTGCCAAATCCAGTTTCATGCAGGGAAACATTAAAAAATTAAATGAAATAACTGAATAGTTAAGGGTAGTTAAAATAATTCAACAGATGTTTATATTTTTTTTCACCGATACCATCGATAGACAGCAGATCAATAACCATCATTTTACCGCCATTTTTTTGACGGTACTCGACAATACTTTTGGCCATCATTGGGCCAATACCGGGAACTCTGTCGAAATCGGCTTTGCTCATCGTATTGATATCAAGGGGTACTCTCATAACAAGCCGTTCACTGGTAGTCATCTGTTTTTTTGTCAACAACAGCGTTCCATTTGGGCGAACAGCAACGTGCAAAGCCGTCCCGTTGACAAGATACGCTACAGCTTCAATGTCTGAAATTCCATTCAAAGTAGATGACAGAGGCTCCGCCATTTTAATGACGTCAATCGTCATTGTATTGGCGGACAGCGGATACATTCCGGCATGCCTGACATCACCACTGATTCGAACATAACCACGTGATGATGGCGGAACAGAAAAAGCCGCCCTGGTAGAATTTTCTCTATCAGGACGGCTTTTATACATAACAGGCACGGATATGAAGAGTGCACAGATCAGAATCAATATACGTTGAAAAAAAAA
>JANNLB010000040.1:0-2275 GCA_031396605.1 Geobacter sp. | reverse complement strand
CGTCGATTTTTTAAGAACACCGAAAAACAGGACACCGATGATAAAGATGAGCACTACCGGGTTGGTAAATATCTGGGAGAGCGTCAGTGTCTGCATGGTCGTCATCAGGTTGGATGTTTCAAATGGCCGCAGGGTCTCGGTGGTCTTCTCAATAAACTGTTGTTTATTCATCAACGGACTCCACTTATGAAACGAAATTAGCGTTCGAAATATTAAAACATATCGGCGGGATCATCAAGAAAAATGAAGGGGCCAGGCATTACTGCCGGCCCCTTGATGCGTATCAGCTTAAAAAGTCTAGTACTTTATCTAAAAAACCCTTTTTCATGGGGTGGATATCCTCGCCGCTGATCCGGGCGAATTCTTCCAGAAGGTCTTTCTGCTTTTTGTTGAGATTGGAAGGCGTTTCCACACGGATCACAACCATCTGGTCGCCCCGGCCATAGCCCTGCAGAGAGGGAATACCCTTGCCCTTGAGACGATAGACCTTTCCGGACTGGGTACCTTCAGGAATCTTCATGGCAACCTTGCCGTCCAGGGTTGGAACCTCCATCTCGCACCCCAGAGTTGCCTGGATGAAGCTGATCGGAATCTCGCAAATGACATTCGTGTCTTCACGCTGAAATAGCGAGTGTTCACGGACGCTGATCGCGATGTAGAGGTCACCGCTGGGACCACCCTTGCCCTGGCCGCCCTCGCCGGTCATCTTCAGGCGTGATCCTGTTTCAACACCGCCAGGGACCTTGACGGAAAGGGTCTTGCTGTCCTTTATGCTGCCTTTTCCACGGCAATCGGGACAGGGGTCATCTACTATTTTTCCTTCACCGTTGCACTGGCCACAAGTTTTGCTGACGCTGAAAAAACCCTGTTGATAGCGTACCTGTCCGGCTCCGCGACAGGTGGGGCAAACCTTGGGATCGGTGCCCGGTTTTGACCCGGAACCATTACAGCTCCCGCAGCGTTTGGCAAAGGGAACCTCTATTTTCTTTTCTACACCAAAGGCGGCTTCCTCGAAACTGATCTCGAGATTATAGAGCAGATCATCGCCGCGCCGGCCCTGACTACGACCGCGTGTGCTACCGCCACCGCCGAAGATGTCCCCGAAGATGTCACCGAAGATGTCACCGAAAGGCGTACCCCCACCGAAGCCTCCGCTGGAATACCCGCCGGCACCAGAGACTCCGGTGTGACCGAATTGGTCATACTGGGCACGCTTCTGGGGGTCGGAAAGAATTTCATAGGCCTCGGTGACCTCTTTAAAGGTATCTTCGGCAGCCTTGTCACCCGGGTTTTTATCCGGATGATACTGGACAGCCTGCTTGCGGAAGGCCTTCTTGATCTCCACCTCGGATGCGTTGCGATGAACATCCAGTATTTCGTAATAATCACGTTTTTCGCCGTTAGCCACAATGATTCCTCTGAATACGGCAAAAGGCAAAGGGAAAACCCTTCGCCTTCAGCCGTGTGTTGTATGTCAGAAATATATTACTTCTTCTCGTCCTTAACCTCTTCAAAGTCGGCATCCACAACCTTTTCATCCTTGTGGGTATCAGTCTTTGGTTGTTCGCCTGCGGCGCTTTCCGTGTGTTCTGTCGGCTGCTCCTTGGCATACATGGCTTCGGCCAGCTTGTGGGCCGATTGGGCCAGTTCGTCGGTAGCCTTTTTGATGGCCTCGGCGTCCTCGCTTTCCATAACCTTCTTCAGTTCGGTGATCTTGTTCTCGATGTTTCCTTTTTCAACGGCATCGATCTTGTCGCCGAACTCCTTGAGAGATTTCTCAGTGCTATAAACCATGCTGTCAGCGTGGTTCCGGGCTTCGATGATCTCGCGTTTCTTTTTGTCCTCGTCGGCATGTGCCTCGGCGTCATGCACCATTTTATCAATTTCTTCCTTGGAAAGGCCCGAAGAAGCGGTGATGCGGATGGATTGCTCCTTGCCGGTGCCAAGATCCTTGGCGGAAACATGCACGATGCCGTTGGCGTCGATGTCAAAGGTTACCTCGATCTGGGGCATGCCGCGCGGAGCCGGCGGGATACCGGCCAGTTCGAAGTTGCCGAGCGTCTTGTTGCTGTTGGCCAGTTCTCGCTCGCCCTGCAGGACGTGAATGGAAACGGCCGGCTGGTTATCCGCGGCAGTGGAGAAGGTCTGGCTCTTGCGGCAGGGGATGGTGGTGTTCTTTTCGATCAGCTTGGTCATGACGCTGCCCAAGGTTTCGATGCCGAGGGAAAGCGGCGTCACATCCAGCAGCAGTACATCTTTGACATCGCCCCTGAGC
>JANNLB010000221.1:0-16464 GCA_031396605.1 Geobacter sp. | reverse complement strand
TTTTATTAACAACCGCATTATCACCAAAAAGCTCAATAGCCATTTTATTATATGCTCTTCCTGCATCATTTTCGTTTTCAAATCTTCCGATAACTATATTTTTATTATTAAAACCTATCTGAGCCTTCCATTTTGGTTTTTTTTTACATCGACCTTTTCCATTACTTCCACAACACCAAGAAACACCTTTATATTTCGATAGTAAGTGTGTATTTTGTAGCACTTGCGACGTTATACGTCAATGCAAAAGAACCCTATGAAATTAATCCTTGCCCACATTTTTGCTCCGATAAATCGGAATAAGTGCGATAACGAAAATATTCTCTGCAAAATAATGCAGAAAATATTTTCTATCTTACTAACCATGGCAGTTCTCTGCAGCCAGCCGGTATGCCTGCATGCAGAGGAGATTGTCATCACCGCAGTAGGTGATATCATGCTGGCCGGTAGATGGGCGCCGCTTCTGAGGCAAAAGGGATATGACCACCCGTTCCATGGAGTACGGAAAGTGTTAGCTGCAAGCGATATCAATCTCGCCAACCTGGAATCGCCCATAGCCGGGGGCGGAAAGGAATATTCTGAAAAGCAGTTCCGCTTCCGGGCCGAACCGGAAGTTGCTAAAGCCATTCGTGCTGCCGGTTTTAATCTGGTAACTCTCGCCAATAACCATATTATGGATTTTGGCGACGAAGCGCTGTCTGAGACACTGCATCACCTGAGCGACAACGGTATCGCATGGGTCGGTGCGGGGGGAAACCTGTCTGAAGCCCGTAAAATGGTGCTCAATAAGATCAAAGGCAAAAAAATCGCCTTTCTGAGCTACTCGCTGACCCAGCCGATCGAATTTTTCGCCGGACAGGATCGCCCCGGCACGGCCCCCGGTTATGAGAAACTGGTGACTGCCGACATATCAAGCGCCCGCAAGCAGGCTGACTTCGTCATCGTTTCATTCCACTGGGGAAAAGAGTCCAGCAGTGCGGTACAGGCGTACCAGCGCACAGCCGCGCACAAGGCTATCGAAGCCGGCGCAGACGTGATCATCGGCCACCACCCGCATGTTCTGCAGGGAATAGAGCGCTACAAAAAAGGCATCATTTTTTACAGCCTGGGCAATTTCACCTTTGCCAGCATGAGCGCGGTTGCGGACGTCAGTGCCATGATCCGCCTCAAGTTGACTGACGACCGTCGGGAGGCGGAGATACTGCCGCTCGATATTTTGCACCGGCGAGTCGGCTTCCAGCCGCAATTGTTGACAGGTGAGAGTGGCGCCGTCGTCATTGAAAAACTGAACGATCTGTCAGAAACATTCAAAACTGAGATTCAGAGTAAAAATGGCAGATATACAATACAATTCTAACGTCTGGAGCCGATCAATTCTTTACCTATGAAAATACTTCTTGCAACCCTGCACGCCAAATACTCGCACGCATCTCTGGCCCTTCCCTGCCTGGCGGCCTACTGCCGGGGCATCCCGGAAGTCACTATAACAATCCGCGAATGGACCGTAAACGAACCGCGCGAGCATATCCTGAGACTCGTCATGGCCGAACAGGCCGACCTGGTGGCCTTCTCCTGTTATATCTGGAATATCGAGCAGACTCTGCGCATTGTTTCCGATATCAAGAAAATATCTCCGCATACCTGCATCGTTCTGGGAGGGCCGGAAGTTTCTTTCGGAATATTTGATCTCATGCACGACAACAGTGCGATCGACTATGCGATCAAGGGTGAGGGGGAAGAGACATTCAAGCGGCTGATTACTTCGCTGCTGCGGGGCAATACCGTCCTTCTTCAGGACCGTCTGGCGGAGATCGATGACCTGTTTTTCCGGGACGGCAACGATATAGCATCGGGTCCGCTCAGCAGAAAAAAAATGGAACTTGATTCGCTCCCGTCACCGTTTGAGGCCGGATTAGTGGACTTTTCAAAACCGCTGATCTATTACGAAACATCTCGCGGATGCCCGTTCTCCTGCGCGTTCTGTCTCTCATCGGTTGAGGGGACAGTACGTTCATTCAGTATGGAACGGATAAAAAAAGATCTTCTGTTTTTGATGAACAGCAATGTGGCACAGATAAAACTGGTAGACCGCACCTTTAATTATGATGCCGGGCGGGCGGATGCAATCTGGGAATTCATACTGGCACATAACCGGTGCAGCCACTTTCACTTTGAAATTTCCGCAGATCTTCTGACCGACGAAAATCTGTTGACCCTGGCACGTGTTCCGGAGAATACATTCCGTTTTGAAATCGGCATCCAGTCGTCGTCGGCAGCGACTCTTGAACAGGTAGGGCGAACAGCGGATCTCGTGCGGATTTTCGCCAACGTCGGGCGACTCAGGGCCGAGACACGGATTGAATTGCACCTCGATCTGGTGGCCGGTCTGCCGGGAGAGGATTACGCCGGATTTCTGAACTCCCTGCAGGCTATTGCCGACCTGAAGCCGGACATGATTCAGATCGAACCTCTCAAGGTGCTAAAAGGTGCCCCGATGCGTGCGATTGCCGGACGTGAAGGGTATGCCTTTTCCGAATCCCCACCCTACACAATCCTGCATAACCCGTGGCTTTCCTATGAAGATATCTGCCGCATCGAAACGATCGGTCGCCTGCTGGATCTGTTCAGCAAACATGGAGGGTTTTCAGCGGCGTTCCAGGTTCTGCGGCGCGACAGGCCATTCTCCGAAATCCTTGACACGATGTCACGACATGCGGGCAATGAAAACCTCTCCAGTCTCTCCTGCCGAAGGGTTTACGAACTTTTTGCCCGCCTGGCCGAACCGCTGCCGGATTTAACCGACAGGGCGATACTGCACGACGCGCTCTTTTTCGATTACTGCCGGAGCGAGATGCCGCTGAAAGGGAAACTTCCCTCCTTCGCTGTTGAACATCGGAGCGCGTGTTCCTGGCCCCCACTTCGAGATCTTCCGGGTGACCTGAAACTACCGACTGACAGCAGAATCAAGTCATTCCGCTATGATTTCATGTGTGATTATCGAACTGAACGGGAAGGTGCTGAACCTGCAACTGTTACGTTTGTCTACGTATCAGAACCAGGTCGCGGCATGCAGGTACTGGTGTCTTCCGCCGACCGCTGATCCCTCTCCACAAACCGGCCACCCCGCAGTGCAAAACCCGCCGCAATCAGCACCGCCAGCGGCGTTATCAGCAGCGCGCGCGACAATCCCCACCGATCAGACAGAGAACCGATAATGGCCGGCGATATGGCATCCCCCAGGGCATGGATCACGAAGATGTTGATGGCAAACGCCATGGCCCGGCGACCCGGCGTCACAACATTGACAAGCACGGTATTAAGCGGGCCGGTATTGAGGAACAGGAACAGTTCGGCAGCAAAGATGGCGGTCAGGCAGAGGGTCAGATTTGCGGTCATCAGGGCCAGAATCATCAGCGGTGCTCCGAGCAGGAATCCGGTCGCTGAAACGTACAGGTACCCGGTGGGGTTGCGGCGCTGAAAGCGGTCACCCAGCCAGCCGCCGGCCAGCGTGCCGATAATGCCGGAAACAACCGTGATCATTCCGAAAATGGTATTGCATCGGGCTACCTCCAGACCGAACGAGCGCTGCAGAAAAGAGGGGGCCCACTGCGCAAGCCCCCCCAGCGCAAAGGTCATGGCTGCCATCGAAAGCGTGGCATGTACGTAGGTGCGGTTCAGCCAGAAGCGGTGCAGTTGCGGCACAATCGGTTCATGCGTGAGAGAATCAGCCTCAAAGCTGCTCTGGCGGGGATCCTTCAGAAAATAGAGCGGCAGAGCCAGAAAAAGCCCCGGCAGTCCGACCAGGAAAAAAGCCGTTTGCCAGCCGAATGCCTGACCTAGCTGCCCCCCCAGGATGTATCCAAGAGCACTCCCGACCGGGATGGCCAGAAAGAAGAGCGACAACATCCGGCCGCGACGTTCTCTGGGAAAATAGTCGGAGAGCAGACCGGGAGAGACCGTGCCGAAACTGGCCTCCCCTACCCCCACCAGCGTGCGCGTCGCCAGCAGCATCCGGTATGATGCTGCAAAGCCGGAGAGCATTGTCGCCATGCTCCAGACCGCGAGACCACCCGCAGCGAGACGGGCACGATTGCTCCGGTCCCCCAGCCGTCCGAAAACCGGAGCGGCCAGCATATAACAGAGCATGAAGGCGCTTCCCAGGAAACCGAGCCCGGTATCGGAGAGATTCAGGTCAGCCTTTATCAGGGGGAAAACGGCGTAGAGCGCCTGACGGTCTACGTAATTCAGCAGGTTGACCGTCAGCAGAAGGGCAAGCGCATAGCGGGCGCCGCGATGGTTCGATTCAGAATTCACAGAGTTCATCATGCCACAGGGCAGGTTCCATGGTTACCTGTCGCCCAAGATCTGCCAGCAGCCCGTCCATATCATCAACGCAGCCGGGCATGATGGCGATGCGGATGATACCGGCCTTGTTATCAACGGTGCTCATGACATTCATCCCCTCATACGCCTCCAGGATAAACTTGAGGAACACCATGTCACGATGGGCGACTTTGAAATAACGACAGATCATTGGTTGCAGCCCACTTAACTGAACGGTTTTAGCGTTATCCACGACATCTGCCACACCAACTTTGAGGGTTACGATTTTTCCGGACATCCAACACCCATTTTTCATCAGATTTCGGTCGGTCGAGTTTACCAGTTTCACGTGATGTGTAAACAGCAAAAATCTATTTCGTACACGATGACCTTCTTGACACCAACTTACATCAGTTGGCTATCGACTCAAACCGCCAACCTAGAAAGTGATTGAGAACATCAGCCTGCCGGTGTATAAATGGTTCTTTTATCTCCGGAGGCAATACATGAAGCATGGCGAGACCGAGTCTTTCTGGGGCGGCATCATCAAATCGATGGGTCTGGTGTTCGGAGACATCGGCACCAGCCCGATCTATACACTGACCGTCATCTTCGTCCTGACCGAGCCGACCCCGGAAAACGTCTTCGGCATCATCTCCCTGGTCGTCTGGACCCTGATGATCCTGGTCAACATTGAATACGCCCTGCTGGCCATGAGCCTGAGCCGCAAAGGTGAAGGCGGCACCATCGTGCTGCGCGAGATCCTTGTACGCATGATCAAGCCCGGCAGACAGATGCTGTTTATAACATTTCTTTCCTACCTGGGCGTCTCACTACTACTTGGTGATGGTGTTATCACGCCGGCCATCAGTATCCTTTCGGCGGTTGAAGGTACACTGCTAATTCCGGCCCTTAGCGGATTGAATCAATCAGTTCTGATACTGATTGCCGCCATTATTGCGGTATTCCTGTTTATATTTCAGTTCATGGGGACCGACAAGGTTGCCCGGGCCTTCGGTCCGATCATGGTGGTCTGGTTTGCTGCTCTGACACTGTCCGGTATAATCTCGATTTTCACATTTCCCAGCATTATCCAAGCTATCAGTCCCCATTATGCCTTTAACTTCCTCACTAACAACGGTATGGCCGGTTTTCTTGTTCTATCCGAAGTAATTCTATGCGCTACCGGCGGCGAAGCGCTCTACGCCGACATGGGGCACCTTGGACGGAAGCCGGTCACAAGGGCCTGGTATTTTGTTTTCGCCGCTCTGGTTGTCAACTATCTAGGACAGGGCGCCTTCATCATGGGACACCCGGATGCCAAAAACATTCTTTTCGGCATGGTTCAATCTCAATCAACATTACTGTATATCCCTTTTCTGATATTGACGATCATGGCGACAGTAATCGCTTCACAGGCCTTGATCAGCGGCGTGTTTTCAATTGTCTATCAAGGAATCACCACCCGCATCCTGCCGCTGTTAAAGGTTGATTACACCTCCACTCAATTGAAATCACAGATATACATTGGCGCTGTAA
This sequence comes from Geobacter sp., assembly GCA_031396605.1. Classification (GTDB taxonomy): domain Bacteria; phylum Desulfobacterota; class Desulfuromonadia; order Geobacterales; family Pseudopelobacteraceae; genus JACRCG01. Next base: position 10,602 of record JANNLB010000221.1, on the reverse strand, counting down.
ACTGGATCCTGCTGGCGCTGGTAATTATGGTCATGCTGATTTTCAAAAAATCAGAAAACCTCGCCGCAGCCTATGGTCTGGCCGTTACCGGCACCATGACCATTACCGGAATAATGATGACCATGATCTTCGCCCGCACCACAAAAAAATGGAAAGTTCCCATTGCTGTACTAATAACGCTGGTAGACTTCGCCTTCCTGATAGCCACACTCCACAAACTTCCGCATGGAGCATATTGGGCGCTCATACTTGCTTCAATTCCTTTTGCCGCTATCCTGATCTGGACCAAGGGCCAAAGGGCGCTGTACAAAGCACTTAGACCGCTTGACTTGGAAACCTATCTGATGAGTTACGAGCAGATCTACAAAAAGGGTCGCATCGCCGGCACCGGCCTGTTCTTTGTCAAAGAATGGAACACCATCCCCCCTTACCTTGTACACTGTACCATCCGCAGCAACATCATCTACGAGCGCAACGTGCTGATTTCTATCGTTCGAACCGATGAACCCCATGGGATGGAGAGCAGCCTCACAACTGCTCTGGGAACCGGGCTGGATGCATTTGAGATCAGGGCAGGATACATGGAAATATTCGATATTGAACAACTGCTCAAAGACAACGGTATCCTGGAGAAGGTCATCTTCTACGGTATTGAGGATATCGCCACCGGCAACCCATTCTGGAAGGTATTCTCAACCCTCAAGAAACTGACCCCCAATTTCGTGCAGTTCAACAAGCTTCCAGCCGCCAAACTGCAAGGGGTTGTCACCCGGGTGGAGATGTAGGTATGATGACCGATTAGTTCAACACAGCTGCACTGTTGATGGTAGCACCGACCTTCACATCGGTCGGCTTGGCCTACCTGTAGATCCGTTGAAAAAAGCACCTGACACCGTGGACACTGCTGGCGGGAGGGGCGTTCTACTTCGCGTTCCTGATGTTGATCTTTGCGGGGATAATCTGATTCAACAGCGCAAATAGCTACAATAAATGCCTTTTATCGTATTTTTTGATAATAGGCAGCATCGGGAATTATGTACGGGGGTTCAATTGTTCCCTGCAGTTCATTTTCTCTTCATGGAGTTTTTTTATGACTGAAACTGTAAACCTAAGTGGCGCCAGAAAGCCGGTTATCCTTGTTGTCGATGATGACCAGTTAATGCGGATAATGTTCCGCGACACCCTGACATCTGCCGGTTTCGAAGTGGCTACGGCAGCTGACGGCGCTGCTGCACTTCACCATTTCACCTCTGATCGTCCAGACCTTGTGCTGCTTGACCTGATCATGCCGGAGAGGGATGGCTGTGAGACCTGCCAGGATATTCGCACTCTCCCGGGGGGCGAATATATCCCGGTCCTGATGATGACCGGTCTGGACAACGCAGATTCAATCCATCGCGCCTTCGAGGCCGGGGCCACCGACTTTATTGCCAAGCCGCCCAATCCCGAACTTCTGGTGCATCGAATGCGCTACATGCTGCGGGCCAGCCGGGATGTGAATCGGCTTGCTGAAAGTCAGGCACGGCTGGAGATGCTTAAGGTGGCGGTGGACAGTCTGCCGATCGGTATAACGTTCTGCGATGTAGACGGAATAATCATTTATTCGAACCCTGCCGAAGCGCATATTCACGGGTATGATGTCGGCGAACTTATCGGAAAAGAAGCCAGAAAGTTTTCCACCGACAGCCGCAGCAGACAGCTTGCCGCTGAGCAGTTACAAAGACTCGGAGTCTGGTGTCGCGAGAGCGTTAATGTGCGTAAGAACGGCGAGGAATTTCCGGCTCAACTTACCTCCATTTCCGTTTGTGACGGCGAGTCCCGTTATCTGGGCATAATTACCACCTGTGAAGATATATCAGAAAAGAAGATGGCCGAAAAAAAGATACACCAGCTGGCCTATTATGACATAGTGACAGGGCTGCCTAACCGCGGCATGTTTCTTGAGCGGCTGCACCAGACCCTGACCCAGGCTCAGCGTGACAGGAACAAGATCAACCTCATTTTCCTCGATCTGGACAACTTCAAGGATGTAAACGACACTCAGGGGCATGATATCGGTGATAAACTTCTTCGCTCGGTTGCGGAACGTCTTTCCATCTGCATGAGGGACTCCGATGTCCTGGCCCGGCTCGGCGGGGATGAATTTGTAGTGGTGTGCCCATCGGTTTCAACTCAGGAAAATATCGCCGCCGTTATCCAGCGAATACAGGCCATTTTCACGACCCCCTTCGAAATTGAAGGGAGACAGATCTACACCAGTGCCAGTATCGGCATCGCTGTCTATCCGGATGACAGTCTGGATGCGTCAACTCTCTTCAGGTGTGCCGATACGGCAATGTATCAGGCAAAGAATGAGGGGAGGTCGCAGTTCCGTTTCTTTTCAGCGGAACTGAACCAGAAGATCATGCAGCGGGTCGCGCTTGAAAACAGTCTGCGTCATGGTCTTGAGAAGCAGGAGTTTTTCCTTCATTATCAGCCGCTCTGGGATTTGAAAACGTCTAAAATGACCGGAGTTGAAGTACTGCTTCGCTGGCAGAGTTCAGAATTCGGTTTGATGCAGCCGGCAATGTTTATTTCCCTTCTGGAAGATGCCGGACTGATCAACAACGTCGGAGAGTGGGTGCTGCGCAGTGCCTGCCTGCAGATGCGGGAATGGGCAACTACAGGGCATCGCGACCTGAAGATGGCGGTAAATATCTCCGGAAAGCAGATGAAACATCCCCGGTTTATCGACATGATCACAACGATTATCCAGGAGACAGATGTTAATCCCTGCAATCTTGAGCTTGAGTTCACCGAGAGCGTTCTCATGGAAAATGTGGAGAAAACCATCGAGACCTTCCGCACACTGAAAGAGATGGGGATTCAACTGAGCATCGATGATTTCGGCACCGGCTACTCATCTCTTAATTATCTGAAGCATTTTCCTGTTGATCGGATCAAGATCGACAAATCGTTCGTAGCCGACGTTTCTGACAACGAGAGCGATGCGGCGATCATCGAGGCCATCGTATCCATGGCTCAGAGTCTGAGCCTGCGGGTGGTTGCCGAAGGGGTTGAAAACAGCGATCAGCTGCATAGTCTTACCAGGTTGGGGTGTGATGAGGTTCAGGGATTTTATCTGGCAAAGCCGATGCATGCCGGGGAGCTGGCTGAAAGCCTGGGGAAAAAACATGGAAAATCGTCTGAGAAGCTCCCGGTAACGGAATGGTTTGATAACCGCCCGGTGTAAAAAAAGCTGTTCGTTTTATGCCGTTGCTTTCCCGGAAAGACCCACTATCGGCAGAAGTTATGAGGCCAATTAAATCTGCGCTTCACTTGTTTTTCCAGAGGCACTCCCCTGCCGCATCCCGCTTCGCTCCATCTCCGCATCGATCAGGTTGAGGATTTCGAACTTCTTCAAGGACCATAATGGCGCCACCAGATTATCGTGCCCGCCATCACCAGTCAGACGGTGGATCATGATACCCGGATCAAGTCGCTCAAGAAAATCGCAGACCAGGCCGGCATATTCATCTCTGCCCATAACCGTCACTTCTCCACGATAGTACATCTCAGCCAGCTTCGTCCCCTTCAAGACATACAGCAGATGCAGTTTGACACCGTCCACGCCGAGACGGTTCACCTCATCGGCCATAGCCAGCATCTCCTCACGTGTTTCACCCGGCACACCGAGAATGAGGTGAACGCAGACCCGTAACCCTCGTGTTTTGGCTCGATGTATGGCATCAACAGAACAAGCGTGGTCATGGCGACGGTTGATGAAGGCCAGACTCCCGTCATGGATCGACTGAATGCCCAGCTCAAGCCAGAGGTAGGTTCGCTCGTTAAGTTCCTGCAGGTAGTCAAGAACCTTATCCTGCAGACAATCAGGACGGGTGGCGATTATCAGACCGACCACATCTGAAACCGCACACGCTTCGGAGAACAACCCCCGTAAACGCTCAACAGGAGCGTATGTGTTGGAATATGCCTGAAAATAGGCGATGAATTTATCGGCCCGGTACTTGCGGCGCATGACATCTTTGCCGTCTTCAAGTTGCGCTGAAATATCGAGGTCGCGCCGGATTCCGTACGAACCGGAACCGTGACCGCCGCAGAAGATGCAGCCGTCAGAATCGAGCGTACCATCACGATTGGGGCAGGTGAAGCCGGCATCCACCGAGATGCGCTGCACTTTGCAGCCGAATACCCGCTTCAGTTCTTCGGAAATAGTGTTGTAACGCTTCGATTGGGAATTCATCTCTTATGCGACCGGCACCCGGGCCTCGCACGGCACCCCGGTCTGGCAGAGGCCGCATCCGGTCTGTGCAACACCATAAACTTCGGACAGCCGGCGCGGAGCGTCACCGTACACGAGTTCGCGACAGCGGACCTTGTCATGGCCATTCCGGGTGATCGCGCCGACCGGACAACGTTTTATACAGGCTCCACAGCTCCCATCATGATAATGAAGGCAATTGGACAGGTGGCTGGCTGTTTTTCGCGGAGTCGGTGTGAGTGCCAGGCTGGTAATGACACTGCCGCAGCGATGCGCTATGCCGCGGGAGGTGATGAAACCATCGCTCAGACTGAAAGTGCCTAACCCGGCGGCATATGCGGCGTGACGCTCCGACCAGCTGGAGGCGATGCCGACCGGTGTATCGCCGAACTCTTTCCATAGCGGGGAATACTGGGGCGCCACTGCACTATGCCCTTGTTTCTCCAGCCATGAGACCAGATGTCGCCGCAGGTCGCCGTTGACCGTTTCCCCGTGGGTACGGGTCAAAGCCCATTCACGGGAGGGGAGATCCGTCTGCGTGCGGTTACTCTCGCGTACTGCACTGCTGATTGGAAGTATCCAGCTGACTACGGAAGCCGCACCGGAAAGCAGCTCGTCCGGCAGGAGATGAAACGGGCCGATGATCTGCCGGTAATCATGGAATAGCCGGTCTTCCGCCGAGGAGAATCCTATCAACGGTTCTTCCAGATAGTGACTACTGCTGTCCGGCAGGTGATTGCCCTGATGTGCTCCAATGAAACGGATTATTTCACTGCGCAGCAGTTCCTCCATGGTGTATTCCTCCGGGATCGTCATCGATTTAGTGAGTAACAAATTATTTTCTGCGCTTTTCTGGCAGAAAATAGTTTGGCTAACGAACTATCCTGTTTATCAGGGTTAGGGTAATCCGTATTTTTAAAATTGCATAGTATCCTCATGAATCAGTACTTCTTCTCCACCCGCTCAACCCAGCACTGCTCCGTCGAAAGGGCACGCAGAAACTCTCCTGCAAAAAGATATTTTGCAAGCGGCATCGGCACACTGATGAAGTCCTTTCCGCGCCCCACCGTCAATGCATAGCCGCTCTTGCCGCTCCGTTCCCACTTTTCCACGGAAAGTGTCGTCACTGTTTCCTCGCCCTGTTCCCCGGCAGAAAACTTGTGCGGATTCAGTTTTTCCTTGCACGGCACGGAAGAGTTCGCTACCTGATTTATCATGAGCGACAGACCGAAAGCCTCATCAGATTCGCAAATGAAGCGGATCTGGGTAACTTCATCCGGTTTCGTCTTCGGTGTCAGCTTGAAAAAACGGAGGTGAATCCTGCCGCTCCGTTCGATGACCTGTCCATGCTCTTCACTGGTCTTGAACGCTGCCCTAATTTCAACACCGGTAGATTGGGAAAAGATCTCGTAACAGCGGTAACGTTTCAGTTCGTTGGCTTGGGGCATACTTTCTCCTTATGAAGAGAATAACAACATGCTAGTTGTAACAAACCCGCAGAAAAATTTCCACCAAACAAAAAGAGCGGCATCGCTGCCGCTCTTCATGTAATCAGTTATATGCAGGAGTCTTACTTGCGGACACCTTTTCCGGCAACCTGCATGCGGATAACCGCACGCTCAATGGCTGCTTCATATATTTTATGCTGTTTGTCCTCTTGAGTCAGTTTCTTCAGAGCCTCTTCTGCACGTCCCAAAGCTGCTTTGGCACGCTCGACATCGATCTCTGCAGCGGTCTCGGCGGTTTCTACCAGCACGATGATCTTGTCATCCTGAACTTCGAAATACCCCCAGTTCAGCGACATGTGTTCAGTAATACCGTTGTTCTTGTACACAAGCTCGCCGATTTTGAGCGACGTCAGAAACGGTGCATGTCCAGGCAGCACGCCGAATTCGCCAAGTTTACCGGATGCGGTAACTTCCTCAACTTCGGTCTCGACCACTTTTTTGTACGGGGTAACTATTTCAAGCTTCATCTTTTCAGCCATATATCATTCCTTGTAGGGGCAGGTCTTGCACCTGCCCTGCTTTGGGCACCCGCAAGGGGATTGCCCCTACAGATAATTTAAATTGCGGCAAGTTTAGCAGCCTTTTCAATAGCCTCTTCGATCGAGCCGACCATGTAAAAAGCCTGCTCAGGCATGCTGTCGTGCTTACCGGCCACGATTTCCTGGAAACCTTTGATGGTGTCCTTCAGTTCGACGTATTTGCCGGGGGACCCGGTGAAGGCTTCGGCGACGAAGAACGGCTGGGACAGAAAACGCTGAATTTTGCGGGCGCGAGCTACGACCAGCTTGTCTTCCTCGGAGAGTTCGTCCATACCGAGAATTGCTATGATATCCTGAAGATCCTTGTACTTCTGTAGTACGTACTGAACGGAACGGGCAACAGCGTAGTGTTCCTCACCGATAACCTGCGGATCTAGAATACGTGATGTTGAATCGAGCGGATCAACCGCAGGGTAAATGCCAAGCTCGGCGATTTGACGTGAGAGAACCGTGGTTGCATCCAGGTGGGCAAAAGCGGTTGCCGGAGCCGGGTCGGTCAAGTCATCAGCAGGCACATAAATTGCCTGAACAGAGGTGATGGAACCCTTCTTTGTGGAGGTAATGCGCTCCTGAAGTTCACCCATTTCAGTGGCCAGCGTAGGCTGGTACCCAACGGCAGAAGGAATACGACCCAGAAGTGCCGAAACCTCTGAACCTGCCTGGGTAAAACGGAAGATATTGTCAATGAAAAGCAGTACGTCCAATCCATCTTCGTCCCGGAAGTATTCGGCAACGGAAAGCGCGGTAAGGGCAACTCGGGCGCGGGCGCCGGGAGGCTCGTTCATCTGACCGTACACCAGCGCGGTTTTTTCCAGAACCCCGGTCTCCTTCATTTCCATCCAGAGGTCATTCCCTTCTCGGGTACGCTCGCCAACGCCGGCGAAAACAGAATAACCGCCATGCTGCCGGGCAATGTTGTTTATCAGTTCCATAATCAGAACGGTCTTGCCAACACCGGCGCCGCCGAACAGGCCGATTTTTCCGCCTCGGGCATACGGTGCGAGCAGGTCAACAACCTTGATGCCGGTAGTAAACGCTTCTACCTTGGTAGACTGGTCTTCAAAAGAAGGAGCCTCACGGTGGATGGCGTACTCTTTCTCATTACCTATCGGCCCCATTTCATCAACCGGTTCACCGATGACATTCATAATACGGCCGAGGGTCTTGGCGCCAACCGGAGCGCAGATCTGTTTACCGGTATCGATAACGACCTGGCCGCGCTTGAGACCATCGGTTGAGTCCATGGCGATAGTACGTACCGAGTTCTCGCCGAGATGCTGGGCAACTTCCAGTACCAGATTGTTTTCACGGTCATCAATGGACGGATTTGTCACACGCAACGCGTGGTAGATCTCCGGAAGTTTGCCGGGCTCAAATTCGACGTCGATAACTGCGCCGATGACCTGCGAAATTTTACCTGTATTCTGACTCATGGAACGGTGTCCTCCTGCGGCCGTACGGCCTCATATAGTGTTTCGTAACGCTGCATTATCCTTCCTGTTTCGTTCTAATCCACCGTTAAAAGCTTGTCATCCCCGAATTTCTCTATCGGGGATCTGATTTTTCAGGCAGTTACAACCAGATTCCCGATCAGAAACGCTTCGGGAATGACAGATTTGGGGACTGGCGGCGAATTCAAACGATTCAGATTATCCTTTGATCGATTCAGAGCCGGAGATGATTTCCATCAGTTCTGTGGTTATGGCAGCCTGACGCGCGCGGTTGTACTGGAGTGTCAGTTTGCCGATCATTTCGTTGGCGTTCTTTGATGCACTGTCCATGGCTGTCATACGGGCACCGTGTTCACCTGCAACCGTCTCCAGCATGGCCTTAAAAATCTGCACTTCAATATTTTTGGGCAGGATCTCCGCAAGCAGTTCGCCAACAGAGGGCTCGTAGATGAACTCGACAGGAGTTTCGTCGGTAGCAGTTGTTTCGTCGGGAACTACCGGCAGCATCTGCTGGAAGGTGATGTCCTGGGTCATGACAGTCCGGAATGAGTTGTAAAGAAGCTCAACCTGATCATATTCTTCTGCAACAAATCCGTCGATTACTTCCTGGGCAAGCATTGCTGCGGTCTGATAATTCGGCTTAGCCAGAACATTGGCAAAGTTTTTATACACCGTATAGCGGCTTTTAAGGAATTCATACCCTTTTCGGCCGACAGTCATGACATTGATCTGCTCGTATGAACCTGCTTTTTCCTTGATATAGCGATCAGCGGCTTTGCAGAGGTTGGAATTGAAACCGCCACATAAACCACGATCCGAAGTAAGTACGATCAGAAGAAGTTTCTTGGCCTCACGCTTTTCCAACAGCGGGTGAAGATCACCCTCAAGGTTTGCGGCCAGGGATTGCAGTACTTCACCCAGCTTTTTAGCATACGGGCGGGCGGCCACAACATTTTCCTGGGCACGGCGCAGCTTCGCCGCCGAAACCATTTTCATGGCTTTAGTGATCTGGCGAGTATTTTTTACGGATACAATCCGTTTTTTGATGCTTTTAAGGCTTGCCATGTCTCAAACCGTCCTTGTTTACGCGGTAAATTCCTTCTTGAACTGCCCCATGGCGGCAATAATCCTGCCCTTCAGATCGTCGTCAATGGCCTTTTTGTCGCGCAGTTCGGCAACCAGTTCGGCCTGACGGTTATCAAAAAATGCATACATCTCAATCTCGAACTTTTTGAGAGCAGAAACCGGGTACTCATCCAGTAAACCGTTGTTGGCCGCAAAGATAATCAGAACCTGTTTTTCGTTGGGGATCGGGCGGTACTGCGGCTGTTTGAGAATTTCAACCAGACGCACACCACGCTCCAACTGCATCTGGGTAGCCCTGTCCAGATCGGAACCGAACTGGGCAAAAGCGGCCATCTCACGATACTGGGCCAGGTCGAGGCGCAGTGTACCGGCAACCTGCTTCATCGATTTGGTCTGGGCAGAACCACCGACGCGGGAAACCGAGAGACCGACGTTGATCGCCGGGCGTACGCCGGAGAAGAACAGGTCGGACTCCAGATAAATCTGGCCGTCAGTTATGGAAATAACATTGGTCGGAATGTAGGCGGAAACATCGCCTGCCTGAGTTTCGATAATAGGCAGTGCGGTCAGTGACCCTGCTCCACGAGCATCGGACAGTTTGCAGGCACGCTCCAACAGGCGGCTGTGTAGATAAAAAACGTCTCCCGGATAGGCTTCACGTCCAGGCGGACGGCGGAGGAGCAGGGAAAGCTGACGATAGGCAACGGCCTGTTTGGATAGATCGTCATAGATTATGAGGGCGTGTCTACCGCTGTCGCGAAAGAACTCGCCCATGGTAACGCCAGTATAGGGTGCGATGAACTGGAGAGGCGCGGACTCGGAAGCAGTTGCAGCAACAACGATGGTGTAATCCATGGCGCCGTGCTCGGTCAGCTTGGAAACAACCTGGGCAACCGTGGAACGTTTCTGGCCGATGGCAACATAGATACAGACTACGTCGCCACCCTTCTGGTTGATGATCGTGTCGATGGCAACAGCGGTTTTGCCGGTCTGGCGGTCGCCAATGATAAGTTCGCGCTGACCACGCCCGATCGGAACCATGGAGTCGATAGCCTTGAGGCCGGTAGCCATCGGTTGATGTACCGATTTACGGTCAACAATGCCGGGGGCTTTGATCTCAACCTTGCTGAAGCTGCTGGTGTTGATCGTGCCTTTACCGTCGATGGGCTGCCCGATTGCGTTGACAACGCGGCCGATCAGGGCGTCACCTACCGGAACCTCGGTAATACGGCCGGTGCGTTTGACAGTGTCGCCTTCCTTGATCTCGGAGAACTCTCCAAGGATGGCGGCGCCGACATTATCTTCTTCAAGGTTGAGAACCATACCGGTTACGCCGCCGGGAAACTCCAGCAACTCGCCTGACATGGCACCAGCCAGGCCGTGAATACGGGCAATACCGTCACCGATAGAGATGATTGTGCCGGTCTCCGACACCTCAACTTCTTTGCCATACTCTTTGATCTGTTTTTTGATGATCTCGCTGATCTCTTCGGCTCTGATTTCCATGGATGCTCCTACCCCTTCTGTAATATATCTTTAATCCGTTTAAGCTGAGTCTTGACACTGTTATCGTAGGCAATATCACCTATCTGGGTTATCACGCCCCCCAGCAGGGAAGCATCGACGACAATCTGAGGGAAAACTTTTTTGCCGGTCTTTTTTTCCAGGGCGCTCTGAATTGCAACCACCTGGCTGTCGTCCAGCGCGAAGGCGGTCGTAATAACCGGACGGATCACGCCGGAGAATTCATCGGCCAG
>JANNLB010000218.1:0-11650 GCA_031396605.1 Geobacter sp. | reverse complement strand
TCAAGCGTTTGTCTGGTTTCCGGCGGATCGTTTGCCTTCAATTGATTATCGACAACTTCCAGAAACGCCACCTTGAGTCGCGGATTGTTCTCCTCGTGTTTTGGTTTCATTGTCATGTTTGCACCTTTTTTAAGGAACAACTCGTTCTTGACCAGTTCACGCGCGCGCATGAACCGGTGATCTACCCAAATGGAACATTTAGTTTATGAACATGAAAAAATATTAGCGCTATAAGCAAGTTATTACAGTTACTTAATTGATAGCCCGTAGGTTGGGCGAAGTGAAGCGTGCCCAACATTTTTAATTGTTCTCTTATCAGCCACCCTGACTGAGAGGGACAGGATGAGGTGGAAATCGGTCCTCCTTCATTCGGCCTTCATGTTCACAGATTGAGATGAACCCGCAGTGCATCATTGATCCGGGTTCGAAGATTTGCATCCGGAACCTCACCCAGACAGATCATCAGGCGCTGCTTGGATATGGTACGAATCTGGTGGGCAAGTACAATTGAATCCGACTCCAGGCCGGCGGCTCCTTTTTTCAGCAGAACCTCGTTGGGATAGACCCTGCGCCCCTTCTTGAGCGAGGTAAGGGGAAGGATTGTGACAACCGGCATGACGCTATTCGTCGTCTCGTCACTGATGACCAACACGGGACGCCTGCCCTGCTGTTCCGAACCGATCACCGGATTGAGGTCTGCCATGAACACGGACCATTTGTAGCTCATGATGCCGTCTCATGGTCGGCATGCTCGAATGCCTGCTGGATTTCCATAACATCCGCCATAAAAAGTTGATCATTCCCTGCCGAAAGCAGGGCACACCTGATCTTCTCCTGTCGCATGCGCGCAAGTTCTTCGCGGATGGACCGCTCGACAAAGGCGCTGAGTGATTTGAAATGGTTATTTTTCACGAATTCCCGTGCGTCCTGCAAGACTCCATCATCAATTACAAAGGTTGCTTTTACCGGCATGGATGTTCTCCTATATGGCGTTTAATACCAACGTTATGCCATACATAATTCTGGTGTCAATCGAGATCAGCTTATGGGTTACCCTGCCTGGTATTCACCCAGTCCGGCTCAGCCAGCGCCTCGATCCGGCGCGAATTCCAGTCGAGCACCGCAACCCAGTTTATGCGGTGTGCTATCGGCTGCGCATTAAATAGTGCCGGTCGGGCTCATGGCACTGTCTCCTTGAAACTTATTCCAATTCCAAATCAAGGATGAAATCAAGGCGGCGAGGATTGAGGCGACGAAGGCGTACAACTCGTACGTTGAGGAGCCGAAGACGAGCCAACGAAGATAGCGCCTTGATCTGGAATTGGAATTAGAGGTAGCTGGCTACCAGCAATACGATCAGAGTAATCAGAGAATACAGAATATACTGCTGCAGAATGCCGCTCTGCAGCCTGCGAACCCCTGAAAAACGCCGATACAGACGCTTCAGCGCCGGAATATACACCAGTTCCAGCACCGCTTCCGGGACATGACTGGAAAACCGTGCGGAATCGGGGAAAAGCCCCGTAATTTTACCCGGCCGGTGACTTTGCGGATTGAGAACAAAGGCAAACATGGATGTCAGCATTTCGGCGAATGATGACGCGCTATATTGCATGCGGGGTGCCGGACGCTGGTAGGCGCACCCCCAGGTGACGTTTTCGCTGCAGGGCATCCCCGCGAGACGTCGCCGATACCATACGGCGAGAACGGCAATCAGCGCAATAAGCACAACTCCGGAAAGCGTTATCATCGTCAGTGGGACGAGCTCTTGCAGCGGAGGTCCCGCCGTCCTTACCAGGGCCGGGAGAACCGTCAGGCTGGTGCGCTGCAGCGAACCGGCCACCAGACCGGGGACTACACCGATAACGATGCAGAGCACTCCCAGCAGCAGCATCGGCAGCAGCAGCATCGGCAGCAGCATCGGCCAACCTGCGTCATGAGGAGCCGCATCCGTTTCTGTCCGGGGAACTCCCAAAAACACGATGCCGTAGATCTTGACAAAACAGGCCACCGCCAGTCCGCCCACCAGTGCCAGCGCAGGAGCCGCCAGGGCAGCGGCAACAGCGGCACCCCCCTCTCCTTGAATCCCATGAAAAAAACCGAGGTAGATCAGGAGTTCACTGACAAAACCATTGAGTGGCGGCAGTCCGCAAATTGCCACCGAACCGATTCCGAACAGCAGGGACGTATAGGGAAGCCGCCTGGCCACTCCCCCCATCAGATCGATTTCACGAGTTCCGGCAGCATGGATGACCGAACCGGCTCCCAGAAAGAGCAACGCTTTGAAGAGCGCATGGTTGAGGACATGCAGCAGCGCCCCGCTCATACCTAGCAGCATCATGACCGGTGAGCCGGCCGCATCCCCGATCAGCGCCACCCCCAGGCCCATGAAGATAATACCGATATTTTCTATACTGTGGTACGCCAGCAGCCGTTTCAGGTCATGCTGGCCGATCGCAAAGGCTACGCCTACCACCCCGGAAACAACCCCCAGGGTCAGCACGCAACATCCCCACCAGAGAGGTACGGCATGAAAGAATGAGAGCGTCCGTATCAGACCATAGACTCCCACCTTGAGGATCACGCCCGACATGGCGGCAGAGATATGGCTGGGGGCATTAGCGTGAGCCGATGGAAGCCAGATATGGAGCGGCATGATGCCGGCCTTCAAACCGAAGCCAAACAGGGCGATCAGAAAGATCACTGAAGACAGTCCGGAAGAAGCATCCAGCGAAGCGGGGTCGGGGAAAAGCCAGGACCCGCTCAACAGATTCAGGAGCGGAAAGAGGGCAAACAACCCGAGAGTTCCGGTGTGGGTGGTAATCATGTACAGTGTGCCGGCCTCGCTCACCTCCGGCTTTTCATCTTCAGTTGAGATCAGAAAATAGGCTGACAGCGCCATGATTTCCCATGTGAACAGGAAACTGACACCGTCACGAGCCAGAACGACGCCACACATGCTGGCGGTCATCACACCGAAAAAAAAGGTCATTGAGCGAACGTTGGCGGGGTGCTGATCGGCATGCCAGTAGGAACGTGCATACAGAGCGGCACAGCCGGGGATGAGAAAGATGGGGAGCAGAAACCAGGCAGACAGGGGATCTATACCAAACCGGGCCGGACCGAAGGGGAGCGGCCAGATCAGCTCATACAGAACGGATGAGTTGGAAAGAAGTGTCAGAACCGCTCCGGCCAAACCGGCGAAAGAGGAGGCAAGCATCAGTATTATTGACAGTACCTGGGCTCTTGAGGCACTCAAAAACCGGGGGAATAACAGCGGGACACCGGAAATGGCGGCCAGCAGCGCGGCACTGAAAAGCAAGGTACCCGGGAAGAACAATTCCTGCACCATGACGCGGCTACCTCCTTACAACTGTTTCCTCCAGCGCACGAATAGCAGTCATTATCCCGGCATCACCGCCGGGACGATGGAGCAGTTCCTGAAAGGGTTGATCACGCAACAGAAAAGCGAGTTTTGCCAGCAGATGCAGGTGCGCATTGACATTGGGGGTCACAAGGGTAAAGAGGATTGTGACCGGTTGACCGTCAACGGCATCAAAGTCAATCGGGTTCCTGAGAAAGCAGAGGCAGATGGCGGACTCACCGGCCGACCCGACAATCGGGTTGCGAACGTGGGGAATTGCAATACCGTTCCCGAGAGCAGTTGAACCAAGTGCTTCACGCGCCAGCAGGGTCTGCAGCAAAAACTCCGGATCCAGACCGGGGGGGAGAAGAAGCCGGGAAACAACCTCTCGCAGCGCCGATTCCGGAGTATCGCCCGGCAGGTCGTAATATATCCCCCCCTGCCGAAGCGCCTCGGAAACAGATGACAGGCGTCTCGTTTCGTTACTGGCAACAAAAATATCGGGGGGAATCGAAATACCCTGATTGGTAGCCCATTCCAGCAGATCAATCCGATTTATACGATACCGGTCATCCTGCTTATGCGCCGGAAGCCCCTTGCTTTTAATCCAGTGTAATACTGTCTTTTCATCAACTCCGATAGCGGCGGCAAGATCGATAACCTTTAGAAACATCGCACTACTCTCCGGATAATATCTGCATTCCACGCAAAGAGCCGGTAATTCAGGCTGACGTGCAAAAAACAATATGTTATTACCAATGAAACGTCAATTGCATTTTCTGACGAAATCTGACGCAAAGAATGCGCCTGTGAGGCAGCACCATGCACAACAAACCGGCATTACAGCTCACACAGGGACTCGTTTCGCTCCAGTGGGAGCTGGTATATCAGCGGAATACCACCCCGTGAGGCGCCATCACCACGTAGCCTGTGCCATCATTGAACAGGAGGGGACCGTGCTGGCGGCACAACGCGGCGCAACCATGACCCTGCCGCTCAAATGGGAATTTCCCGGTGGAAAGATTGAAACCGGTGAATCTCCGGAAGAGTGCCTGACCCGTGAAATGAAGGAAGAGCTTGGGATCACCATTTTTATCGATGCCGCTCTCTCCCCGACAACTTACAGCTATCCCGATTTCACCGTCACTCTGTACCCTTTCACCTGTCGGCAGGCAGGCGGCATCATGACCATGCATGAGCATCATGCCCTGCAATGGATAAAACCGCAGCGTATGCCGGAACTTGACTGGGCGGCAGCAGATCTGCCGGTTGTCTGCGAATATATGGCCGCTGCAGTTGCTGCCGAAAGCATATTTTCATGACAACCCCGGCATCTCCCGCCATGAACCGGGTATATTTCTTTCTGGTACTGACCACCTTCTTCTGGGGAGGGAGTTTTCTTTTCACCAAAATCGGTGTCGGTACGATTCCGCCACAGCTGTTTGTACTGATGAGGTTCATTCTGGCGACGGCCATCATGCTGCTGGTCTGTTCCCGGCGCTTGAGAAAGCTCGATGTCGGTACTATAGTCCGCGGCATGACCGTAGGTATCGCCCTCGGACTGACCAACCTCAGTTTCGTCTTCGGCATCCAGGGAACCAGTATCTCGCGGGCCGGCGTCCTCAACAACCTTTTCGTACTCTTCATCCCGGTGATCACCAAAATAATCTGGCGCGACCGGATCGGGCGGGTCAACATTGCCGGCATCGCATTGGCGGTGGCCGGAATCGTGCTGCTGGCGACCGGCGGAGAAGGCGGATTCAATCGGGGCGATATCTTTTCGACATTCTGCGCTTTTCTGATCGCCTGTCACATCATCTCTGTTTCCAAAGTTCTGAAGGACGACGACGTTTTTCTGATCACGCTTGTTCAGTTCGCCACCGTTACGCTGATTGCCGGAGCCGCCACACTGCTGCTTCCCCTACCCTCTTTCAGCATCACGACCCCCGCCATTCTGTCAGTTGTGTATTGTGCCGTCCTGCCGACCGTACTCTGTTTCACCCTCCAGAACATCTATCAGCGCTATGTCACCCCCACGCGGGCCGGGCTTATTTATACTCTCGACCCGGTCTGGAGCCTGATAGCCGGCTTTTTCGTGCTGGGAGAGCGGTTGAACAGCCGCGAATGGATCGGCTGCGGCATCATCTTTCTGGCCGCCCTCCTCCCGCTGCTGTTTCGCTTGAGCTTTGAAAACCGGTTGGTCAACACTTATATCAACCGGAACAAATGACGTGAGACTGTAAGACGGCCACTGAAGTTCTGCACGAATGATATCCGACAATAACGGGTGGTCTTTTCGAATAAACAATGTATAATGTAGTTCTTTTTTTACATAAAATTATTTCGAGAACAATTCTGCACATGATTCCGGTATAAAATTTTTTCGGGAATTGATTGAACAGAATGTGCGTTGAAAGGAGTGAAGATGAAGGTCGTTTGGACGATTTTTCTTCTCGTATGCATAACCGGCATTGCCTTTGCTGCCAACGACGGCAGCATGAAAAAACGGGCGAAACCGTATGAATACGGTATGGTAACTATAAATAACTACTCGGTAAAGGGCGGTTTTGCTCCGGTAGTTTTTGATCATTGGAATCACCGGGATAAATTTACCTGCAGACTCTGTCATGTGGACATCGGTTTCGCCATGAAGGGCGGGGCAACCCTGATAAAGGCAAATGACAATATACGCGGGTACTTCTGCGGTGCCTGCCACAACGGCATGATGAAGTATGGAGACAAAAAGGTGTTTGCCGCCTGCTCGAAGAAAGTTACCAAAGAAGACAAACTCAGGTGCAAAAAGTGCCATGCCGATACCGTAAACAGCAAGAAAGATGATGAATTCGACAGTTTTGCCGAACGACTTCCCAAAGGGAGGCACGGCAATGGAATTGACTGGGAAAAGGCCCAGGAACAGGGGCTGATTAAACCTGCTGATACCCTTGAGGGTGTTTCGATCAAGCGGGAGTCTCTGGACAGCCAGAAGGATTTCTCCCTGCCGACCAAAGTAAAGGGTATGCCGGAGATAATCTTTTCACACAGGAAGCATACCGTATGGAACGGATGTGAAGTCTGTCATCCAGACCTTTTTGTCAGCATGAAGCGGGGAGGCACCAAATATTCCATGGTTGAAATATTCGAAGGTAAATTCTGCGGAGCCTGCCACACCAGTGTGGCTTTCCCGCTTACGGATTGTCAAAGATGTCATTCAAAGCCGCCACAATGATACGGATATTTTTTCTTTTGACAGGGTTCATAGCCTTCTCAGCACCCGGAGCGTGGTGTGACGAAACCTTCAAATTGCCGAAGGCGCTGCCGCGGGAAGTGTACGGGAATATCATGATAAACCGTACCTCGACAAAAAACGGCATGCTGCCGGTCGTATTCTCCCACTGGCAGCATCGGACGAAATACACCTGCCGTGTTTGCCATGCCGAGCTCGATTTCAACATGAAGACAAATACGACCGAAATCCGGGAAGTTGCCAACAGGCAAGGAAAATTTTGCGGGGCATGCCATAACGGCAAGATCTCCTTCAAGCTCAATGGCAACTGTGACAAATGCCATAGTGGTGATATCGACTACAAATCAGAGAACTATTCTGAATTTGCAAAAAAGAATTTCCCGCGCACCTCGTTCGGTGACGGAATTAACTGGGTTGAGGCATTGAAATCCGGGGTTATCGCCCCAAAGAATTTTTTAAAAACAGAATCCAGAGATATCCCCTTTGAAAAAAATCTGGTTCTTGAAGCAGGGTGGGCCGGCATCTCCCCTGTACTTTTTTCCCACAAAATACATATGCAGTGGCTTGAATGCAGTAATTGTCATCCTGATATCTTCAATATCAAAAAGAAAACCACCGCGCATTTTTCCATGTCGTACATAATAAAAGGCCAATTCTGCGGCGCCTGTCATCTGACGGTGGCATTTCCAATAAATGACTGCAAAAGATGTCATCCGGGAATCTTGAGGAATTGATATGAGAGGTTTTTTATTTTCGGCAGCGATAACGGTCTTGGTAGTAACTCTGGTTATCGCTCCGCCGGTCTCTTTCCGCTATCAGGGCCTCTGTCAAACTGCTTTTGCAGAGGAAGAACCATGGAAGCAGGAGTTTGCGGATTTATGCGCAAAAACTAACGATGCCATGTCACTTTCGATTGAAGAGTTGAAATTACTGCTGCAGAGGGGTGAAAAACTCATGCCGGTTATCGAGACGCTGGAGGAAACCCCAAAAAAAGTCTATATGAGACGGTTGCAGAAGTGCATGAATCTGTATGCATTCGTGCTTGAATCCAAGGAAGCTGAAAAAAAACTGTAGTTCGCACGGATGCTGTCCGTACAGATTCAACGCATACAGGGGGCGCCATTACATGACGCCCCTGCTTTTTTAGCAACGTTTTTTTACTCCGGCTTTCAAGAGGGTTCGTGGAACAGGCACCGATTATCGATAAGATCAGGAAGCTGCTTGCTCTGGCAAACTCCAGCAATGAGCATGAGGCCGCTCTTGCCGCCGGTCATGCCCAGCGCTTGTTATCGGAGCACAATCTTGCCATGGCTGACATTGAGGCGGCTCACCGGCCGGACAAGGCCGACAGGGTGGAAACCGTCGTCTCAAAAACGCTGCCGAAATGGATGCGGCACCTGAGCGCCGGCGTCAGCAGCTCATTCGACTGCCAGGCTATACACAACCCCGCGACCGGCAGAATGACTTTTATCGGCGTAGGGGCTGATGTCCAGGTCGCCGCCTATACCTTTACCTACCTTGACCGGACGATCAGAAAACTCTGCGGCACCTATATGAAGCAACAAGCCGGCAGTACTATCACCAACCGCCACCGGGAGCTGATGCGTCAGTCCTACTATCTGGGGGCCGTATCCACCATCAATAACCGCCTGAAAGCACAGAAAGAACAGACACCGGTCACTACCGGCGCATTGGTTCCGGTTAAAGAAGGGCTGATCAGGCAGGCGATGAACGAAATTGGTCCGATGAGGGTGATGCACAGCCGCAGGAGCTACATCAGCAGTGAAGCCTACAGCAGGGGGCAGACAGACGGTGGACAGGTCGGTATCCACCACGGAATTTCCGGTGTTTCATCCCCGCACCGCATCAGTCACTGATACCGGCATCACCGATAATAAAAACCGATCTTGAATTAGCGAACAAAATAGGTTATACAGTTGACCCCACGGAGAGGTGTCCGAGTGGTCGATGGTGCCTGACTCGAAATCAGGTGTACGGCAACGTACCTAGGGTTCGAATCCCTACCTCTCCGCCACTGAAATTAAAGGGTTACGGCAATATGCTGTAACCCTTATTCTTTTGAACGTTCACAGATAATCCGAAACAGACCACTATTCCGGCTTCTCAAAAAAAGTATTTTCCCGATTCCTGAGAAACCCGGGAAAGCAGATGTTTGGCATCCAGCAAATCCTCCACCGCACAAGAGGAAAAAGTTGAAACATTCCTCTGCATATCGGTCAAAACGTTCCCTTTCAAGGCATAAGCGCAACAGCGGGATGCGGCCGACTGGAACTGGTTCGACAGTTCAAAGGTTGCAGTCTTGGCCACGGCTTTGAGCAGTTCCTGCTTCCCCTCGCTGGCTGCAGGAAACGCTTTATCTGCTCTGAGAACAACACTTTCCAGGGCAAATATGAGTATAATCATATCTGCAACTGCCAGCATTACCTCCTGATGCTCCTTGGCGTGCACAACCTCACCAAGTACCGTCAAAAACAGTTGTTTAAGCCTTGCAATAGATGCAGCTTCCAGAGCAAATTCACCGCGATAGGCTGTTTCTGTTGAAATTCCCGCTTGAGCCTTTTTGACTAAATCCCATAGCATGCTTCCATTATTGTCTGCCTTGCGAAAAAGCATGGTCGGGATAAGAATGCGGTTGATCTCGTTGGTCCCCTCGAAGATCCGTTGAATCCGCGAATCCCGGTAATAACGTTCCACCGCATATTCGCTGATGTAGCCATATCCGCCATGAATCTGCACAGCCTCGTCAACAACCATATCAAGCTGTTCACTACAGAACACCTTGGCGATGGCACACTCGGCGGCATACTCTTCGATTGCCTTCTGGTAACGCTCGTAATAGTCAGTACCGGAATGATCCAGCTTCGCCAGTCGACCATCCAACAGACCCGCTACCCGATAAATCACCGATTCGGAGGCAAAAATGGCCGTCAGCATATCCGCAAGCTTCTCCTTGATAGCACCGAACTCGCCGATCGGTTTACCGAACTGCTTCCGTTCCGATGCATAAGAAGCTGACTCGGCAAAAGCCCCCTTGGCCATACCCAGCGTCTGTGTAGCAACCTTGAGGCGTCCCACGTTGAGTACGTTGAAAGCGATCTTGTGACCCTTACCCGGTTCCCCCAGCAGGTTCTCCACCGGCACTTTGACATTGTCCAGAATAAGCTGAGTGGTTGAAGACCCCTTCAGCCCCATCTTCTTTTCTTCGGAACCAATGGTAAACCCTTCGAACCCCCTTTCAACGAGAAACGCGGAGAAGTGTTTGCCGTCGATCTTGGCAAACACGGTGAACATGTCGGCAAATGCCGAGTTCGTAATAAACTGTTTGGTCCCGTTGAGAATGTAGTGTGTGCCGTCGTCACTCAATACAGCTGTGCTTCGGGAACTCAAGGGATCGCTGCCACAACCAGGTTCGGTCAGGGCGTAGGCCCCGATCCACTCTCCCGATGAGAGTTTACCCAGGTACCGTTCCTTCTGGTCCGGAGTCCCGTAATAGACAATCGGCAGGATTCCTATGCCGGTATGGCCGCTAAAGGCCATGCAAAAAGAAGCCGCCGGTGCGACCTTCTCGATCATAAGCATATTGGTAGTCTTTTCCAGTTCCAGACCACCGTATTCCTCGGGAACTTCGGCGAGAAAAAGTCCAAGATCCGCGCATTGTTTCATCTTTTCAACGATGAACGCGAAATCCTTCTCCTCGATTCTCTCGATATTGGGAAAAATCTCATTCTTCATGAACTCTTCGGTAGTATCGCCGATCTGCTTCTGCTCGGATGTAAAATCTTCCGGTGCAAAAATTCCCATACCAGCGGTATCGGTCAATAAAAATTCACCGCCATTCAGAAGGCTGTTATTCATGAAAAGCTCCTTATCGCCAGTTTTCGCTGGTATCTGGTTTTCATCCGGGGATAAAATGAAAACAGATAGCTTCTCATCCGGAGTTTCCGGATGGAAGCTATCTATCAGGCATGAAGAGTTTATTTCACTTCCGGATAATCGTAAAATCCCTTACCGGTTTTTCTTCCCAGATAGCCTGCCTTGATCATCTTGCGCAGCAATCCCGGAGGGGCAAAGCGCGCTTCTTTCATGTACTCGTAGAAGATATTGCCGACATGGTAGCCGATGTCGGCTCCGGCAAAATCCTGAAATTCAAGTGGACCCATCGGCATGCCGCAGCCGAGTTTCATGGCGGTGTCGATGTCTTCGGCTGAAGCGACACCCTCTTCCAGAAGCCGTACGGCGTCGAGGATGTAGGGGACAAACAGTCGGTTGACGACGAAACCGGGGGTGTCCTTGCAGGTGATGGTGGTTTTACCGATCTTCTTGGCGAAGGCCAGGGCCAGTTCGGTGGTGGACGCTATGGTCTGCAGTGCCGGAATGATTTCTACGAGCTTCATCATCGGGACCGGATTAAAGAAGTGCATGCCGACAAAGTTGGCCGGGTGTTTCACCAGTGCGGCCATTTCGGTGATGGCGATGGAGGAGGTGTTGGTGGCGTAGACGGTGTTCGCACCGCATACGGCATCCAGTTTATTGAAGAGTTCTTTTTTGACGGTGATGTCTTCGAAGACGGCTTCGATGATCAGGGGTGCGTCAGCCAGGCTGGCGACGTCGGTGGAGAAGCTGATCCGCCCTTGTATTTCGTTCATCTCCGCTTCGGTGAAGATTTCTTTTTTGACCATGCGCTGGAGGCTTGTGGTGATGGTCTTCACGGCACGGGCCCAGACAGCTTCACTGACGTCGACTACTTTGACCTGAAATCCAGACTGGGCGGCTACCTGGGCGATACCCGCACCCATGCTGCCTGCCCCGCATACGCCTACTGTTGTGATGTCGTCGATAATCATCGTGTGATCTCCTTTGGAAGTTTATGTCAACTGACTTTGATGACGATTGATGCGGCGGTGTCGCCGGCGGCGCAGCCGGAGAAGAGGAGGTACCCTCCCCCTTTCATGGCGACTTCTTCGATCCCTTCGATCATGAGACGGGCGCCGGTGGGGGCCTGGGGGTGGCCGTAGATGAGC
>JANNLB010000212.1:0-40845 GCA_031396605.1 Geobacter sp. | reverse complement strand
TTTCGGGTCGATGTCGCGTTCGCGCACCGCCTGGCGTATGACCCCGGCCTGATCGGAGGACGAATAGATCGAAAAATTCGGTTTGAAACCGAGTGCCCGGATGTCACGCCGGAGGATGCGAACTCCGAGTGAATGGAAAGTCGAAATGACGATACCTTTTGCCAGGCTCCCCGCCATGGCGAGTACCCGCTCGTTCATCTCCCGGGCGGCCTTGTTGGTAAAGGTTACCGCCAGGATGTTTTCAGCCGGGACTCGCAGCTCCTTCAAGAAATGGACAATCCGCGTGGTAATCACCTGGGTCTTGCCGGAACCGGCCCCGGCCAGGATCAGCAGGGCACCTTCGACCGTGTTGACGGCGCGTTGTTGTGGTGGATTTAGTTTTTTCATAGGGCAGGGTGTAGCATGGATGGGGTGCGGGTTGCAAATCTGTTACATATTCGTACGACTCATAAAACATGATCCCGAAGATAAAACAAAGCCCGTTCAAATTGAACGGGCTTTGTTTGTAAACATTCTCGGTTTATTTTCTCGGTAAATTAATCAGTAAATCAGCATCCGTACCTGTATTGATTGCATCTAAACCATTCATCTGTTCCAGGCTTTGTTTGGTTACCGTTGAGCCGCCAGAAGTGTTGTAACTCAATGTGTTAATTGGAGTTATTGTGTCGCCGTTCATTTCAAATACTGTCCAGAGAGTTCCGGCCTGGTTTCCCGGAACATTGAATTCTGCGACCACTGTACTTCCACGTAATACCTGCACCTTGGCTGAAGATCCCGCTAAAGCACTACTGCTGGTCAAATCGCTATTAGTGAAGTCATGAACTGAATATCGATACACTCCCGACACCTGACTGGTTATTGTTGCTGTTTCAGGACCAAACGAGCCTACATCGTCACGATCAAGATTGGCTCCTGTAGCTGTTCGTGCAGCATAGTACACATGAAACCTGCCAGTTCCATTTGGACCCGTCAGGTGAGAGTCAAGATCTGAAGGCGATGCCCCCCAGGTCAGCACAATTCGAGTCTGCCCTGCCGGCACAGCTGGTGTCAGTGTATAGTTCTGATCGCTTCGTGTAGTACCACCAATACTTGTGATCGTAAAAAATGCGGTCGAATACCCTGTTGCTGAGACCTCTGCGGTATAGTTCCCTGTCGGTACATTTGCTATGCTGTAAGCGCCGAGCGAATCTGTTGTCCCCGATGCGATAGCAGTTGCTCCAGGGTTGCTGTTAATACCCGAATACAGCTTGATAGCTGCTCCACTGATATTTGCACCGGTCAACGCATTGATAATTTTACCGCTGACAGTTCCATTGCCGGTATGCAGATTGTCAATTTGCAGAACTGTTGCCAAGAATTTTGTTGTATTTGAAACAACTGCTACATTGGAATAGGTATTGGATTGGAAACCGGATTTTGTAAACGTGACAACATAATTGCTTCCAGGATTTACTGAAAGAAGCAGACTGCCGTCCGTTTCTGTTAAGCCGGTCACTACTTGTTGACCACCCGATGTTACCACAATATTGACGCCTGCCAATACTGAACCTAGTACCGCATCTTTTACGCTAACGCTAATCTTACCGGGAGTCGATGTCGTTGTCGTTGAACGCGTAGTTGTAAAAGTTCCGCCGCTAACCCCATTACTGGACCACGTGCCGGCGAGCGTGCCCTGCAACGTTACCGTACCGGTAAAAGTCGCTGTACCAGCGGTTCCGGAACCTTGCAGGCTAACCTTTCCGTCTGCAGCTACCTGGCCCGAAATATTAAACGTGGTAGAATCAACAGATATGCCGCTGCCGGTGATGCTCCCGTTTGTCGCTAAAGTTACCGTTACCGTGCCTGAATCAGCCCCCGAGTAGGAACCGGAGTAGACTCCGGCGTAGCTCGAAACAGGCGTCGTTGTCGTTGAACGCGTAGTTGTAAAAGATCCGCCGCTAACCCCATGACTGGACCACGTACCGGCGAGCACACCCTGCGAAGTTACCGTACCGGTGAAAGTCGCTGTACCAGCGGTTCCGGAACCTTGCAGGCTAACCTTTCCGTCTGCAGCTACCTGACCTGAAATATTAAACGTGGTGGAATCAACAGATATGCCGCTGCCGGTGATGCTCCCGTTTGTCGCTAAAGTTACCGATACCGTGCCAGAATCAGCCCCCGAGTAGGAACCGGAGTAGACTCCGGCGAAGCTCGCAACTGATGCCGGTGGCGTTGCCGCCGTCTTGCTTGAACCACCACCACAACCGAACAGAAAAAGTAATGGGCACATAATGCTGATTAAAAGTTGTCTGCTTACAAGCGTCCTAGTCATAAAACCTCCTGAAATCATTGTAATAAAAGGGGGCATACCCTTTTTATCCTGTGGTAATTAATAAAACCGTTCTATTTAATATTACACGCATTATTAGTATGTTAAATGTTTTGATATCATAACCAGGGTGCTTATGCAATAAAAATATAAAAATATTTCCATCTTGTCGGATTATTACTCCTGCTGACCTACCAGATTGACGAAGGCAACAGCATCGGGGCCTGTCTTTTCCGCAACACCGGATCGGAGGATCGCCATGCAGGAGAACAGCGGGACACCTACGGCTTCCGCAACACCAATGCCGTCGGCATGTTCAGCATGGAATACGAACTTGCATACCAGTGACCATAACCGGTCCCGAGTCTGACAAAGTGAGATAGGGTATTGCTCCTTGTTTTGATTTATGTTAAAAAAACACGCACAGCTATCAAATAAAATTGAAATTGAAGGAGACTGATTGTGAAAAAATTTGTTCTGGTAGTATTGGCTGCGGCAATGTTTGTGGGAATCGGGATTCAGGATGCATCTGCGGAGAATGGTCTCAAGAAGGGGACTTTTGCTCTGGGTGTTGACACCAGCCCCAATATGATTATTCATGGCAAATATCTGTTGGCGAGTGACCTCGCCCTCACCGCCGGGCTTGGATTGGGTATCAAGGGTGGTGATGCAAAAGGAACCGATATTGCTATTGAGGTCGGTGTGCGCAAATATCTGATGGTTGCCGACTTTGCACCCTTCGTTGGCGGCGTATTATCATATGCAAGTACTAAAGATTCCAACCTGACTGACTTTGCCCTCTATGCAGAGGGTGGAGCAGAGTATTTTCTTTCAAAACATTTCAGTTTCGAGGGTTCGGTTCGATTCGGGTACAACTCGATCAAAGTGAAAAATGGTTTTAATGATACTACATTCGGCACAGGCAGGGCGGCTGTCGGCGCAAACTTTTACTTCTAGATCACCTGAATCACATTATAAACAGCACGCCAAAAGGCAGCTCATATCGGGCTGCCTTTTGTTTTGCATTACGTAGCGCCCTCATTTGAAGGAATATTCATTGATAAGTTGCAGACACGTTTAAATTCGGTACAATATGAATCCGTGAATATGATTCCTCTGAAAATGGAGAACGAGTGAAAGTCACCCAGGCCAAAAAGAAACAGCCCCCCAAAAAAACGAAACGTAATCCGGAAACTGAAGTTGAAACCAAGCCGGTTAAGCTTAAAAAGGCAAAAAGCGCCAGGATACCGGATCGTACCGAGGCACTGTCCGAGATAACGCCGGTTGTCCCGGAATTCGATCTGCACGACAGTCAGTGGTTCTTGAACCGCGAGCTGACCTGGCTGTCGTTCAATTGCCGTGTGCTGCACGAAGCCGAGGATGAGCGCACGCCGCTCTTGGAACGGCTCAAATTCATCGCCATCGTCAGCGGCAATCTGGATGAGTTCTTTATGAAACGCATCGGTGGCCTGAAGCAGCAGATCGGGGCCGGAATGCGGGAGTTGACGCTTGACGGCCGCACAGCGCGCCAGCAGGTGACCGAGTGTTATGCCGCAGTCCGCGACCTTGAGGCCCGCAAGGAACAGTTATTTCTCGAGATCTGCGCACTTTTGGAAGAAAAAAATATCCGGATTGAGCGCTATGATGAATTGACCCCCAAGGAAAAGAAGCTGCTGAGAGAGTTTTACTATGCAAACATCTTTCCGCTGCTGACGCCGCAATCTATCGACCCGGCCCACCCGTTTCCATTTATCTCGAATCTGTCGCTCAATCTGCTGGTGTCGCTCCGCTACCCAAGGGCCAAACATAATTCACTTGTACGGATCAAGGTGCCGGTCGATGCCGGTACCCCCCGCTTTATCAGGGTCGGCAAGGGGGAACATTTTATACGGCTCGAAGAGGTCATGATGAACAACCTGGATACGCTTTTTCCAGGTATGGAGGTCGTGTCGTGCGAACTTTTCCGGGTAACCAGGAACGCCAATACTGAAAAGGATGAAGAAGAGGCCGACGATCTGATGGAGATGATCGAGTCAGAACTGAAGGAGCGCAAATTTGCTCCGATTGTACGGCTGGAGATCGGCAGCGGCATGGACCCGGTTCACCGCGGTCGCCTGGCGGCCGAACTGGAGCTGGATGAAGCGACGGATGTTTTTGAGGTGCCCGGCCTGATTGCAATGCGCGATCTTTTCGAATTAATACGGCTCGACTTTCCACGGCTGCATGACCCTCCCCATCACCCGATAGACCATCCGCTGCTGCAAACACAGCGCAACATTTTTCATATCATTCGTGACGCAGGGGCGATTCTGCTGCAGCACCCGTATGAATCTTTTTCAACTTCGGTAGAGCGCTTTTTGCGTGAGGCGGCGACCGATCCCAAGGTTCGCGGGATCAAGATGACGCTCTATCGCACCTCCCGCCAGAGCCGCATCATTGATGCCCTGATTCTCGCCGCGAATAATGGCAAGCAGGTTGCGGTTGTAGTCGAGCTGAAAGCACGTTTTGACGAGGCAACCAACATCAGCCTGGCAGAGCGGATGGAGGAGGCCGGAGTACATGTCACGTATGGTGTCGTCGGTTTAAAGACCCACTGCAAGGTCATCATGGTCGTACGCCAGGATTATAACGGCCTGCGGCGCTACCTGCATATCGGTACCGGCAATTATCATGCTGATACCGCCCGCCTGTACAGTGATGTCGGACTGTTGACCTGCGATCAGATCATCGCCGAAGACGTAACTGAGCTGTTCAATTTTCTCACTACCGGTTTCATGCTCAAACGGAAGTATTCAAAGCTTGCCCTGGCTCCCCGGATGCTTAAAAAAGCGCTGCTTGACAAAATAGAACGTGAGATTTATCTGCACAAGACCGCCGGAGGCGGGCTGATTCAATTCAAAATTAACGCACTTGAGGATGGAGATGTCGTGCGGGCAATGTACCGGGCCTCAATAGCCGGAGTCAAAATCGATCTGATTGTTCGAGATACCTGTCGTCTGCGGCCCGGAATACCGGGGCTCTCCGAAACTATCCGGGTGATCAGTGTCGTTGGCAGGTTTCTGGAGCATGCCCGCATCTACTATTTCCGCAATGGCGGCGCCGAAGAATATTTTATCGCTTCAGCCGACGCGATGAAGCGTAATCTGGAGGCACGGGTCGAGATCCTCTGTCCGGTGGAGCCGCCTGAATTGACCAGGGAGTTGCGCATGGTATTTGATACGCATCTGGCGGATCAGCGCTCTGCCTGGGAGATGCAGTCGAATGGTACCTACGTTCAACGCATGCCTGCCGATGGACAGGTGGAGGGGAGCCATCGATTGCTGATTGCGAGAGCTCAAAAGCGGGTCAAAGAACATCTGAAAAAGAAAAAGACCAAAAAAACCAGAAAATAGCTTGGTTCGACTCCGCTCACCAACCGTACCCTGAGCGACTTGTAGTGAGCGAAGCCGAAGTAAGTCTAAGGGTGCGTCCGCATCATATTTTTTATTGCGTAACACCGGTGTATACATAATAAAAACTATTGCTATAGAACCGGTTTTTATTTTATACATATCGCAACAATAATAGATTATGAATGACTTATATATATGACATCAGCAGAATCTTCTGAAAGGAGGTCAGGTATGAGTAGTAACAAAAACTGTGAAGTATCAGAAAATTCAGAACAAAATTTAGAAAAGCGGGAATACTCTGTCGGTGAAATTCTCAAACAGCGAGGGGTGTCACGACGTGATTTTCTCAAGTTCTGTTCTGCCATGACGGCAGCAATGTCGCTGCCGGCGTCGTTTGCGCCATCGGTTGCTCAGGCTCTGGATGAGGTCAAACGACCGACGCTGGTCTGGCTGAACTTCCAGGATTGCACCGGTGACACCGAGGCTCTGCTGCGTGCCGCTAATCCGACAGTCGGTGAGATCGTCCTCGATATTCTGTCGGTAGATTATCACGAGACGATTATGGCTGCTGCCGGGCATCAGGCCGATGAAGCGTTGGAAAACACCATTACGAAGTACAAAGGCAAGTACCTCTGCGTAGTTGAAGGTTCCATATCCATTAAGGATGATGGTGTGTACGGCTGCACCAGCGGCAAAACGCATCTTGAAATCGCCCGTCGGGTCTGCGGGGGGGCGCTGGCAACAATCGCAATCGGTACCTGCGCTTCCTATGGCGGGATTGCTGCCGCTGTTCCCAACCCGACCGGAGCTGTCGGCGTCAAAGACGCAGTACCGGGTGCGACTGTCATCAATCTTCCCGGCTGCCCATGCAACGCTGATAACCTGACCGCCACAGTCGTTCATTATCTGGTGTTCGGTAAAATTCCGGCCATGGACAGCAAGGGACGTCCGCTGTTCGCATACGGCAAGCGCATTCATGACAACTGTGAGCGGCGTCCGCATTTTGATGCCGGCCAGTATGTAGAGCACTGGGGCGATGAGGCCCATCGCAAAGGGTTCTGTCTTTACAAGATGGGCTGCAAGGGTCCGGCTACATTCCACAATTGCCCGACCCAACGCTACAACGAAAAGACCAGTTGGCCGGTTGCTTCCGGTCACGGCTGTGCGGGTTGCTCCGAACCGGGTTTCTGGGATACCATGTCACCCATGTACAAACGCCTGCCGAATGTTCCGGGTTTCGGTATTGAGCATACCGCTGACCAGATCGGGCTAGGAATGGCAGTCGGAGTAGGTGCGGCGTTTGCGGCGCATGGTGTCATTAGTGCCCTGCGTAAAGATAAAAAAGCTGCTGTAAAAACCAAGGAGGGATAACATATGGCCAGGATTGTTGTAGATCCGATTACCAGAATTGAAGGGCATCTCCGCATTGAAGCCGAGATCGAGGGGGGCTTCATAAAAGATGCCTGGAGTTCAGCTACCATGTTTCGTGGTATCGAGAAAATCCTCCGCGGGCGCGACCCGCGTGATGCCTGGTTCTGGACGCAGCGTTTCTGCGGCGTCTGCACCACTGTTCATTCCATTGCTTCTGTCCGGGCAGTTGAGGATGCACTCAAAATCAAGATCCCGCCTAATGCCCAGCTGATTCGTAACATCATCATGGGAATCCAGAATGTTCAGGATCACGTTATTCACTTTTATCACTTGCATGCACTTGACTGGGTTGACATCACATCCGGCCTGAAGGCGGATCCGACAAAAACAGCCGCACTGGCAGCTTCGCTTTCAGACTGGCCCAATAATTCGGCCACCTATTTCAAGGCGATACAGGACAAAGTCAAGGCGTTTGTTGCGTCCGGTCGTCTCGGTCCCTTTGCCAATGCTTACTGGGGGCACCCGGCATATAAACTGCCGCCTGAAGCAAACCTTATGGCGACGGCACATTACCTTGAAGCACTTGAGTGGCAGAAGGACGTCATCAAGATTCACGCCATTCTCGGGAGCAAGAATCCGCATCCACAATCGTTCCTCGTGGGTGGTATGTCGATTCCGATCGATCCGGATTCCCAGAATGCCCTCAATGCCGATAAACTGTTCGAAATAAAGCGGTTGCTGAAAAAAGCACAGGATTTCGTTGAGAAAGTGTATATCCCTGATCTGCTGGCTGTCGCCTCCTTCTACAAGGAGTGGGCCGGTATCGGCGGCGGCTTGGGCAACTATATGTCGTTTGGTGAATTTCCGGATGCCAACGGCAATCTCTGGTTCCCTGCCGGTGCACTTCTGAACAGGGATCTTTCAAAAGTCATCAAGGTTGATCAGGGCAAAATCGCCGAATATGTCGATCATTCCTGGTTTGACAACAGTGCCGGCGCCGGCAAGGGTTTGCACCCGTTTGAAGGTGAAACAGAAGTACGCTATACCGGACCAAAACCGCCCTACAAGAATCTTGATACCAATGCGAAATATTCTTTTGTAAAGTCGCCCCGTTATGAAGAAAAAGCGATGGAAGTCGGTCCCCTTGCCCGCATTCTGGTGGCCTACGCTTCCGGCCACAAAGAGACCAAAGCGGTTGTGGATCTGGTGCTGGGGAAACTGGAAGTAGGCGCTCCGGCGCTCTTCTCAACGCTGGGTCGTACCGCTGCCCGGGGAATTGATGCCCTGCTGATTGCACAGCAGACACCGAAGTGGCTTGATGAACTGATCGGTAATATTGCCAAGGGTGATTACCGTATTCACAACAATGAGAGCTGGGATCCATCCACCTGGCCTGCTGAAGCCAAAGGATACGGATTTCACGAGGCTCCTCGCGGTGCGCTTGGCCACTGGATCAAGATCAAGGATAAGAAAATATTTAATTATCAGGCGGTCGTTCCTTCTACCTGGAACGCATCACCACGGGATGCCAAAGGACAGCGCGGGGCGTATGAAGCCGCTCTGGTCGGCACGCCGGTGGCTGATCCTAACAAACCGCTCGAGATTTTGCGCACCATTCACTCCTTTGACCCCTGCCTTGCCTGCGCCGTCCATGTGATGGATATTAACGGCAATGAAGTGGTCAAGGTCAAGGTCTCCTAGGCCTTACAAACAGGATACGTGTGTTAACGAAATGATTTTCTGTAAAAAAATTCAGAAAATTATTTTTAACTTCTAAAAGGGGGCGGCCATGAGCGAACCTTTAGTATTTAAAAGATATTACGTATGGCAACTGCCGGTCCGTATCTGTCACTGGGTCACCGCATTGTCTGTCCTTCTTCTGTCGATTACCGGTTTTCTGATCGGGTATCCGGTTATTGCCGGGAACTCACCACAGTCCTATCTGATGGGCTGGGTTCGCTTCATTCACTTTGTGGCCGGCTATGCCCTTGTCATCAGCGTCATCTCCCGCCTGCTCTGGTCGCTTAACGATCATTGCTTCTCGGGGTGGCGGGAGTATTTCCCTTTTCTCACCAGAGAGGGGAGGAAGGAAATCCTGATGATGCTGAAATTTTATTTTTTCATCGATAGAAAAACGCCGGATGCAGTCGGGCATAACCCGCTTGCGGTTACGGCGTATGTCGGGCTCTTCCTGATCTTCTTCGGGATGTTTGTCAGCGGATTTGCGCTGTATGCAGAGCATGCCCCGGGCGGAATCATGTTTACCATGTTGAAACCGGCTTACCTGCTTATGTCCACCCAGATAATGCGCCAGTATCACCATATCGGAATGTGGCTGATAATCTGTTTTGTCATCAACCATATCTACAGCGTCTGGCTACTGGACATAAAGGAAAAAGGGGGCGAGATAACCAGCATATTCAGCGGTTACAAATATACTACCAGAGTACATGTCTTTTCCGAGGGGAAAGAGTGTGACGAAAACGGATGTTTCATCAAGGTCAAGAAATAGCCGGATTGAACAACGGCGATAAAATCCCTTACGACGGGGTGGGCAACCACCCCGTTTTTTATTGTCGTCAGTGTCCCATCTCCCCGCCATCAACGTGTGAAGGCCGCTTCAGCAGGAACAGCAGCGGAATGATGATCAGGAATGCCAGTCCGATGATGAAGAAGATGCGGTTGAAGGCCAGAGCGCCCGCCTGCCGGCGGACGGTTCCGTACATCATGCCGAGCGCAGTCGTGTCGGCCTGATAGGCTGTTATCCCCTTGGCGATCAAGGTCTGCTTTAGACTTGCGAAGCGCATCTGCCAGGCCGGATTGTACGGGTTGACGTTGGCCACAAGAATTGTCTGGTAAAACTGCTGATAGGGAAGCCTCAGGGGTCAGGTTAGAGTTTCAGGCATTTATGTTTTCAGTTCACATGGAATCAAACGGTAAATATCCAAAAAGTCAAGCCTAGACCCCAGATGTGTTCCCGATCAAGATACCTTTCAAAAATGCAGATGGCCGCTAACATCAGTTTTATCGGTAAAGGATAGGTTTGGTGTTATTTGGCAATCTTCCTTGACAGCATGGCGTTTATAATGGTACGAAACTAAACTTATGTCATCCCAATATTATAACTTTTTTAACTCGGTGCGTACCGGAAAAGTCTCCGAATTAATTGCCCAGCAGATAAAGAACGCTATTCTCACAGAGGTGTTGAAACCAGGTGAGAGGCTTCCCTCTGAGCGTGAACTTGGGGAGCGTTTCGAAGCGAGCCGCAATTCCGTTCGAGAGGCGCTCAAAATTCTCGAGGTTACCGGTCTCCTCGTGATCAAGCGGGGCTCCGGCGTTTTCGTGTCTGACGTTAATTCAATTTCGGCAAACGAGTCCCTCTCGACGCTATTTAAAATGGGGAAAGTCACGATATATGAGTTGACCCAGGCAAGGATCATACTTGAACCGCCAATCGCCAGGCTTGCCTGCGAAAACATCACAGAAGACGATTTTACTCAGCTTGATGAGAATATCAAAGAGACTACGGATGCTGTCAATACTGGAAAGGAAGCGTTAGCATCAAACATGCGATTCCATGTTCTCGTGGCCGAGGCCACTCACAATGCTGCCATAACTCTTACAATGAACTCCCTCTTCGACGTGGTGTCGGCAACCAGCATCCAGATTGTACGTAACTCCCCTCAGGCATTTGCCGGATCGGGCAAGGCATTAAAGTTTCATAAAAAAATCCTGAAGTCTTTCCGGGAAAAGGATTCGCAAAAGGCATACGGTATCATGCTGGAACATATCCTTGAAATCCAAGAAGCGTTGATAAAGCGTTAGGAAAATATGTCAACAAGACGAACTGCCGTCTGAGATAGCCAGTTTGCGGTCTCTGGCAGCACTTTCTACGCCCGTTTTGTTGGTTTTCATCGGTCTCATCGGCATGGAATCAAGCTGAAAATGTAAGCTGGGTTCTGTCAGTTCACGCATTAATCTGATCGGGTGAGGCTTTATTTTTACAGAATATGTTGAAAAGAGAGCAGTGGTTACCGGATTATTTGGACCTTTATCAGAGGTCCTTTTTTTTGTTCTGAGAAACACGAGTAAGCGAAGAGTGTTTGCAAACTCTTCACCCTGTATATCCGTTCCCATCTCGAAAATGGGGGAACCCCAGCCCCGTCCCGCGCTTTCTCATTCCTGACTGCTCAGACCTAGATAACCAACCTTACCCGCAAACCCTCGTCCATCACACATAGCTAGAAAGAACCATTGATCGCGGCTTTAGCTTACCGCAGGAGTGACTCCGGCGGCAGGGCCGTTTAGCCCAATAATCCGTACTGCAAGCATTTGCTCGTTCTCCAGTTTCCTGTTCTATGCAAGAACATAGAAGTGTGAACCTAAGTCTTTTATTATCAATCGATTGAATGAAGAGGTCCGCACCTCGAAGTATCCATACAGGACACCACCAGTCTGAACTACGGCAGAGGGATTTATTCAGGAAATTGACACATGTAAAACGCAGTTACATGGCATTAAACTTAAAAAGCATAACAAAAACAGTAGATTTTAGACATACGAAAGCTTATGTGTATTTTTAAATATTTTATCTTGACAACAGTATTATAGTCAGTGTTATGATGTCACATGTCCTACCAATTTAGCAACTTTTTTGGCTTGTATGCGGATCGGGAAAGATCTGCCCATACTAACCTCATTGCATAAGTGTGCTGAGGAATCTAACACAGGAGAAATTATGAAGCTTGACGTATTCAACCACATTTTCCCGCAAGCGTATTACGACAAGATGTTAAAGGTTTTGCCGAATGGCAAGGACATGCACAGGCGGGTACGTGAAATCCCTTGTATCGTTGATCTCGACGAGCGTTTCCGCATTATGGACAGCTTTGGCGACTACGCCCAGGTTATCTGCCTCGGCTCCCCGCCCATCGAGGTGTACGGACCGCCGCCGGTATCCACGGATATGGCGAAACTTGCTAACGACGGCATGGCCGAGTATGTGCAAAAGTATCCGGACCGCTTTCCGGCCTTTATCGCATCGCTGCCGATGAACGATCCCGAAGGGCTCCTGATCGAAGCCAAGCGGGCAATCAACGAGCTGGGAGCAGTGGGGGTCCAGATATTTACCAACGTGCTTGGTCGTCCGCTCACGACCCCCGAAACCATGCCGTTATTCGACCTTATGGCGGAACTCGATCGGCCGATCTGGATGCATCCTGCCAGAGGAGCGGATTTTGCCGACTACAAGGGGGAAACGAAAAGTCATTACGAGATCTGGTGGACCCTCGGCTGGCCCTATGAAACTAGTGCGGCCATGGCGCACTTGGTTTTTTCAGGGCTGTTCGACAAACATCCGGACCTGAAAATCATCACCCATCACATGGGGGGTATGATTCCCTACTTCGAGGGGCGCGTCGGCCCTGGCTGGGATCAACTCGGATCGCGCACCTCCGACGAAGACTACACCCTGCTGTTGAAAAAGCTGAAGTTGCGCCCGCTCGACTACTTTAAAAAGTTTTATGCCGATACGGCAATGTTCGGCGCCCGCGAGGCAACCTCCTGCGGCCTGAAGTTCTTCGGAGTCGACCACACCGTATTTTCTTCCGATTCACCATTCGACCCGGAAAAGGGTTCGGCCTTCATACGCTGGACTATCGAAATCATCGACGGCCTCGACATTACTCGAGCGGAACGCCATGCCATTTACGAAGGTAACGCGCGGCGGCTGCTCAAACTGCCTGCCTAGATATGGTCGCTTGAGATCTCCGGAAATGCGGGGCAGTTACGGTTCCCGGCGGCAGTTTCCTGCGGCCGGGAGCGAGGGGGCGTTGGTACTATGCAACACTACGGTCCGGCTAATTATCTAATAAAATAGTTTGTTTAGAGAATTTTGGGGACTGGTTAGCGAGGTGCTACGAATGGAGTGGAAATTTAACAAAACGGCGGGCTGTTAAGAGAAAGACGATGAGCTACCGGAGTTTTTCTTCACTGAGACTCTTGCTCCGACCGGAAAAACTGCATGCTATCGAAGCGTTGAAGTCACTCGACGTCTGCAGGAGTTGCTTGCCGTTCAATGAACCATAGACTAAGGAGTATACATGTCAATGTTGCCCAGTTTTCCTGAAGTTCACTTTGGATACGGTGCACTATCTGAACTGGTTCCAGAACTTCTAAAGCGCAGAATGAACCGGCCGCTGATCATTACCGACCAAGGGTTGGTCAAGCATGGCATCTGCAAGAAGGTTTGCGACGTGCTGGCAACCCATGTGGTGGTGACCGTGTTCGACGGAATTCCCGAGAACCCGACCATCAAGGGAGTTGAACGGGCACTGGCAGCATACAAGATCGGCAGTTGCAATGGAATCGTCGGCCTCGGAGGCGGATCGGTGCTGGATTCAGGCAAGGCACTACGCATTCTTACCCATCAAGGCGGGAACTTGCTCGATTACCTGCGAGACGCCAGCAAGATCGGCAAATCCGTGGCGCCCTACATCACAATCCCAACGACGGCAGGAACCGGTGCAGAGGTGACCTTCGGTGGCGGCATCCACCCTGAGCCGAATGCGCCCGCGCTTGGGATCCGCAGTCCGTACGCCAAACCGGATCTGGCGATCTGTGATCCGGAATTGACAATCTCCCTGCCGCCTTGGCTGACCGCCGCGACGGGCATGGATGCTCTCACGCATTGCGTAGAGGGGTTCCTGTCCACACGAGAAAATCCACCCACAGAAGCTGTTGCTCTGGATGGAATCAGCCGGGTTGCGGGCTACGTGGACCGCGCTACTGTGGATGGGCAGGATCGCGAGGCACGCTCGCAAATGCTTATGGCGGCGCTGCAAGGTGGAATGTCTATCTACATGGGGTTGGGGCCAATTCACGCCCTGTCCATGGCTTTTGGAGATAGTCCGCTCCATCACGGTACGTTGGTGACCGTTGTGATGCCGGCAGTTATGCGGTTTTACAACGGAATGAATGGTGGCAAGCTGCAAAGAATCGCCCAGGCAATGAATCTAAAAGCTGACCGCGACGCCGGGAACCGGATTGCCGATGCCGTCGCAAATATGAACGCGCGACTGGGACTGCCGGCCAGTGTGCGGCAGATGGGCTACGAAAAGGACGACATCGAACGAATGGTAGACGAGGCACACGGCAGCTATTTCAACTTGACGGCACCAAGGCAGCCGACGCGAGAGGACTACCAAAAACTCATTGTGGAAGTACTTGGTTAGCTTCCGGTGCCCGCTACCGGGCACCGGAATGCGCGCTATCGGTTGAAAAATTGGCACTCGAAATTTGCAAGAATCACTTGATTGTTCATTAGGAAAGGAGATTGACGATGGATAAGCCGTACCAGAATTTTATTAACGGTTTATGGGAGTCGGGGCAGAGCGTACGGGATGTAATGGACCCTTCGAACAACCGTCCCTTTGCGCGTTTCTATGAGGCCGGGAGGGATGAAGTAGAGAGTGCGGTCGCCTCATCGAAACAGGCGTTCGACAAGAGCGACTGGAGAAAGAACCCGGCACTCCGAGCAAAAGCTCTCTTTAGGCTGGCCGACTTGATCCGGGCGAACACCGAGCATCTGGCACGCTTGGAGACTTTAGAAACGGGGCATCCCATCAGGGAAACGCGTCACGCCATTGGCGCGGCAGTAGCCAACTTCGAGTATTTCGCCGGCCTGACGGACAAGATCGAGGGGAACTGCATTCCGGTGAATGCCAATGCGTTTTCCTACACGATCCGGGAACCGCTTGGGGTTACGGCTCACATCGTTCCCTGGAACCATCCGTTCCTGCTAATGGCGAGGGGGGTGGCACCGGCGCTTGCGTATGGCAATACCGCAGTGATCAAGCCCTCGGTGACAGCACCGGTCAGCAATCTGGAGTTTGGTCGACTGGTCGAACAGGCGGGGCTCCCGTCAGGCGTTGTGAACGTCGTCTGTGGGAGTGGGGTCGTCTGTGGCGAAGCGTTGGCAGCCAACCCGCAGGTGCGCAAGATTGTGTTCACCGGCGGGTTCGAGGCCGGCCAGCGGATCATGGAACTCGCCATGAAGAACCTAACGCCCGTAATGCTCGAACTCGGTGGGAAAGCGCCGTTCATCGTTTGCGACGACGTGGACATGAATGAGGCGCTGGACGGGGTGCTCATGGCAGCGTTGTCCGGGCAGGGTGAGATCTGCTTTGCGGGTACGCGCTTTCTCATACCAGCGAGCATCTACGACACTTTTACCGAGCAACTGGTGAAACGGGTTGAGTCCATACAGCTGGGTCCTGGTATCCGCGAGGAAACCGAAATGGGGCCGTTGATTACGCGACGTCACCTTGAAAGCGTCGATCACTACGTGCAAGAGGCCAAGGAGCAGGGCGCGCGCATTCGCACCGGTGGGGCCAAGGTCACAACCGGAGAACTCGCGGCGGGGAATTTCTACCAGCCTACAATTGTCGATCAGGTCTCACCCGCTGCGCGCATCTGCAAGGAGGAGGTGTTCGGACCGGTGCTGACGTTATTGAAATACGAGACGGAGGAAGAGGCACTGGCCATCGCCAACGACGTTGACTTCGGCCTGGCCGCATACGTATGGACTAACGACCTGCGCCGGGCGCACCGTCTGGCTGCGGGGCTGGAATCGGGCTCGGTATCGATATTCAACTATGGTTATGGGGCGATGATTCCGCGAGGCGGCTACAAATTGAGCGGTTTAGGCAGGGAATGCGGCCAGCATGCGGTGGAGGAATACACCCAGATTAAAAATGTGACTATCGGGCTGGCGCGATTTCCTACCAAGTACTCCATGCGTTAGGTCGATTTTATGTGCAGTGGTACTGGACCGAAGCAAATCCAGCCACCGGAGCAAAGCGAACCAGAGGGACATAATAATTTATCTTTAACGGCAAATTTGTAATACCACAACCCTAAAGGGAGGACGTATGAAGAAAATTAATTGTGAATTGTCGGCAATTTTTCTTAGTAAACCGGTCACATTTTCCAGCAAAAAAAGGGCAGATCTTCGGAACTTGAGCACTTTAATGACAAGCTTTCTCTACACAATTATTTTGTGTGGAATATTCGTTATGGCAACCGGCCAAGCCTATGCTGCGGGAGATACAATAAAAGTCGGCCTTGTTATCCAGTTGACCGGACCATTTAATGAGTCAGGTCAACATATGCTCAATGCCGTCAAAGCCTACATGAGTCAGTACGGCGACACGATCGTAGGCAAGAAGATCGAAATCATAATTAAGGATGTTGGCGGCCCAGCACCCGAAGTTGCAAAACGGCATTGCCGAGACCTCGTGATTAAGGACAAAGTTGATTTCCTTGCCGGCTTCGGATACACGTCCGACGCGCTTGCCTGTGCGCCGATAGCAACCGAGTCGAAAATACCAATGATTTCCATGATGGCCGCGACCTCTATCATCACCACTAAGTCGCCATACATCGTTCGGACATCCCTGACGTTGCCGCAAGTGTCCGAGCCGATGGCGCAATGGGCATTCAAGAAAGGTTATCGCGAGGTGTATACCCTTGTGTCCGACTACGGCCCAGGTCATGACGCCGGGAACGCTTTCAAAAATGCGTTCGTGAAGTTGGGCGGCAAAGTTACAGGAGAACTGCGCGTACCGTTGAAAAACCCGGAGTTTGGCCCCTACGTACAACGAATAAAGGACAGCAAGCCGCAGGCAATTTTTGTGTTCCTCCCAACCGGCGAATTGCCGGTCGCATTCATGAAATCCTTTAAGGAGCGTGGTCTGGCGCAAGCTGGTATCAAATTACTTGCAACCGGCGACGTGCTCGATGACGGGGTGATGGATGTGATGGGTGATGCAACACTGGGTGTAATCTCGACTTACCACTACTCTGTCGCTCATCAATCTCCCGAAAATGAGGCTTTCCTTGCCGCCTACAAGAAGATTGACCCTATCACTCGCCCGAACGGCCCCGCGATAGGTGCCTATGACGGAATCGCCGCAATCTACGCCGTGGTTAAGCAGCTAAATGGCAACATAGACAGCGACAAGGCAATGAAAGTATTCAAGGGGATGAGGATTAACAGCCCGCGCGGCCCGATCCAGATAGATCCCGAGACCCGGGACATTATTCAGAACGTTTACGTGCGCGAAGCCAAGAAGATAAACGGCAAAATCTACAACGTCGAGTTCGAGACGTTTAACGCAGTGAAGGATCCAGGCAAATGATGGTCATCTCCTCCTACGTGAATAATGGATCATTTTCATCGTCGCCGCTGGAGCGAACTGCATTCTAAAAGAAACTCAGTTTGGAGGTAACAACCTGGCTGCGACACTTGATCTGAATTCTTCTGAATAATAGGCATAATGCTCCCTTTTCTTACGCCCCGAGATTAACACAAAATTTCGGAAGGGAGGCGACAACTATCCTGACACAGGGGGTTACTGATATTTTTGGTACTCGGGCATTTTGGAATAAATGGGACAAACGGAATATGAAAATTCTTATGCCGGCATCACTTTTTGGTGTAAATGCCGGCCCATCTCTTTTAGTCTGCTTAATACCAATATGGTTCAGTTACTTATAGGATCAATTGCCGTTGGATTCACCCAATTTATGGCGGGGCTAAAGATGATTTACGATGGAGCGTTTACCTGAGGCGGACAGCATGAGGTTCTCAATGGCCGGTGCAGATGATGGCCCACCCCCTTGGGGGTAGGGCCAGCCCTCCTATGGAGGGCGAATTTAAAAGCCGCGCACTATGGGAGCGGATTCTTTACAAGGTTTGGAGGAGGACCGTTAGTGCCCCATCCCGCCACCCTCTACGTGTGAAGGCCGCTTCAGCAGGAACAGCAGTGGAATGATGATCAGGAATGCCAGTCCGATGATGAAGAAGATGCGGTTGAAGGCCAGAGCGCCCGCCTGCCGGCGGACGGCTCCGTACATCATGCCGAGCGCAGTCGTGTCGGCTTGAGAGATGGCAACTCCCTTGGAGATCAGGGCTTGTTTCAAACTCTCGAAGCGCATCTGCCACACCGGATTGTACGGGTTGATATTGGCAGCAAGGGTCGTCTGGTAAAACTGCTGGTAGCGTGTCAGCAGAGTCGCCGCCATGGCAATACCTACGCTGCCGCCGATATTGCGCAGCAGGCTGAACATGCCGGTGGCATTGCCCATTTCTGATCGGGAGATCGAGGCAAGAGTAACGGTTGTAAGCGGCACAAAGATCATCGCCAGCCCGAACCCCAGGACAATACGGGGCCAGGTATAGTTCCAGAAGGCGCCCTGCAGGTTGAGTCCTTGCATGATGAACATGGAGGTTGCCCCGAGCAGCAGTCCGGCAAAAATTATTTTCCGACCGTCCCGTTTGGCAAGTGCCGCCCCGACCAGCAGCATGGTGAAGAGCGTTGCGATTCCGCCTGGAGCCATGACCATTCCCGCATTGGTGGCCGAGTACCCCATTAATGTCTGCAGGAAGAGCGGTATCAGCATGATGGAGCTGTAGAGGGCAAAACCGACCACGAACATGATCAGATTGCCTGCCAGGAACGATACGTTTTTGAACAGTCGCAGGTTGATGATCGGATGTTCGTGGGTCAGTTCGACCCAGATCAGCGCTGCCAGAGAAATTACGGTAATGAAACTGAACATGATGATAAAAGACGAATTAAACCAGTCTTCCTGCTGTCCCTTGTCCAGCACGACCTGCAGGGACCCCATGCTGGCAACCAGCAAAAAAAGCCCCCAGTAATCGATCTTGATCGCCTCGGCTTTCTTGCGCAGATAATCCGGATCAAAAATGAAGAATGCACACATGATCATGGCGATGATGCCGATCGGGAGGTTGATGTAGAAGATCCAGCGCCAGCTCATGTTGTCTGTGATCCACCCCCCCAGAGCCGGCCCGACGATCGGGCCGAACATGGCGCCAACTCCGAAGATGGCCATTGCCATGCCGCGCTGGTAGGGTGGAAATGTTTCCATCAGGATCACCTGGCTGATCGGAATCAATGCTCCGCCGGCAGCCCCCTGCAGAACACGGAAGAATATCAGCGTCGCCAGGTTGGGCGCTGCGCCGCAGAGCAGTGATGCCAGCGTGAAAAGCACGATACAGGTCATCAGAAAACGTTTGCGGCCGAAAACGCGTGACAGCCAGCCGGTCATCGGGAGTACCACGGCGTTGGCAACGAGGTAGGAGGTCAAGACCCAGGTAACCTCATCCGTTCCGGCATTTAGGCTCCCCTGCATGTGCGGCATGGCTACGTTGGCGACCGAGGTGTCGATGATCTCCATGATGGCCGGCAGCATGACGGTAACTGTGATCAGCCATTTATTTATGTTTCTGTCTTCTGATGATGTCATGTTTTCCGTAGGGGCAGGTCTTGCGCCTGCCCGTTTTTTGGTGTTCAAGGCGGAAGGGTACCCGCAAGGGGCACCCTTGCGGTTTATTTAAAGGGATTCAATTCCTTCAGTACGTCACTGCCGGACCTTCCGGTCAGTACGACCGGGATGACGCTCATGCCGACCCGCAGCAATCGTTCCGGGTCAGAATTCCTGTCGATTGTGACCTTGACCGGTACCCGCTGGATGACTTTGACGTAGTTGCCGCTGGCGTTTTCGGGCGGCAGCAGGGAAAAGGCTGCTCCGGTACCGGCCATGATACTGTCTACCGTGCCGCTGAATGTTTTGCCCGGATAGGCATCCACGGTAAAATCGACTTTTTGTCCCGGTTTCAGCCAGGTGATCTGGCGCTCTTTGTAGTTGGCCGTGATCCAGGCATCCTGCAGCGGCACCAAAGCCATCAACGGCTGTCCTGCCTGGATATTCACTCCCGGTTCGATCGATTTTCGGGTTATGTAGCCATCACGGGCGGCATAGATTTTTGTGTACGAGAGCTGCAGTTCGGTTTCGTCCAGTTGTGCCTTGCTCTGCAGTATCCTGGCCTTGTTGCCGGCTTTGATAGCCAGTCCGGCTTCGGCCTGAAAACGTTTGAACGCTTCTTCCGCCTCCTTCAGTTGCGCTTCGCTGACCCGCCTCGCGGTTGTCAGCCGATCCAGCTGCTCTTTCGGCAGCACATCACGGCTGTACAGCCTCTCGGCCCGGTTCAGGTCCAGCACCGCCTGGTCGTAGCGGGCTCTGGCCGATTGCAGGGCCGCGCGGGCCCCTTCCGCTTTCATCTGCTCCCCGCCGGTTTCATTTTCTGCCATGCCGACTCCGGCAGCTGCTTTTGCTACCTGGAGCTGAAAGTCGCGCCCGTCGATTTCAAGCAGCAGGTTACCCCGCTTGACAAACTGGTTGTCGTCCACCAGCACCCGTGCCACCGTACCGGAAACCCTGGATGACACCGGAACGATACGGGCTTCGATAAAGGCGTTATCTGTTTCGATATGGGTCTTACTGGTGATGAACAACTTCAGACCGAACCAACCTCCGACAACCATGACGGTCAACAGAATGACCAATCCTTTGGCCTTTTTGCCTCCTCCCGGTTTTGGAACCGGCGGGCGGGTCTCCGATGGCGATTGCGGCTCTGTTGCTGGTGATGCGGTATCTTCTGCCATATATCCTCCGGTACTTTTGCCGATAAATCCTGTTTTTGTCGTATAGAGCCGTTCGATTACAGCTCCCCAAGCGCATTCTGCAGACGGGCTGTGGCGGTCTGATAGTCATAGAGCGCACGGTAGTAGTCGGTTTTGGTCTGTGTGACGAGTGTCTGGGCATCCAGTACTTCCGAGGCAATTCCGACCCGCTCCTGATAACGCTCCTTGTTGATCCGGAGGTTTTCCTCGCCCTGCCGGATTGCCGCTTCAGTCACACCGATTCGTTCTTTTGCT
Organism: Geobacter sp.; assembly: GCA_031396605.1. Classification (GTDB taxonomy): domain Bacteria; phylum Desulfobacterota; class Desulfuromonadia; order Geobacterales; family Pseudopelobacteraceae; genus JACRCG01. The sequence continues at coordinate 19,969 of JANNLB010000212.1, read as the reverse complement.
ATGGCAGCATCATTACGGGCAGTTCTGATCTCGAACAGGGCGCGTTGCTCCGTCAGTCTGATGATATCCTGCTGCTTTGAACGCTGTTTGACCGCTTTCTCGCGTGCCGCCTGTGAGGCATAGCCGTCGAACAGATTGACGCGAATGCCGAGCGTTGCCGAGACGATGACCTGTTCGCGCACCTTGTCGTTCTGAACATAATCCACACCCAGACGGGTATAGATTTCAGGCAGATAGTTCACCCTGTTTTCACGTACCTCAAACTCGCGCGCTTCGAGTATCTGCTTCTGGGACTTGATGTCGTGGCGGTTGCCCGGGGTGTCGGGAGTCCCCGCAGGAGCCAGGATGGTGCTGTTCAGGGAGGTCGATTCATCCAGTTCCCCCCGGAATCCTGGGTCCCCCCCGGTGAGAAAATTAAGAAGCAGCCAGCCGTTCTCACGCATGTTTGTAACCGTCAGCCGTTTCTGCCGGGCGGATGCGAGGCGCACCTCTGCCTGCAGGACATCGTTGCGGGTAACGACACCCTCCTCAAACAGTACCTGCGCCACGCGGAGATGTTCCGTTATTTGAACGGCCTCCTCGTTGGCAGCCTGAATCAACCTGTCGGCTTCAAGAATTCTGAAATAGGCTTCGATCACCTGTAAGGCAACATCACCTTTGCTGAACATGAAACTTTCCGAAGCGGCTTCGATATAGGCGCTTGCCTGCTGAATCCGGGAATCGCGGCGCCCGAAATCGTAGAGAGTATATGTGGCCGAAATACCGGCAAAGGCAAAATCCGGTTCCTGGGTTTCTGCCGTGATGCCCCCCAACTTTACCGCCTGCGGTTCCAACTGCATCGTGTATCCTGCCTGGGTGTCAACACGTGGATAGGTGGCGGCCGATGCCAGACGACTGCTTTCCTGGGCTATGCGGCTGTCCCAGGCGGCACTTTTCAGAGCCGGATTATTGTCGCGAGCCTTTTGCAGACAATCCTGCAGAGATAGTGAAGCGCTCCAGGAGTGAGTTGCCATGCCGAGGCAAACAACAGTAACCAGACTAGCATGAAGGAAATTCATAAGCCCTCCGTTCTCCACGTAATATTTCCAGCATTCGTCTGAGCTCTTTGATCTCATCATCGTTCAGACCCGAAGTAAACCGTTTCAACGACCGTTCGGCACATGCAGACAGGGTACTCTCCATCGCTTTTCCATGCTCCGTAAGATATATTCTGTACGCCCGGCGGTCCTGCGGGTGTTGACGCCGTTCAAGAAGACCGTTTCGTTCCAGCCGGTCAATCAGGCCGCCAATGGTTGAGCGATCGATCTGCCCCTTTTCAGACAGCTCGGCCTGCGTCAATCCGTCCTGCTGCCAGAGGAAAGCAAGCAGGGCAAATTGCGGAGGGGTAAGGTCATACGGTTCGATCTCTTCCCTCATTATGGCCCAGGCACGCTGATATCCCTTTGAAAGCAGAAAGCCGATGCTTTTTTCAATGTCGTACATAAATTGGAATCCTCGTGTGCAGGGATAATGTAATTATGCAGATAATAAGTATGCTGTCAATGTCTAATGTGGGTTTAAAGCGTTTACAAGAACTGCTTGTTTGATTAGTATGTCCACTTATGAATGAGCAGCACATTCCCGTCATCCGTCCTATGAGCGAGACTGATCTTGACGTTGTCCTGGACATCGAGCAGGATTCGTTTCCGACACCGTGGCGCCGGGAACATTTTCAGCACGAAATAGCCGCGCCACATTCGTTCCCGTTTGTTGCCGAATGCAATGGCATAATCGTCGGATATGTCTGCCTGATGTCGTTATTCGAGGAGGCGCAGATTTTGGATATTGCCGTTGCACCGGAACAGCGGGGCAGGGGAATAGCGCGAATGCTGATGGATCATGCGATTATAGTTGCGCGGGAAAACGATGCAGAAGTGCTGGCGCTTGAGGTGCGCACATCAAATATCGCCGCTATTACTCTCTATGAACTGTGTGGTTTTGTCCGTACAGGCCTGCGTCAAAAGTATTATGAAGGCAGGGACGATGCGGTACTGATGGAGAAGAGCCTGAAGTGAGATGGTTTATCGTTCCAATCTGCATGATGTTGAAAATCTATTGGCTACTGCAATGCACAATATAATTGATAATAGACATTAAATATGCTATTAAAATAGCTATGGATGTAAATATCGAAATATTTAATGCCGGACGTTGGCAATCAGCCGGGGTATTCTCCCCTGATGAAAAATCAATCAATCGCGGGATTGCCTGCGGTGGTACTTTTGAGTACGACATTGACTATACTGTTGAACAGTTGGAAAACCGCCCCAGCCACCGGGTGGGGCTTTGCTACCCAATCAGTTTCGAACTCTTCCGATCTTCCCGCTGGCCAGCGTTTCTCCTTGACATAATGCCGGCCGGTGCGGGCCGTCGTGTCTGGCTCCGTCGTCTGGGGCTTGCCGATGGAATCGAAGCCGATTGGGAACTGCTCAGAAATGGCGCGGGAAACCCGCCCGGAAACATTCGTATCTCTGGAGCGGCAGTATCTCCCGGCCCTCCTCATCCGGGATTTACCAGGAATGAAATCGTCGAGAAGAACGCTGATTTCATTGAATATGCCGAGGAGCGGGGCGCTGTAGTGGCAGGAGCCACGGATGTCCAGGGTGATGCGCCCAAATTTCTCCTGGTGCGTGACCGTAACCTGCGTTGGCATCCTGACGGAGCACTGCCGGATAATGAGGTCCACGATTTCTGGATTGTCAAATTCCCCAGGGGCAGAACTGATGCCGACCGCACGGTATTACGGAATGAGTCACCCTACCTTGAAGTAGCCCGCAGATTCGGTCTTCGGGTGGGATCGCCTCTCGAACGGATCGATGAGGCGCTTTTTATCCCCCGTTTCGACCGGTCTGTTGTCAGAGGTTCCGTCGAGCGCCATGGCCTTGAAAGCCTTTGCTCTGCTACAGGTATCGCTGAATTCGGCAGGCGTGGCGACCATGCTGCGTTCTGTGCCACCATTTCCCGTTATGCTGCAGATCCAAAGATTGAGATCATTGAATACATCCGTCGGGATATTCTGAATGCGGCTCTTCGCAACACCGACAATCACGGTCGCAATACCTCGTTCCTCAAACGTGATGACGGCTTCGTGGCACTTTCCCCAATATATGACTTCGCACCGATGTTTCTTGATCCGGAAGGAATTCCCCGCAGTTCCCGTTGGGAGGGAGAACTGGAACCGGTTATCGGTAGACCATCATGGGGATTGATTGCACAAGCACTCGCTTCAGTTGTCAATCCGGATGAATTACGGTCGGTTCTGTTGAGAGATGCGGAGGCTGTTGCCACGTTGCATGAAACGATGAAAGAGTGTGGTGTTGAAGAGCAGGTTATAGATCGGGTGGCACTCCGCTGCACGGAGATAGCCGGCGATCTGTTGCAGATAAAGGAGTATTTGGATGTCTGTAAGGGGAAAACGCAAGAGAACAGCTGAAGAGATCAGAAGCGAAAAAGAGTCACTTTACGCCGATATCGAGGCGGGCAGGCTGACGATTGGCCAGGCGACGCGCAAGATGCGCAAGATCGTCGGAATGACGCAGACGGAATACGCGGAAAAGGTACTGAAAATATATCCTCGGGTGCTGATGGAAATTGAGCGGGACAAGGGGAATCCAACCTTGGAGACGTTGCAGAAAATTGCTGCGCCTTTTGGACTTGTTGTGCGGTTTGCAGCCAGGTAGGGTGTAGACTATAGCAGCAATAGCAGGTATACACGTACTATAACACCAGTAAGGAGCCCCTAAATGCAGTTTACCGCGATGATTCTTTCCAACGTGGAGGTATCGCCCGGCTATTGGCGGATGCGTATGACCGCTCCGCCGGAATGTGCCTCGGCACGTCCCGGCCAGTTTGTGATGGTGCGGGTAAACGGCGCCATCGATCCGCTGCTCCGGCGACCGTTCGGCATTTTCGATGTCGGTACCTACACACCCGCCCAGAGCGGCGCACAGTCGCAGCCGTATCTGGAGATGCTCTACCGGGTGGTCGGAAAGGGGACCGCAATGCTCTCGACCTTGCATGGCTCCGATCTGCTCGATGTCCTGGGGCCGCTCGGCAAGGGGTTTGATCAGGGGGTAACTGATGAAGAAAAGCTTATCGTCGGCGGCGGGGTCGGACTGGCTCCGCTCTATCTGCTGGCGAAAGAACTGGCTAAGGAATCAAAAGTGAGGCTTTTTGCCGGCGGGCGGACCAGGGACGACATCCTCTGTATCACCGAATTCGAACGGTTGGGAGTAGAGTGCTATACCGCTACCGAAGATGGTTCGCTGGGAGAATGCGGACTGGTGACTGAAGCGCTGCTGCGGCGACTGGATCAGTTGCAGGGGAAAGCGTCCATCTTTGCCTGCGGGCCACACGGCATGCTTAAAGCCATTGCCGGCATCGCGTCAGAGCGAGGCATCCCCTGCCAGGTTTCGCTGGAAGGGTATATGGCGTGCGGAGTCGGCGCCTGTCTCGGCTGCGTTGCGCCCGGGCACTCCCATTCAGCGGAAACCCCTGACTTCCGCTGTGTCTGCACTGAAGGGCCGGTGTTCGACTCCGGTGAACTGAAGTGGGGGGAGTAACCATGAAATCAGCCATGAAACCTGATATGACTGTCAATCTGGCCGGAATGCAGCTACGTAACCCGGTAATGACCGCCTCCGGTACGTTCGGTTATGGCGAAGAGTTTGTCGAATACGTCGATCTGGAATCGATCGGCGCCTTCATAACCAAGGGTCTTTCTCTCAAACCACGGGCAGGCAATCCGACTCCGCGCATCGTCGAAACACCGGGCGGGATGCTGAATGCCATCGGTCTGCAGAATGTCGGCATCGACGCCTTCATCGCCAAAAAAGTTCCGTATCTTCGCACGGTGAACACCCCGGCCATCGCCAACTTCTTCGGCAACACGGTTGAAGAATATGCTGAAATGGCCCGCCGCCTGGACGAAATTCCGGAGGTGGCCGCTCTGGAAGTAAATATCTCCTGCCCGAACGTCAAGCTGGGGGGGATCGTTTTCGGTACCGATCCCGCGTCTGCCTTTGATGTTGTTTCGGCCTGTCGTGCTGTGACGATCAAGCCTTTGATTGTCAAACTCTCCCCCAACGTGACCGATGTGGTGGTTATGGCACGGGCATGTGAAGACGCCGGCGCTGACGCGTTGTCGCTGATCAATACCCTGATCGGCATGGCCATCGACCTGGACAGACGCCGCCCGGTGCTGGCCAATATCACCGGCGGATTTTCCGGGCCGGCCATAAAGCCGATCGCTCTCCGCATGGTCTGGCAGGTGGCAAAGGCGGTCAAGGTGCCGATTATCGGGATCGGCGGGATTATGAATGCGGTCGATGCGCTCGAATTCATGCTGGCCGGAGCCACCGCGGTCCAGATCGGCACCGCCAGCTTTATCAACCCGGGTGCGGCTCAGAAGATCGCCGAGGATATGGAAGCGTGGCTGATTGCCAACGGAGTTGCCGATATCAAAAGCCTGATCGGCGCGCTGGAATCCTGAGAGGATGCTGGAGATCTGGCTGGCATTCTCGATCGGTCTTGCCGGCAGCGGTCATTGTCTCGGCATGTGTGGCGGCATCGTGACCGCACTGGCTTTGTCACATCGTGAGGCTGATGCGGCGCACCGCTTTCTGTTTAATCTTCTCTACCATGCCGGGCGGATAAGCACCTACACCCTGCTTGGACTTCTGGCTGGACTGGTTGCTCAGGCCGGTATGGTCAATTCAGTGAGACCTCTTGTCGGGTGGCTGTTTCTGGCCGCAAATCTTTTTGTCGCGGCAATAGGTATATTTACCGCTTGTGGCGTGCGTGCTCTTGGAATATCGGCACTGGATGGCAGCGGATGGGTTTTTCTGAGGAAGCTGCTTTCCAGGCTGGGGGCTGGTTCGTCCGTTCTGGTAGCCCTCCCGGCCGGTCTTCTGATGGGGCTTTTGCCTTGCGGACTGGTGTATGGAGTCCTGATTTCTGCCGCTACCAGCGGTTCCGCCCTGAAAGGGGGGGGGATGATGCTGGCCTTCGGGTGCGGCACACTTCCGGTGCTGCTGGCATACGGCCAGGTGGCTTCAACGCTATCAGCCCTGGGGCGTGGTCTTTTCCAGCGCTGCATGGGGGGGGGCGTTGCCCTGCTCGGGATACTGGGGGCGTGGAAGGCGCTTGTAACGTTAGGCTACATGTAATATGGGTAACGGGCGGATTTTGTAAGAAACCGGCCACATGCATCAGGAACCAAATTTTCCCTCTAGGAACTATTATGAATGAACGCCGGCAATCACTCGGTCTGCGCACGCTGGAAGACATCAGCTCGATCATCCTGCATTCACATGACCTGCAGGATACCCTTGACAACATCGTCACCCTGGTTGCCAGACGGATGGGGAGTGATGTCTGCTCGATCTATCTGCTGGAAAACGATGGGGAAACCCTGACCCTGAAGGCTACCAAAGGTCTTTCCAAGGCTTCCGTCAACCGGATTTCCATGAAGATTCACGAAGGCTTGACCGGTCTTGCCGTTGAAACCCGCGCGATGGTCATGACCGACAATGCCCCGGCACATCCGCGCTACAAATATTTCAAGGAGGCGAAAGAGGAACGATTTCTCTCGTTCCTGGGGCTGCCGCTGTTCGAACACAAGGCCCCGATCGGCGCCATTGTCGTGCAGACCCGCGAAACACGCAGATTCAGCGACGACGAAATCAGCGTCCTGCGCACCATCACCTTCCAGATCGGGAGCATTGTCCATACTGGCCGGCTGCTCGATTCGATTCAGTACAAGGAGCAGGAACGGGCCTGGTTTGAAAAGGAGCTTGCCAAGATCCGGAACGGATCGGGAAGTGAGGCCGCATCTCCCGGTTCCGGAAGCGTGAAACGAACTCCTGTTTCCAAAACTCTGGCCGGAACTGCTGTGTCGGCCGGCTTCAGCCGTGGGAAAATTTACATCCTCGACCGCTTCAGCGACAAAGTCATCAAGCTGGCTAAAGTTGGGACAGCCGCTGAAGAACGGCATAAATTTGTCCAGGCACTTGAAAAAGCCAAGATCCAGACTATTTACATGGAAAAGCGGGTCAGTGAGACGCTCTCGGCAGATGATGCAGCCATTTTCCACACTCATCTGATGATTCTGGAAGATCGGAGTTTTTCTGCCAAGGTCACAGAGCTGATCGAGAAGGGGATGGGTGCGACCCGCGCTGCTCATGATGTTGTCCAGCATTATATCCAGGCTTTTTCAGCTATGGAGGACCCGTATCTGCGGGAGCGTTCGGCGGATATGGAGGACATCGGGCGAAGAATCATCGATGCGATTGAAGGGAACGATTCCAGCGAGGTGCTACTCAAGGAAAAACGGGTACTCGTTGCGGATGAGATATTCCCCTCTACCCTTGCCATGCTTGATCCTGGCAAGATTCTCGGGATTGTTACCGAAAAGGGCAACGCCTATTCACACGCTGCCATCATGGCAAAATCGCTCGGCATCCCGACCGTTCTTGGTGTGCAGGGAGTGATGGCGGCCGCCAATGTCAAGGATGAGATCATCGTTGACGGCAACTCAGGGCATGTCTATCTCAACCCGGATGCGGCCATCAAAAAGGAGTACGTGCGCCTTGAACAGGAGTACGCCGGACGGATGAAGGAGATGGAAGGCCTTCGTGACCTGCCGGCGGTTACTACCGATGGCGTTGCCATTACTCTGAGCGCCAACATCGGATTGATTTCGGATGTCCGGGTTGCCAATCTGCATGGCGCCGAGGGGGTCGGGCTCTATCGCACCGAGTTCCCCTATATGGCGCGTTCCGCATTTCCCGGTCGTGAAGAGCAGGCAGGCATATATCGCAAAATCCTTGAAGGATTCCCCGGTCAGACCGTCAATATTCGCACCCTTGATATCGGTGGCGACAAGGGGCTTTCCTACTTTCCGTATCCACATGAGGATAATCCCTTCTTGGGGTGGCGCTCGATTCGCGTCTCGCTGGAACGTCAGGATATCTTCAAGGAACAGCTGGCCGGTATTTTGCTCGCCTCACATGCCGGCAACCCGACGATCATGTTTCCGCTCATCAGCAGCCTTGATGAAATCCGTCAGATAAGGGAAATTCTGACATTGGTCAGAAACGAACTGCTGCGTGAAGGTCATGATATTCCCGGCTATATCCCGCTCGGAATCATGATCGAGGTGCCGGCGGCGGTGCAAATTATCGACTATCTGATTAAAGAGGTGGATTATGTGAGCATCGGCACCAACGATCTGATCCAGTATACCCTGGCTGCCGACCGCAACAATGCCAGTGTCAGGCAGTATTATGATCCGTTCCACCCGGCAATTCTGTATTCAATTAATCGTGTTGCCTATGCTGCCAACAAAGCCGGTAAAAGGGCGTCAGTCTGTGGGGAAATGGCTGCAGATCCATTGTGCGCACTGCTTTTGGCCGGAATGGGAATTCGAGAATTCAGCCTTTCGGCCCCCAGTATACCGGTGGTGAAGCAGGCGCTCCGCAGCAACAGTTTCGATGCATGCCGCCGACTGGCGCGGGCGGCGCTGGCTTGTCGTACCTGTGCCGACATGAGTCGCTGCCTGGCAACTGCACGGAAAAAGCTGATCCTGTAACACTTAATCTAAATTCGAGGTGAAGATATTTTGTACGATGGCCGCCCTACATACGCCGAGATAGATCTCTCCGCGCTTAAGCACAACTATCAGTTGATCCGCTCATCAATTCCGCAACGGACCGAGATTCTGGCGGTTGTTAAAGCCGATGCCTACGGTCACGGTTTCATGGATATCAGCCGGGAGTTGGAAAACCTCGGGGTTAACGCATTCGGCGTCGCTTTTCTGGCCGAAGGGATTCAGCTCCGCAAAAGCGGGAGTGATAAGCCGATCCTCCTGCTGGGTGGCGTTTATCCCGGTCAGGAACGGAAATGTATCGGCTATAACCTCTCTACGGCCGTGTTTGCCCTCGAACAGGCTCAGGCTCTAAACCTTGCCGCCGGCAAACTCTTCCGTAAGGCCCAGGTGCATCTCAAGGTTGACACCGGTATGGGGCGTCTGGGAGTCCCCTATCACGAGGTTCCCCGGTTTCTTGCCGAGCTGAAAAAAATGCAGAATATTGCTCTTGAAGGTTTGATCTCTCATTTTGCCACTGCCGATGAGCTTGATGAATCGAGCCGGTCTTTTACTCAACTTCAGAGTGAGCGCTTTGCCTGGGCGTTGGCAGAGATCCGCAAGGCCGGTTTCATTCCACGTTATGTTCATATTGCAAACAGCGCCGCAGCGTTGCTGCGGGATATTCCCGACTGCAACCTGATCAGGCCGGGGATCGCGATGTATGGTGCTCTACCTTCCGCTGATTTCCAGGGCACGCTTGATCTCAAGCCGGTGATGTGTCTCAAAAGCCGTATCGCCATGCTCAAATGGGTGGAGCCGGGGACCACCATCAGCTATGCCCGCCGTTTTACTGCCGGTCAGCGTACTCTGATCGCCAGTGTTCCGGTCGGGTATGCAGACGGCTACCCCCGTTCGCTCACCGGCCGGGGTGAAGTATTGATTCGCGGACGGCGGGCCAAGGTAGCCGGTACCGTATGTATGGACTGGATCATGCTCGATGTGACCGGCATTGAAGGTGTTGCAGTTGGCGATACCGTGACCCTGATGGGGCCGGACGATAGCGGGAACTGCATTCATGCCGAGGAGTTGGCGGCCTGGGCCGACACCATACCCTACGCAATTTTCTGCGGCATCAGCAAGCGTGTGCCGAGGATGTACCTCAAGTAGCATGTCGATATAGACCGGAAGCCATGTACGCACTTGCCATAGACCTTGGAACCACCACCCTGGCCGCTTCGCTGATTGACTGCGCTAGCTTCGAGCGCTGTGCCATTTACGGCGCCCTGAACCCGCAGCGCCGCTTCGGAGGCGATGTGATCTCGCGACTGGATGTGGCCGTCAACTCTGTTCCGCTCCAGAAGGAGATGACAGCGCTGATTCGCACCGAACTGAGGCGCATAGGAGAGGAGCTTTGCCATACGACCGGCATCGCCTGGGGTGATGTACGACAAGTGGCTATCGCCGGTAATCCGACCATGCAGCATATTCTGATGGGGCTGGATCTCAAATCACTGGCCTTTCCCCCGTACCGACCACTCTACACGGCCGGTACGAATTTAAAAGCGGCCGATCTTGCGTGGGATGGCAGCGCCGGGATATATATCTTTCCTATGCCGGGGGGCTTTGTCGGCGGCGATACAGTGGCGTTAGTCTACGGCGCGGAACCTGGTGAGGCTACACTCTGTCTTGATTTGGGCACTAACGGAGAAATAGCGCTGATCGCGGGGGAGTCAATCTGGGCAACATCCGCCGCTGCCGGTCCTGCCTTCGAGGGGGGCAATCTTTCCTGCGGCATGGCTGCCCTTCCTGGCGCCATCAGCTCCGTACTGATTGAAGGTGAACGTCTTATGCTACAGGTTATCGGCAATGGTCAGCCTTCCGGTATCTGCGGTTCAGCAGCGATCGAAGCGATTACCGAGCTGATGCGCTGTAATATTCTTGAAGCAGGCGGCAGGTTGCGGAACCCCGAGGAGATTGAATCCAATCTGGCTGCGCGGGTAATTGAACTTCAGGGAGCCAATGCTTTTGTCCTGTATCGAGACTCACAGCATCTGATTGTCTTGTCGCAGAATGATATCCGGCAGATACAACTTGCCAAAGCCGCTCTACGGGCTGGGATCGATGTTCTTGCGGAGCGCTCACGTATACAGTGTCACGCCTTGAAAGAGGTGATTCTGACCGGTTCTTTCGGTGCCGTTTTGCGGGCCGAATGGCTGAAAACGATTGGAATTTTTGACGAATGCATGGTACAAACAACCCGCTTTACGCCTGAAGGGGCCCTGGCGGGCGTAGAAAAAGCGCTTGCGTGCAGGGGTGGTTTCAGCGCGGTTGAGGAGCTGGCACAACGCTTCCGGGTCGTGCCGCTTTCAGGAACGCCGCTTTTCGAGTCGCTCTTCATGCGTCATATTGATTTTCCCTCACCCTGATAAACAGAATAAGTTCGTTAACTTACTAATAATCACTTCGATTTTTCAGACAATCTAAATTTAGCAAGGAGTACGGGCATGGCAAAGATTACCAGGGCGCTGATCAGTGTCTCTGACAAGAGCGGTGTTATAGAATTTTCACGGCAGCTGGCAGGCTATGGGGTGGAGCTGCTCTCCACCGGCGGCACCGCCAAACTATTGCGGGAAGCCGGCTTGACCGTCAAGGATGTCTCGGAATTTACCGGATTTCCGGAAATGCTGGACGGGCGGGTGAAAACCCTGCACCCCAAGGTGCATGGCGGTCTGCTGGGAATGCGCTCTAACCTGGAGCATGTCGCCAAGATGAAGGAGCACGGCATCTTGAACATCGACATGGTAGTCGTAAATCTGTATCCATTTGAGGCTGCAATCGCCAGGGAAGGGTGTCATCTTGAAGAAGCCATCGAAAATATCGATATCGGCGGACCGACAATGCTCCGCTCGGCGGCCAAAAACTATCCGGATGTAACCGTGCTGGTTGACAGCTCAGATTATGCGCAGGTGCTTGAAGAGATGAAGGCCGCTGCCGGAGCGGTTTCAGCTGCCACTAACTTCGCTCTGGCGGTCAAGGTGTTTCAACATACCGCTGCCTACGATGGGGCGATATCCAATTATCTCGGGTCGCGCCTGACGGGTGAAATACAGGAATATCCCCCCACATTCACCCTGCAGGTCAAAAAGGCACAGGATCTTCGCTACGGCGAAAATCCTCATCAAACCGCGGCTTTTTATATCGAGAACCGCATGTCCGAACCGTGCGTTTCCAATGCCGTTCAGCTTCAGGGCAAAGAGCTCTCCTTCAACAATATCATCGATCTGGACGCTGCCATTGAAACCGTCAAGGAATTTGAGCAGAGTGCCGCTGTCATCATCAAACACACCAATCCCTGTGGTGTCGCCCTTGCTGACTCGCCGCTGACCGCCTACCTCAAGGCGCGTGAATGTGATCCGGTTTCAGCTTTCGGGGGCATCGTAGGCTTCAATCGAACGGTCGATGCCGAGACTGCTAAAGAACTGACCTCGACATTTCTGGAAGCGGTCATAGCACCTGGGTACAGCGATGAAGCGCTGGCTATATTTACTGCAAAAAAGAATGTCAGGGTCATGCAGGTGCCGCTCCTCGACAGCTATGTTGCCGGAGGCTTCGATCTGAAGCGCGTTACCGGCGGCTTGCTGCTGCAGGGGCGTGACCTGGGGATGATCAACGCCCTTGAATGTCGCGTGGTTACCGAGCGACCGCCGACTGCGTCAGAATACGAGGCGCTGGATTTTGCCTGGCGGGTCTGTAAACATGTAAAATCGAATGCCATTGTGTTTTCCAGCCGTGATCAGACGGTCGGTATCGGCGCCGGCCAGATGTCCCGTGTTGATTCATCAAAAATCGCCGTCCAGAAGGCGCTGCTCCCGACCCGGGGAACGGTACTTGCGTCGGATGCCTTCTTCCCCTTCCGTGATGGAGTCGATGCCGCAGCTGAAGCGGGCGTTACGGCAATAATCCAGACCGGCGGCAGCGTTCGCGACGAAGAGGTTATTAAAGCCGCCAACGAGCATGGAATAGCCATGCTCTTCACAAGTATGCGGCATTTCCGGCATTAGAAGCAACCACCCCCAACCCCTCCTTTTAAGGAAGGAGGGGGGCTTAAAATCCCCCTCCTATTTCGCTTAAAAGCGCCTACTTCTGGTAGGAGGACCCACTGCGGGCCTAAAGGGTTAGGGGTGGTAAGGTTTTGTCTTGAACGCTTGTTTAAACTGAAATTATAGAGGTGTAACCTTATGAAAATACTTGTAATCGGTGGCGGTGGCCGCGAACATTCCCTGGTCTGGAAAATTGCCCAGTCGCCGCTCGTAACGAAGCTCTACTGCGCGCCTGGTAATCCGGGAACGGCGGCACTTGCCGAGAATCTTCCTATTGCCGTTGATCAGCTGGATACATTGCTGGCGTTTGCCTATGAAAACAAGATTGACCTGACGGTTGTCGGCCCCGAACAGCCGCTTTCGCTCGGAATAGTCGACCTGTTCGAGTCGCACGGACTCAAGGTATTCGGTCCGTCGCAAAAGGCCGCATTTATCGAGGGGAGCAAGGCTTTTTCAAAAGATCTGATGCGGAAGTATAACGTACCGACCGCAGCCTACGGTGTGTTTACCGATCAGGCTGAGGCGGAAGCCTTCATCAACAGTACCGGAGCGCCGATTGTAGTCAAAGCCGATGGCCTGGCAGCCGGTAAAGGTGTCATTATTGCCCGGACGTGTGAAGAGGCGATTTCGACCGTTCGCGACATGCTCAGCGGCAACGCCTTCGGCAGTGCAGGTTCGCGTGTTGTCATCGAAGAGTTTCTGACAGGTGAAGAGGCCTCGTTTCTGGTTATCACCGATGGAAAAAATATCATACCGCTCGCCAGTGCACAGGATCATAAGGCGGTCTTTGATGGTGATCTGGGGCCGAATACCGGCGGGATGGGGGCGTATTCTCCTGCTCCTGTCGTAACGCAGGCAATTCATGAAAAAGCCATGCAGCAGGTTATACGCCCGACAGTGGACGGCATGGCAGCTGAAGGGCGTCCTTATCGCGGGGTATTATATGCCGGTTTGATGGTGAAGGATGGCGAAGTAAAAACACTGGAGTTTAATGCCCGCTTTGGCGATCCGGAGTGCCAGCCGCTCCTGATGCGGATGAAGTCGGACATCGTGCCGGTCCTGCTCGCCGTTGCCAATGGTGATCTTGCGGATTCAATCATCGAGTGGCATGACAAGGCGGCTGTCTGCGTTGTCATGGCTTCAGAAGGATATCCGGGCGACTATCGGAAGGGCGATGAAATTTCCGGCCTGGAACAGGTGGCACAGATTGAAGATCTGTACGTTTTTCATGCCGGAACTGCAGATAAAGCAGGAGCCTGTGTCACAAGCGGGGGGAGGGTTCTCGGTGTTACTGCTCTCGGCACAACGGTCAAAGAGGCAATTGATGCGGCTTATCATGGGGTAGCACAGATCGCATGGTCCGGAGTTCAGTACCGCAGCGATATCGGCAAAAAAGCACTTGAGATGCAGACAGACAACAGCGAGGTGAAACAATGAAAACTGTCCCACTTGTACTACTCATGATGGGGAGTGATACAGATCTCCCGATAATGCAGGAGGCGGCCGATATCCTTCGTACATTCGACGTTCCGTATGAAATGCGGATTGCATCGGCACACCGGTCGCCGGTACGAACGTTGGCGCTTGCATCAGAAGCGGCAAGTCGAGGCATTAAAATAATTATCGCCGGTGCCGGAATGGCGGCACATCTGGCTGGAGTCGTTGCGTCTAAAACCATTCTTCCGGTTATTGGTGTGCCGATGCCGGGAGGAGCTCTTAATGGAGTGGATGCGCTGTATGCAACGGTGCAGATGCCGGCCGGTATTCCGGTAGCAACGATGGCGATCGGCAGGGCGGGGGCAAAGAACGCCGGCCTGTTTGCCTTACAGATTCTGGCGCTCTCAGATCCGCATCTGGCCGAGTCTATTCTGCGCTATCGAGTTGACATGGACAAAGAGCTGGAGAAGAAGGATGCCGACTTGCAGGTATGCTGAGACGGTTATATGGAGTTGATGTAATTTATTGTTTGAATAAATTTGTGGTTGACTTTTTTGCACGGCACATGGTAGTTAACTGGACGCTTTTGATGACCATATCAGTTTCTCGAATCGATACATCTCAGCCGGTTATATCTGTTCAGCCAGTATTCCACAAATCAGCAAAGCGCTGATTTGTGGTTATATTCCCCTTTAGCTCAGTTGGTAGAGCAGGTGACTGTTAATCACCTTGTCCGTGGTTCGAGTCCGCGAAGGGGAGCCAATGTAAACAAGTCTGATTACTTTGAAACGGGTGGTCGGACTTGTTTTTTATCAGTTAAATGCGGGAATAACTCAGTGGTAGAGTGCAACCTTCCCAAGGTTGAGGTCGCGAGTTCGAATCTCGTTTCCCGCTCCAATAAAATCAGCGGGTTAGGCAATCAGCCTGACCCTTTTTTATTGCATTTATTTTTGTTGCATCCGTTTTTGCATCTGTTTTGCACGAGAATAGCCAAGAAACAATGTGCGCCATCCTGAAAAACGTAGAAAAAAACATTTTGGACAAAACAGAGATCTGGAGAAACTCCGGGAGGCTTGATCCCTACTTGACCATCAACTCACATTGAATTCACGCCAACCTTAATTTCTTTTCAAAATCACCGATACATTATTTTTAACCTTTCCACAGTTGACTTGAACTCCTCTCTCAACCCCTCCGGCGCCAACACCTCCACCTCTGCGCCGAATCCCCTAAGCCAGCAGCGAAGCTCGCGATTAACCAAGACCTCCGCCTCCAGAAGTACTCTATCATCATCGAATTCCTTCAAACGTACTTTCCCAGTTATCGGAATTTCATGTAGGTGGGCTGACGCCTTACGTTGGAAGAGCGCCTTGAGGCGGATATTCTCAACCTTCATAACTGGGTAAATGAATTCACCACTCTCAATGTACCCTTGTAATGTGAATCCCTCGGGTATCGTTGCTGATTTCTCCAAAAGCATTACCTCTACTATCCTGTGGAGAAGAAACCGAAGCGGAATCAAGTTATTGCCTTCTGTGGCG
Source organism: Geobacter sp. (assembly GCA_031396605.1). Taxonomy (GTDB): domain Bacteria; phylum Desulfobacterota; class Desulfuromonadia; order Geobacterales; family Pseudopelobacteraceae; genus JACRCG01. The sequence continues at coordinate 4,265 of JANNLB010000212.1, read as the reverse complement.
ATCAGATAAATCAAGCCTTCCACAAATACCAGCCCAAGCGGATGCAACACTGAAAACTCCTGAGCCGCTTCATCATCCTTCTTCCGGTAACTAGCCTTTATCTGTTTTCCCATTAGCACCGCATTGTAGACCGTTTCCGTAACGCCTTTCATGATTGATGGCTGCGTAATTTTGACTTTCCGCGAGACGACTCGAATCTTGTCGGGCCAATGGGCCAATGTGAGCTCGTTGTACTCTGCAAGAATTTCCTCGGCGTTTTGGAAAAACGGTTCAAGAAAGCGGACCGATGATGTTGGGAGCAGGGAAGTAATGTATTCCCTGACCAAGTGAAACGTCAGGGCAGTATGGAGATCCATAACCGGGAATGTGAACTGCCATCCCTCATTCCAACACCAATGGAATGTCCGCCCCTCCTGTACAAAAGTTATAGGGAAATGGCGTTCAAGTTCCACCAGGTCCCGCTGAATCGACCTGATGGTTCGAGCGTCGATTTCCGTATCGAGCCGCTCGGCGATTTGCGAGGTTGTGATGGAGCTGCCGTGACGGGGAAGCATCTTCAGTATCAGCCAGCGCCTGTAAAGGGTGTCCATAAGAACTCCTCAAAGAAAATGTGGTGATGGATAAAATAATTCATCGATCCGTCATTTTGTGACGCATTAGTATTGATAATTGCATAAAAGGCGTACCAAACCAGAATTGTGGCAGAAAATACCGGGATAAGTTTCGGATAAACTGGAAAAATTTGGCGACCATTTACAAAGAAGTTGGTCGCATGTAATGGAATACCGGTAGTTCCTACGACAGCACTACCCTCTCCATTGTAGTTCTCCATTTTCTTGTTTAACGACGGAGTTCCTTTCTGTCATCCCGTATTCAAGCCAATTCGGATTGAGGCGCTGAATTCCCCCACTTTAGTGGACCGTCATGGCGGAAGCGAAAATGGATCTTCATGTTTTCGGTGATTTATGATGCGTTATAAAAAAATAATATGTCAATATTTCAGCATATTACCGACCGAATATCTGCTTTTTTGGAGCACATACTTCCCCTCTGCAGAATTTATTTAACTGAAGGAAACATCAAGAAAGGAGAAAAGACAATGGATGCCCTTTTGAGACTGCGAGACCTTATGGAAATCATGAAGATATCTCGCTCAACACTTTGGCGCGTGCAGCAACGAGAAGATTTTCCGAAACCGGTGACGCTTCTGGGGTGTAAGCGCTGGCGTCACGAAGAATTAAAGTCATGGCTCGATGAGCAGGCTGCATCACGGGACTATGTCTAAGCGCTGTTATGCATCACGCTGCAATAAAACCGGCTTCACCCGGAGAATATGCCGCAAATAATCCGGTTCCCGAATCATTTGAAGAGATGTTGGCCAGGCTCTCGCAGATGCCTAAGTATCTCCCGGATTGGCACGAAGAGCAGCGGGCCATGCCGAATGAAATACTTCGCTCGGCTCTCTTCAATTGCCGCAACAGGAAGCAGCCCCGACTTTACATGAAGGATGCTGAAATAGCCATGATCGGCGATGGACAGGTGATTTATCGCGGTGAAGAGTTGCGCCAGGATGATGAACTTGTCTGGCTTCATCTTATGCATCTGGTGAAAAGGCTTTCGCTCGGAGAATGTGTCGAATTTACCCCGTATGCCTTTGTGAAAGCCCTGTGCTGGCCGATCAAAGGTCAGAGTTACGAGCGGCTTCGCATCACCTTGAGCCGCATGCAGGCGACGGCCATACGTATCCAATCCAGACGACTCGGCAGTTTTATCAGCCTATCGCTGATTACCAAGTTCAGATCCAGGAACGATCAGAACGAGAACCTCTCCCGTTGGCAGGTCTGGGTCGGGGAGGAGATACAGCTTCTTTTTGACGAGGATTTTCTGACAAGGATCAACTGGGAAGTAAGAAAGTCGCTGCCCGACGGCATCGCTTCGAAACTCTTCGGATACTGGGCCAGTCACCGGCAGCCGTTCCCGGTAAAAGTCGAGACTCTGCACAGGCTCTGTGGATCTGAAATGACCATCAAGCATTTCAAGATAGAGCTGAAGAGGGCTCTCGGCCTTCTAGGCAATGTTGGTTTTTTGGAGAGTTGGGAATTCAGAAACGACCTGGTGGCGGTAAAAAGGGGATATTGACCTATGACCTACCGGATATTGACCTATGACCGACCAGGTATTGACCTTTGACCGACCGCTATTGACTTTTGACCGACCAAAGTATTGACCTTTGACCGACCGGACTATTGACCTATGACCGACCGGGTTGTTCAGAAAAAAACAGAATATTCGTATTGTTGCAGAGATATCCACAACCCTCTAACCATATTCTAACCTTTTTTAACCAATAAAAAGGGATCGATTGGAAGGAATCCCGATGAAGTGTCCGTTTCCGGAAGAAGCAATGAAGGCCGTTTTTACCTACCTGCGGCGAACAGGAAAAACCATCACCTGCATTCAGGGCGAGTATGCGCTCGCTCAAGGAATCCTGAATATCGGTGCCATCGAACAGGCATGCAGTGACCGGGCGATATCAATTCAAGAGAATGGCTCGATTCTGATTTGCGGAGTTTCCATACCCTACGAATGGGACACCATAAGAATTCGGCGAAGGATTGAGGACCACCTGCGCAAATCGGCATCGAATGAAGATCTCATTCGCATCGCCGCGTGTCTCGGAATCAGGTTGAAGTAGTTTCAGCTTATAGCAGCAATGGATCACAGACGATGCGATTCACTGACAGTTCCTTAATGGCGCTGATCAGGAATCGATAATACCAGGTTCTCATCTGGCACGGCCGGGCACATACAATTGAGCCAGGCAAAGCCGGTCTTCGGAGCATGACTCCGTGGCCGATTTTTTTTGTTTTTACTACGGGAGAAAGTATGGATTTTTCGGAAGCAGTTGACTGGGTGAGAAGTAATGAAGGGCTGATCAAGAAAAACCTTGGCAAATATTACATGTATTCGCCCTATGAAGAAAACGATTACATGCAGGATGCCTATGAATCGGCAATGGTGGCGGTTCTCAAAAGCGAGAGAAAGAAAATACCGTTCGAATCGGCCTTTTGGCAGGATTTCCGGAAGAACCTGAGCCTTGTGACGCCCAATATGAATACCACTCGATATGGGTCCAATTCAGTACCTTCCTGCCTCTGCTCGGAAGACATCGACATTACGGCAATCGTACATCGGGAGGAAAAGCCGGAATTTGAATTGGAGACTATCTTCAAGAAAATCCGCCTGCATCTTACCGAGAGAGAGAAGGCGGTTTTTACGCTGGCGCTGGGATTCACCGACAAGGGGGTCTTAACTAACTATGAAATCGCAGAACATCTCAAATGTTCGCCCACCAACGTCCGCGATGCATGCAACAAGGCAATTGAAAGAATTAAACGCCTTGTCGGTGAAGGTGTCATAAACCCGAGAACGTTACGATAACGGACAAGCTGTCCGTATCATTCCCAATGGAGGTTGACATGTTGAATATCGAAGATGCCCTTAAATTTATCAAACCAATTTCGCGCGATGTCCTTGAGCGACTGGTTGATGACGGCATAGTTGAGCCGCCTTTCTCGGAACACGATAGGAACTTCCTGACGGCCCTCAGCCGGATCTGGAGAGACGAATGGTACGTGGCGCAGATGAACAAGTCGTTCACGGTGGACAAGAGGGCAATGATGCTGGCCTTCCCGGAATTTGGGAAGATAGAGCGATATATCCTCAGTTCCTATCTTAACCTGAAACCTGGAATGAAATTGTCCGTGAAAGAAATGACCAGGAGAATCCGCGAGCATTTCAAGCTGGATTGTCAGGGTTCCAAAATCAGGAGGGTAAGGCAGATAGCCTACAATCTGCGCCGACAGGAAAGGGGGAAGGCAAGGAAACGGTTCGTCATTCAGATGGCCCTTCTTCGGGAGGCGGGAGCAGAAAACATCTGTCAAAAAATCTAAATATAAACTTTTCGAAGAGAAGTTGTTGAGAAAAGTTTAAAGGAAAAGATTCCTCTGTGGAGGACAATCAAGGAGGGAAGAATAATGCAGATAGAAGACCTGGAAGTGAAACTCAATAGTCGAATCATGGAGGCATACGCGATCGGGATGAGTGTCATGGAGATAACCAAGGTCCTGAGAAAGAGCAGAGTCGATTATGTCCACGGCTTTTTGCGCGATGCCGGGTGCATTCCGACAATGGACAGAAGCGACTATCACCCCGCCCGCCGACCGCCAACCCATCCTCACCTACGTCGATGAGTACGACGACCG
>JANNLB010000170.1:0-3498 GCA_031396605.1 Geobacter sp. | reverse complement strand
GGGACGCTCATCCTGTTGCCGGTGCTGATCCCCGTCGCGATTGCCATCAAGGCCGACTCCTCCGGTCCGGTGTTCTTTCGCCAACTGCGTGTCGGCCTCCACGGCAAGCCGTTCAAAATAATCAAGTTCCGCACCATGATTGTCGACGCCGAAAAGCGCGGCCCGCAGGTCAGCAGCGGCGATGATCCGCGCATTACCCGCATCGGCTCTTTTCTGCGTAAATACAAGATCGATGAACTGCCGCAACTCTTGAACGTAATCAGCGGCGAGATGAGCCTGGTGGGTCCGAGACCGGAGGTGCCCCGCTATGTCGAAGCATTCAGGGAGGAATACGCCCTGATACTGACGGTTCGACCCGGCATAACCGACTTCGCCTCCCTGGAGTTCAAGGACGAGAATGAATTGCTGAAAGCGGCCGACAATCCCGAGCAGAAGTATCTCAACGAGATCCTGCCGGCGAAGCTTCGCTATTATCGGCGCTATGTAGCAGAACGTTCCTTGTGGGTTGATTTCAAGCTGATCATCGCTACCATAAAAGCAATAATCAGATAAGCAGCCTTTACTCCTCCGCGGAAGGAACTGGAAAAGACCGGTCTCTTTCGTCGTTACCTGCGTCGATTGCACTCCAACGTTCTGACAAGTACGCCTCGATCGCCACTCTCCTTGCCGCTCGGTATCCATTTTGATTGCACAATGGTTTGAGAAACAAAAAAGCGGGATCTCATCAAGTGAGATCCCGCATTAATTCATTGCATAGTTAAAATCAAAACATCATGACATAAGCAGCAGTAATTCTATCGCATTATTGAATAGTGTAAACAATGGATTTTGCGGCTTCAGAAGGCGAAGCCGTTGAGCCGACGTTTCTCACATCCACCTGGATACCGTAGAGTCCGGGTATCGCACCTGTCGTATTCCAGGTCCAGGTGGCGGTCGTGCTGTAATTCTGGACTACGGACCATACTGCTCCTGTTTTGCGCCAGAACCGATACTCGTAGTTGCCCGAGCCGCCGCTACCAGCTGCGACAAAAGTGATGGACGCTCCAGCGGTTTGCGGGCTGGCGAGAGTCGAGGCCAAAGTCACCGCGGAGGCAGGAGCGGCGGGGGCTACTAGAGTATAGGTGATGGCCTTTGCCGCCTCGAAGGTGGCGGTGGTGGAGCCTACATTTCTAGCGTCTACCTGAATAGGATAAGATCCTACCGGTACACCTGTCGTATTCCATGTCCAGGTGGCAGTCGGGCTGTAATTCTGGGCTACGGTCCATGCTGCTCCAATCTTGCGCCAGAACCGATACTCATAGTTGCCGGAGCCGCCGCTTGCAGCCGCGACGAAGGTGACCGATGCGCCTGGATTCTGCGGACTGGCCGGCAGCGGAGAAATTATAACAGCAGCAGCGGGCGGTGGCAGCGCATTCAGTTGATAGGTTACGGTTGCAAACGCTTCTCCCGCAACTGCCGTTGAACCGGTGCTTCTTACATTAACCCTGATTGTATAGGCACCCGGAGTAAGGGCCGCCGTGCTCCAGGCAAACTCGCCCAAAGAGGAGAAAGCTTGAACTACGACGTTATTGACCAGGAACTGGAATTCATAGCTGCCGGTACCGCCTTGTCCGGCACCAACGAAGATGACCGGGGTTCCGATGTTTTTCGGGCTTCCCGGATTTGCTGCGAGGAATGCGCCGGTTGCCGCTGGAAGCGCGGCTGCGGAAAACACGGCTACCGGTGCGGTATCTGACCCGCCCAGCGAAGAGACAACCGTCACTGCCGCAGGTGGAATATTGTAAAGTTTGCTGCCGCCAGGACCATCGGGGATGGCAGGAAGCGCGAGGGTGGCCGGGAAAGTCAAGGAGAGTTGTCCGCCGGTCATCGTTCCCAGCAGGACTTTCTTGCTCGGGAGGACAGTTTCGTCGGTTTGGAACACCTGGAGCGTCGATGCAGTGAGTTTGTCGGCCGAAGCAGCCGCAACTTTCAGAGTGCTCGTGGTCGAATTGTAAGACGCTCCGGTGATGGTTACCCCATCCACGAGGTCAACGGTTTTCGTCGTGACCGGAATATCGGCGGTGTTGGTCACCGTGACTTTGGCCGGGAATGTTACAGCCGCAGGATTAAAAATACCGCTGAGCGAAAAGAATTTCCCGTCGGCCGGGCTGTTGGTTGCCAAGGTCTGAGTCGCAATGCCTGCACCGTTGAGCTCTAGGGAGGAGGCCTGTCCGGTGAGAGCGAAGTTGAGCGGGAACAACGAGATTCCCGGAATTGTCTTGTTGGACACGGGCTGGGTGGTGGCAAAGGTGTTCACCTGCATTCCTCTGCTGTCCAGTGCGTAGGTGGCCTTGTCCACCGTCAGGGGGGTGGGAATGACCTCGGTGTGGATCTTGCCGTTCACGCTGAAGAGCCTGGATTCCACGAAGTCGACCCCGGCCCCGCCCAGGTTGGACCCTAGAGGCCCATCGACGCGGAACAGGTTGGCAAGCTGGCCGGTCTTCGGATCAAGGAAGGTGCTCCCCGCTACAGTACATGGCAACCCGTCTCCAAGGAAAGTTCCGGTAGTTCGTATAACCGGTGCATTTTTGGCTGGATCAGTATTATTGGCACAGTAGAGGAAAGGGCCGATACTGCCGGCGAGTGCGCCGGTATACACACCACCTTGCGCAATTCCGATATCCTCGGTAAAAAAGATACCGGCAGCGATGGCAACCGGGTCATTGGCAATGGTGAACGTGAACTGCTTGTAGGGTGTGGTCGCGACGTATGTTCCGGCAATCGGGGTGTCGATCCTGATCCTCATCCTGGCGAAGGTGACTTGGTTGCCGGGCACGGCGGCGCCCGTGGAGAAGGCCGCTTCGAGCGCCTGGACAAGGATCGCCTGTTTACCTACGCCGGGGAGGGCTATTATTGATTCAGCCGCCCAATAGAAGGCTTCGTCCGGCATGTTGGTGGGGAAAACTACCGCGGCGGGGGCGGGAACGGGCGGGGCGAAGAAGCACATTGCCTGGTCTGTGCACAACCCAAGCGGCAAGTGGTTGGTGTCCCGGTACCAGAGCGGAAAACCGTGCCCAAGAGTCGGTTCTGAGCTGCCGATTACCTGCGGGACAGTCGGCCCCACGTCGAGAAGCGCAGCTTGGGCATTGCCTGCCAGCAGGGTCACAACTATCAGTAGCGGTAGAAGTGAAGTGATGAATCGTCTTAATTTTTTCATGTTTGTACCTCCTTTTTGTAGTGGTTCTTAATCATTCTTGTGGTGTGGCTAACAGGGTTTAGAGGATGAAGAGAGAAACAAATAATTTACTTTCCATAAAATCTCCTTGTTTAAGTTTATGCAGATTTTTTGCGTGAAAAAACAGAGTCTTTTCATAAGCATGAAGCGTGCCGATTTACTGGAATTATCGAAGCATCATTATTAACGGCACATTGCGGCAAAAAGAACTCATTTGAAATATACTGTGGGTTGATTTGTTTTTTTACTCAATAAGTTGTATGTGTAGTGCAACATAATATAAT
>JANNLB010000022.1:0-6103 GCA_031396605.1 Geobacter sp. | reverse complement strand
ACCAGGCTTGAAAAACAGAAAGCAAAGCTGGAACAGGAAATTGCTGAACGGAAAAAGGCCGAGTATGCCCTGCGCGAGAGCGATGAACGGTTGCAGTCGATTCTGGACAACGCTCCGGCCTGCATATACATAAAAGACACCAAGGGCTGTTACAGTCTGGTCAATCGAAGGTTTGAAAAACTTTTTCATGTCGATAGGGACAGCTTTATTGGGAAGACGGACTATGATATCTGCTCGTGGGAGATGGCGGAGGCCTTTCATCAAAACGATATGGCGGTACTCAAATTGGGCAGGGCAATACAGGTAGAAGAAGAAGCCTATCACGATGATGGGCTTCATTCGTATATCTCCGTAAAATTTCCTCTTTTTTCCGAGGAGGGAGAAATTTATGCGGTCTGCGGCATTTCCAGCGATATAACTGTTCGCAAGCAGGCAGAGCTATTATTGCAACAGGCCAAAGAATCTGCTGAATCCGCCAACCGCTCCAAAAGTATTTTTCTCGCAAACATGTCTCATGAACTGCGCACACCCCTCAATGTTATTCACGGTTTTTCCCAACTGATGCAGCGTGATTCTTCACTGTCCACCTCATCGAAGAAACATCTCGACGCCATCAACCGCAGCGGAGATCATTTACTGGCCCTTATCAACGATGTGCTGGAGGTTTCAAAAATTGAAAACGGCTGTCTCAGTCTGACGCAGGGCGTTTTCGATCTGTACTCTCTGCTTGAAGATCTGGACGCAATGTTCAGAATGCGAGCCGAACAGAAGAGATTGTGTTTCAAAATTGAAAAACAGGCTCCGCTGCCGCATTTTTTGATAGGAGATGAGGGTAAATTACGCCAGGTGCTGATCAATCTGATAGGTAACGCCATCAAGTTCACCGACGTGGGGGATGTCACGCTCCGGGTCTATGTTGACAGGGATCATTTGCCGGCTGCTGAAAAGGGGGAAAAGAGGCAATGGGCACTTTCTTTTGAGGTGGAGGATAGCGGTATCGGCATTATACCCAAAGAGATGGACAAGCTCTTCCACTCTTTCGAGCAGACCATGAGCGGGAAGAGTAAAGGCGGCACCGGTCTCGGTTTGACAATCAGCAGGGAGTACATGTGTTTGATGGGAGGCAATCTGGCCGCCCGTAGTGTGTTCGGCAAGGGGAGTATATTTACCGCCTCTTGCAAATTTGAAGAAGGCCAACAGGAGTTTGTTGAGAGGACGGAAGAAGTCCGAAGGGTGTTGGGACTGGCTCCGGGTAGTGGGATAAAAACCATTCTTGTGGTGGATGATAAGGAAATAAACCGTAGATTTGTGGTGGAATTGTTGTCTTTCGTGGGATTTAAAACGCTGGAAGCAGCAAATGGTGAGGAAGCTCTTGCAGTTTGCAAAGGTGAGAAACCTGACTTGGTGCTGATGGACATGAGGTTGCCAGTGATGGATGGCTATGAGGCCACGAGGCGTTTGAAGGCAACGGCAAATGGGAAAAAAATCCCGGTCATTGCGGTGAGCGCCAGCGCGTTTGTAGAAGAGCGGAATGAAATTCTGGCGACCGGCGCCGACGAATTTATCAGTAAGCCATTCAGGGAATGCGAGCTCTTTGCCGGGATAAAGAAGCTACTTGGGATTGAGTACCGTTATGCGGAAGACTCGTTGACATTATCAGGTCGTGAGGAATCTGCTACGTTGACTCTCAAGGATCTGGGACATTTGCCCGATGAGCTGCGGGAGGAGTTGCGGCAGGCACTGATTATTCTGCATGTCGGCGCTATCCGGGACGCCATAGGCCGCATATCTTCTTTTGATAGATCTCTCGGGGAGATCATGGGGCGCATGGAGAAACAGTATCAATTTGAAATATTACTGGATCTGCTGAAATAATGATTTGCCTGTTCACCAGTGAAGCCTGAAAAGGTGTCATGTCAGGCCTGCCGTCTTTTTTAGTGATGTGATACAGTCGTGCAGTATCTTTTAGCATTGCAGGGAGCAGACGATGGAAGATTCTCAGAAAAGCAGTTTACCGTGTCCTGAAATTCAGGCTTTCAATGTCAAAGGGAATGTGTTGGTGGTTGACGATACACCACAAAATCTGGATCTATTATCCGAGATCCTTACCGGCGATGGTTTTGATGTGCGGCCGGCCAAAAGCGGCGGTTTGGCGTTGCTTTCCGCGCGTACTATCCTGCCGGATCTGATCATGTTGGATATAATGATGCCGGATATGGATGGTTACGAAGTCTGTCGGCGGTTTAAAATGGACGAGCGGATGCGCGAAGTGCCGATCATTTTTATTAGTGCCATGGACGATAGTGTCGACAGAGTCCGGGCTTTTGAAGTCGGCGGGGTTGATTTTGTCTCCAAACCGTTCCATCCGGAAGAAGTTTTGGCCAGGGTGAGAACTCATCTGGCTCTGCGAAGAGCCCATATCAAACTTGAAAAGCAGAAAACGCGGCTTGAACAGGAGATCGCCGAACGAGAAAAAAGCGAGAAGGAACTTTCTCGATTTCAGGAACATTTGGCACGAATTCTGGAAAAAAAGCTGAGGCATCCAGAGGTCTTCAAAAATATCGTTTGTCGAAGTGACAAGATGCAGTCGATATTCCAATATGTTGAAGCCCTTGCCTGCAGTTCAGAACCTGTTCTTATTACAGGGGAAAGCGGCGTGGGAAAGGAGCTCGTCGCCAGGGCCGTGCACGATGTAAGCCCTTCTCAGGGTGCCTGGGTCCCTGTCAACGTCGCCGGTCTTGACGACAATGTTTTTTCCGATACCCTTTTCGGTCATGTGAAGGGAGCCTTTACCGGAGCAGACCGCGATCGTGCCGGAATGGTCGAGAAGGCTGCGGGAGGAACCTTGTTCCTCGATGAAATCGGCGATCTAAGCCCTCTATCCCAGATAAAGCTTCTGCGGCTGCTTCAGGAAAAAGAATTTATGCCCTTAGGTAGTGACAAGGTAGTGAAGGTTACTGCTCGTGTTGTAGTTGCGACAAACGCGGATTTGGATCAGAAACAAAAAAGCGGCGTGTTTCGAAAAGACCTTTATTTCAGGCTTTATACCCATCATATAGAAATACCACCACTTCGAGAGAGGACCGAGGATATACCGGTTATCCTCGAATATTTATTGGAAGACGCAGCTCCGCAGATGGGTAAGAACAAACCGACTCCACCACCGGAGCTGTCACTTCTGCTCGCCAATTATCCATTTCCAGGGAATATCCGCGAACTGCGGGCAATGGTGTTTAATGCCGTGAGTATGCACAACAGCAAAAAGCTTTCCATGGATTCTTTCAATAAGGCGATGGGTCTCTCCATAAAGGAGTCTATTGGACATGAAACTGACTTCGAAGATCACCTTTTGACCTTTCACGAGCGTCTGCCGACTCTGAAAAAAGCCGCCAACCTTCTGGTCAGAGAGGCTATCAAGCGAACCAAGGGTAATCAGTCCATGGCGGCAAGATTGCTCGGCATTACTCAACCGGCATTGAGCAGCCGTTTGAAAAAGGTGTAAAGAAGATCTCCCTCGGAAAAAGGTAATACTTTTCTTATTCCTCGCAATAATATTATAGCAGCCGTCCAGGGCTCCAGCAAAACGGTTCTCATCTCTTCAAAAATCCAAGTAATGATCCCGGAAGGGATTTGTTGTGTCATTAATTTTAGATAGTTACGCTGCTTCCCCAATTTAAGCCCGCCAGCCTTGACACTGAGAGCCGGAACGATAGAGTGCTTTAGTCAAAGGTACTGTCGTTATTGCAATCAGGTAATACCCAAATTAAGTTATATCCTTTCAGTAAACCTCCTTTGATTGTCTTTTAGATAAACCATCGTTTTGATTACGATTGTAGTAATATCAGAATGTTGGCACCGTACTTGCTCAATAGCTAAGTATAAAACGATATATTAGATAACGTTCTTATATCTAATAAGGCGGGGTCTTGGATTCAACATGCCATTGGCAATCAATATTTCACGGTCAGCAGGTATCACCAGGAGGTCAGAATGATAAACGATACCGTATCACTGCCTGTCATCAAGATTACGGGAACGGAAAAGCATTTGGCGGAAGACGTAATTGTCCGGGAAGTACCGATCACTATTTATTTCAACAAGGAAGAGATCGTTACCATTCTCTGCTCGCCGAACCAGATCAGGGAGCTGACGGTAGGATTTCTCGTTTCCGAAGGGTTCGTAAAAAACAGGGATGATCTGTACACTATCGGGCATCACTGCGAAGAGAACATCATCCGGGTTGAAGGCAGACAGCGTCCGGGCCAGCAGGGGATTTTACAGAGACGAGTCATGTCATCGTGTTGCGGTAAGAGTCGGGTCTCTTTCAATTTTGAAAATGATGAGTCCCTGATCAAAGTTCAGGAGTCCACGATTCGGATAACCCTGGATGAGGCCCTTTATTATGCCAACTATCTTGATCAGAACTCAGCCATCTTTAAGGAGACAGGTGGAACTCACAATGGCGGAGTGGGGTGTTCGGGCAAAGTTAGCTATACCTGTTACGATATCGGTCGCCACAATGTGCTCGACAAAATCATGGGGCAGGCCATTTTGCAGAAGCTGGACATCTCCAACCATGTTCTGTTTTTCAGTGGAAGGGTGTCGTCGGAAATCCTTCTCAAGGTTGCCAAAATGAATATCCCCGTTCTTATTGCCCGTTCGGCTCCAACCGATATGACAATAGCGCTTGCCGAAGATCTTAACATTACGGTTATAGGCTTTGCGCGAGGTAACAGGTTGAACATCTACTCGTGCTCGGAGAGGATCAGGTTGCCACCATTGCTATGTCGAGATCAACGCAAAGTTGATGCTGATGAGCCGATTATCCGGATGCGAATGCTCGGAAGCTCATAAATAGCGTATCAGACCGGGGATATGCTGATTTCAGTTAGTGCCACTCAGGGATGTATAACTACCTGATCATAAAGATTTATTAAGAAGATAATATTCTGTAGGACGAGAGGAGAGCAATTTTGAAACAGAGCGATATGGTGGCACAAAAAGATTACTGGGCCAAGAGCGCCTGTAAGATGTGTATTCACAGCTGCGCGATCGTTGCTCACGTAATAGATGGCGTCGTGGTAAAGATTGAAGGTGATCCCGACAACCCCAGCAACCGCGGAAAGCTTTGTCCCAAGGGGCTCGCTGGCATTATGCGGCTCTATGACCCCCACCGGGTCAAGACACCCTTGAAGCGGACCAACCCTGAAAAAGGCGCCGGAGTCGATCCCAAATGGGTTCCCATTTCCTGGGAGGAGGCCCTTAGCACAACAGCCGAAAAGTTGAAAAAAATCCGGGAAGAGGATCCCCGCAAGCTGCTCGTGGCGATCAACGATTTTCACAGGATCCACATATGGGGCTGGGGAGCGGCCTTCGGCACACCTCATTATTTCTCTACAGTCGGGCAATACTGCGGCGCTGCCTATCACCCCGTTAACGGCACGCTTGATGGTTCTTTTGCGGCCATCAACGATTACGATCACTGTAAATATTGGATTCAGATCGGTGCCGGCGACGGTTTTTCGTCCCATCTTCATGTGGCGGCTTCTATCAAGCGGATGGCCAGCGCCCGGGTGGACCGAGGGATGAAACTGGTCGTGGTCGAGCCGCGCATGTCGTCGGGGGCGTCCAAGGCTGATGAGTGGTTACCGATCAGGCCGGGTACCGACCGGGCTTTCGTTCTGGGGATGGTCTATGTGCTTCTGTACGAACTAAACATCTATGATGCCGGCTTTATGCGCAAACATACCAACGGTATCTACCTGGTGGCGCCCGACGGCAACCTCCTCAGGAATGCCGAAACCCAAAAACCGATGGTCTGGGATTCGGCCAGAAGCATCGCCAGGGAATATGATTCTGCCGATATGAACCTTCAGGAGGTCGCGCTAGAGGGGGCCTATCGAGTTGACGGTATAGAGTACCGACCGGCTTTTCAGGTGATCAAGGACACCCTGAAGGACCATACCCCCGAAAGGATGGCTGGCATCTGTTCGATCCCGGCCGAGACCATCCGCCGGATCGCCAAAGAGTTTGGCGAGGCGGCCTGTATCGGCAGCACCATCATGCTTAACGGCAAGGAATATCCATATCGACCGGCCGCGCT
>JANNLB010000009.1:0-6629 GCA_031396605.1 Geobacter sp. | reverse complement strand
TCCCACATCGGTTTTGCGATATCGCGGTTAAACGTCGGAATACCGAAAAGCAGCGCATCGGCCTCTTCCATCAGGTTGCGCAGTTCGCCGGCATTAAGGCTGTTGATATGATAGCTGGCGATCTCTATGCCGTCTCGTGTGGCCCCGGCGGCAACTGCGTGAGCCATCTTTTCCGTACTGCCGTGCGGTGACAGATACAGGATAACAATCTTTTTGCTCTGTGAAGTCGGCTTGCTCCAGTTTTCAAACTGCTGAATAACCTTCCACGGGTCACGCCTGATGATCGGTCCGTGGCTGGGGCAGATCATGTCGATCACGTCGTGGCGAATTTTTTCGACGGCATAGAGAACCTTGTCTTTGAAAGGGCGAAAGATGCAGTCAAAATAAAAATGGCGGGCCGAGGTAAAATCCTCTACCTCGTCGTTGAAGATATGTCCGGTCTGCCAGTAGTGGGCCGCAAAGGCATCACAGGAAAAGAGGATATTTTCTTCCTCCAACCTCGTGAAGATTGTGTCGGGCCAATGGAGAAAAGGGGCGGAGATAAAGCGCAGTGTTCGTCCACCGAGATCAAGGGTGTCACCATCCTTGACGGTCTGACAGTTAATTGGTCTGGGCAGAATATTGCCGAGAAAATTCCTGGCGGCCGACGAGCAGCAGACTATTGCCTGCGGCGCCTGTTCCAGCAGATACGACAGTGAACCGGAGTGGTCGTGCTCGGTATGATTGACAATTATATAGTCGATGGTTTTCGGGTCAACCAGTGACCTGACCTTATCCATGTATTCGTCAACAAACTTCTCATCTACGGTGTCAATAAGAACAGTTTTGTCAGTACCTTTCAGCAGATATGCATTGTAACTGGTGCCATGCTCCGTCGGGAAAAGATCATCAAAGACCCGCAACTCCGGATCTTCCGATCCGATCCAGTGTAGTCCCGGTTTAATTTCTATCGGCCCCATCATAGTGAAATACTCTCCTTTGTCGTTTGCAGCTGTCGGTGGTTTTAAGTAAGTTGGAAATCATTTTCCAGGTTTTAGTTCGATAGAAATAATGTATGTGGTTTTTAATTAAATTATTTAGCTAACGCGCGTATCCTGCTTGTCAGGGCGAGGCGGCAGCATGACCGCTGTTATTTTGGTATGATATCAAAATCTGACGCTAATATATCAGAATTGTTGTCTTGCGCACAAGCTGCAAATAATCAATTTTAATTGTTTTGACGGCTTGTTTCTGCTACACATACGGGCATGAAAGAAAATATCCGTTCGCGCATAGGCATCCTGCGACCGTTGCTGAAAGATCCCGTTTCTGAAGTCAGGGTCGCAGCAGCCGAGGCTATTGAAAAACTTGAAGCGATCAGCAGTGTTGATGAAATTCTCGCAACGCTGAAAACAGGGGACATGGGCGCCCGAATCGGTGCCATCTATGCCCTGGGTGAGATTGGTGGAGAGAAAGTGCTTCCGCCGCTTGTCTACTGTGCACGGCGGCCTGAAGTGGATATTCGTTCGGCGGCCGCCGCAGTTCTCGGTAAACTGGCTTTACCGGCGGCTCTGGCGGTACTTGTAGAGCTTCTCGATGATGAAAACCCGACTGTTCAGGGTCGAGCGATCGATGCGCTGCAACATTTTCCGGCTACTCCGGATATTCTTACCAAACTGCGTACCTTTTTGAGCGTGAGTGACGGTGTGCTGGAAGCCGAAGCCGCCATAACCCTGGCTCTGCTCAATGACCTTCCTTCATTGCGCCAAATCGAAACACTCCTGACATCTCCTCACGCCTCAACTCGGCAGTCTGCCGCAGCCGCACTCAGCCGCATGCCCCTTCAATAGTGCCCACTCGAAATCAATCGCCCGACATCAATGTTTTTCAACAACGGATCAACTACAGCGACTATCCGGGAGTAGTGCGCCCCGCTTGAACCGTACAGAGCCTGTTCGCGCGGCACCGGCAGCCGCTTGCCATCCTCATCAATCAGAATTCGTACCAGCGGAGCGTTTTCATCAAGCGGATTCGGGCGATATACAATCGCTACCTCGTTGGTGTCAAGCCGCACGAGTGTGCCGACCGGATAGTTCCCCATCATTTCGATAAAACGTTCAACTATGGCGCCGTCCAGAATGGTATTGGTCATTTTCTGCATTTCTTTCAAGGCTTTTTTCGGGTTGACCGGGTGCTGGTAGACGCGCAGCGTCGTAATGGCATCGTACGTGTCGGCGATGGCAATAATATCTACCATCTGGTTAAAAGGGAGCTTGCTTGCCCATTCAGGATATCCGCTCCGGTTGTAGTGCAGGTGATGCCCCAGCACTATGGAGGATATATTCGGCGCCAGCCCTTCCATTTCCCGGATAATTTTGGATCCGAGTTCAGGATGGCGCTTCATTTCATCAAATTCGGCACTGGAAAGCTTGCCCGGCTTGTTAAGGATGTCCTTCGGAATCATGGTCTTGCCAATGTCATGCAGCTGCCCCGCAATCCCCAGATCCCTGACGGATATGGCATCCAGACCGAGGGTCGCCCCCAATGCCATAGACAGAACTCCGACATTGACACAATGATTAAAGGTGTAGTTATCATAATCCTTTATCATGGTTAATCCCAGCATCGCCCATGGTTCCAGCATGGTGATCCCGACCATCTGGTCAACAATTTTTATCATCGGAGCACTGTTCGGTATACGGCCCCGTTCAATATCGCGGCAGATTGTTTTTATAGCAGAGAGAGCCCTGTTGTACGTTTCAACGTGACCACCATCGGGGTCGCTTTCAAACTTGTCATCGGCCTGGTCAAAACTTTCGTCTCCCAGACGGACCAGTCTGAGACCGGTGATACCTGCGTCAATCATCTCGCGGGAAATAGTTTCGAAGCTGACACTCTTGGCGGAGAAGAGTTTGACAAAAGATTCCAGCTCATCAAAAGTGATGGTTGAAGTCGCGACTATCCGGCTTATCTCCTTCTCTGTCATCCGGATCGACAGGTCGGCGATTGCCGTTGAGGGTGCAATGAAAAGGTGATCGTCAAAGAACATGATGTCGTCAATAAGACCCCAGGAAATCTGTTCTTCCCGGCTGAGTGCCGATATCATGATTTTATACAGTTCCATGAGCGGCTGTCTTATTGCCGGGTGCGAAGCGGGGTAAAAGGACATGCCTTTAACCGCGCCGGAAAAAAGCGTGATCAGTCGGAGCGCGTTCGGCTTGTCAAGAGTTCCCATCTGATCTCCCTTCCTTTTTTTCTATCATTACAATTGCATCCGAGCAGATGGTACCCAGTTCTCCTCTGCTCGAAGCCAGTTTTGCCAGATGCGGAACTGCACGGGGATCACCAAGCTTGCCCATGCATGCAGCCACTGCCGCCTTTAACTGCTTTCCACGGGTTGAAGCGAATAGATGCCGCTCTTCAAGGAGTGTCACTAGAAGCGGCGTCACCTGCCGGTCGCCAATTAAGGCGATGGCGGCCAGAACATCAACTTTGAGGGGAAGCGACTTCAAAAACAGGTCACTTGAGAGCAGGATCCTCATAAGTCCTGCCAATGATTTTCTGCTTTTCATTCCGCCCAGCGATGCGATTGCCTGTGGATACAGCTCTGTGTCGGAACCGCGCAGAATGCCGATAATTGCGGCCTCTGCCTCCTGTGCGCCAAGTTGTGCCAGGCTGCGGATGGCTTCTTTGCGCACGCGGAGGTCTGAATGGTGCAGACAGTTCGTCAGAGCTCCAAGCGACTCACGGCTGGCGATAGAACCCAAAATTACACAGATATTTCGTATGATGAACCAGCGGGAGTCATGCATCAAATCCAACAGGATCGGCACGGCGGTTTCGCCGAGATCGCCCAGCATGGTGGAAAGTTTTTTTCTGACTTTAAGGCTGTCGGTGCGGCCCAATAGTTCGATCGCCGATGTAATTGCGGTGGCGCCGCCGGCTTTGAGAATCCCATTCAAGGCCTTTTCCGATATGCCGTTCCCCTGCTCGATCCGTCCAAACACAATCTGCAGCACGTCACCATGAGTGATAATCTGCTCAATAGCAAACAGTGCACACTCTCGCATGTTTTCACCGCGCCCCCTGTCGGAGGAGTGGCTGGCAAGCATTTCAAGAAACGGGAAAATAAAGTGTTGTTCCTGACGAGATTCGAGATCGTCGGCACAGGCAACGGCCTGACGGATCAATATCAGGTAGATGTCATCATCAACGCAGGTAGATAATCTACCGATCAGTGACTGAAGCTGCTGCTCCGGAGAGAGCGAATCCGTCTGAGGCGATTGCAGCTCAACAACCGGGACGAAACCATTACCTTCTTCAGCTTCGTCAATCCCCTGGGGAATAATCCCGCTCTGTTCAACTTTTTGGCGTTTCAACCGGATGGCCGCCAGATCAAACTCATTGACACAGATGGAGCGGATGCCCTGCTCTGCCATCATGGTATCGAATCCGCCCGATTGCCGGATGGTTTCCGGAGAGAGGCACAACAGCTTTAACAGCTCAAGCAGATCTTCTTCAAACAGGTCGTGGAAAATCGTTATTTTTTGCACGCGGCGAATAAAGAGCTCGTATGCAAGAGAGGTCGAAAGTCCGGAGTCCCCTTTGAGAAATTCACCATCAGGGAAGCTGAAGCCGGTCCGCCCGCAGGCGAGTGAAAGCGTATTGCCATCGAGAAGCTGCTGCATCGCTGCATGGGCCAAGCCGAGGCTGCTGCGGCGGGTCGGGTGACCTTTCGGATAAAACCTCCAGGCCCGCACGGCGCGATAGACAGTGCCGAGCGCAAAAAGAGCCCCCTGGGTTGTTGGTGGTCGATAGAAATCCATTGCCGTTCCTTGTATTGAGAACCTTAATTATGCCATACTACAGTTGAAATGTCTTTCCAAAATATTTAATTTCCATCCGGAAACTCCGGAGGAGTAGCTGTAGGTCTCCGGACGAACATATTGGTTGTTGAACGTACAGGAGGGGTGTGTGAAGCAGAAAACGATATTTACCTGCCAGAAATGCGGCAGCCAGTCTCCCAAATGGCTCGGCAAATGTCCTGACTGTGGGGCCTGGAACAGTATGGTGGAAGAGGCTGTCATCAAGGCTTCTCATCAGGCACGCTCGACCGGGAGCGCACTTCCCGTTCCGATTTGTGACGTCCCTCCCCAATCGGAGACACGCAGGCCGACCGGTATCGGAGAGCTCGACCGGGTGCTGGGAGGAGGAATCGTCCCCGGCTCACTGGTGCTGATCGGCGGCGATCCCGGCATCGGCAAATCAACGCTGCTGCTGCAGGCGATGCACGCACTGGCGGAAGCAGCGGGGAAGGTGCTGTACGTTTCGGGCGAGGAGTCGGCTTCGCAGACCCGCCTGCGAGGCGAACGTCTGGGTGCATCAAGCAAAAACCTGTTGATTCTTGCTGAAAACTCGCTGGAAGCGATCCTGGGGCAGGCGGCTGCTCTCAAGCCGGCCGCAATGGTGGTTGACTCGATCCAGACTGTCTGGACCTCTGCTCTGGAATCGGCCCCCGGCAGCGTCAGCCAGGTGCGGGAATCGGCCGGCAAGCTGATGCTGCTTGCCAAAAAGAGTGACATCCCGATATTCATCGTCGGTCACGTGACCAAAGATGGATCAATCGCCGGTCCGCGCGTGCTGGAGCATATGGTTGACACGGTACTTTATTTCGAGGGTGACGGCAGTCATCCCTTCCGCATACTGCGGGCGGTCAAGAACCGGTTCGGCTCGACCAATGAAATCGGCGTCTTCGAGATGAAACAGGAGGGGCTGTGCGAGGTCGCAAACCCTTCGGAGCTCTTTCTTTCCGAGCGCCCCCTGGGTGTGTCTGGCTCAGTCGTCACTACCTCGCTGGAGGGAAGCCGGCCACTGCTGGTAGAGCTTCAGGCGCTGGTGACTCCGTCCTCCTACGGCGTCCCCCGTCGGACAACCATCGGAGTTGATCATAATCGTCTGGCTTTGCTGGTAGCTGTACTGGAAAAAAAAGTCGGTTTGCACATGGCTGGACAGGACATATTTTTAAATGCGGCCGGCGGAGCGCGGCTGAACGAGCCGGCAGCCGATCTGGCCATGATCATGGCGGTTGCCTCCAGTCACCTTGACAAAGCCATTCCTCCCGATACGGTCATATTCGGTGAAGTCGGCCTGGCGGGGGAGGTGCGGGCTGTCACCCAGCCTGAATTGCGCATTGCCGAAGCTGAAAAACTTGGCTTCAAACGTTGCATCATTCCGGCCGGCAGCCTGAAACGTCTTAAAAAACGGGGCATCCGTATCGAGGGGGTTTCTACGGTTCAAGGTGCGATGGATGTGATCTTTGACTCGTGACCAGGAATTTAACTGAACAAGACATGCGGCTTTCAGTCCGCTCTGCTTGCTTTTTTTGTATCCTCATAGTAGAGTTAGCGGCTAAAAATTACACGGTAAACAAGTTACCTATCCAAGGAGAAATTCATGAGTGATTTCATCGTAGCAGATCTTAAGCTGGCCGATTGGGGCCGCAAGGAAATCAGGATCGCCGAAACCGAGATGCCGGGACTGATGGCTATCCGCGAGGAATTTGCCGCTTCGCAACCACTGAAAGGCGCTCGTATCACCGGCTCGCTCCACATGACCATTCAGACCGCCGTGCTGATCGAGACCCTGACCGC